>NZ_JBFUFB010000013.1:0-153174 GCF_056403655.1 Mesorhizobium sp. P2_F8
GGGCGAGACGGGCGAGACGATCGCCGTCATGCGCGATGGCGGCATCGTCCAGATCGGCACGCCGGACGAGCTTTACGAACAGCCGATCCATACCTATGTCGCCAGCAAGATCGGCTCGCCGCACATGAATCTGTTCACGGCCTCGGTGCGCGCCGACACCAGGTCTTTCGACACGCCGCTCGGGACACTGGTTCCGGCGACGGCGCCAAAGACTGCCGATGCCGGCGAGGCCGCGCTGATCGGCATTCGCCCGAGCGACATTCGGCTCGCCGCCAAGGGCGAAGCCGGGGTTGCCTCGAAGGTGCATCTGGTCGAACCGCTCGGCGACATCACGATCGTCTCGGTCGAGGCCGGCGGCGAGATGTTGCGCATGGTGCTGCCGGAAGCGATCGCCGCCAGCATCAGGACCGGCGATTCGGCATCGATCGCCATCGATAACAGGAAAATCCACGTCTTCCGCGCCGTGAGCGGCCAGGCAATGACCTGACGCGAACGGCGAGAAGCAATCCGGTTAACCAAGGGAGGAAACGCGAATGACGGCGATGACCAAAGTGAAAGGGCTAGCGACAGCCGCAAGCTTCGCTGCCACGCTACTGGTGGGAGGCGTGACCTATGCCTCTGCCGAAGAAGTGACGTTGACGATGGCGGTGCCGGATTGGCCCCCGACCCGCATTATGAAGAAGTTCTTCGACGAGCAGTACAAGCCCAAGTCTGGCAATACCGTGAAGCTCGATGTCGACTTCATTCCGTGGCCGGATTTCTACACCCGCGTCAACGCCTCGTTGACCTCGGGCGAAAAGAAGTACAACTTCATCGTGTCGGACTCGCAGTGGCTCGGCGCCTTCGTCGAAGGCGGCTACTTCCGCAAGATCAACGATCTCATCGATGCCGACCCGGAACTCAAGGCGGCGATGGAGTCGATGCATCCCGCCGTGCTCAACGCCTACTCGACCTATCCCAACAGCACGCCGAACTACTACGGCTTCCCGCAGTTCCCGGACGTGCTGGTCACCTACGGCCGCAAGGACGTGCTCTGCAACGACGACGAGCAGGCCGCCTTCAAGGCGAAGTACAATGAGAAGCTGCCCTGCACCGGCGAAGAAATCGACGCCATGGACTGGAACACGTTCGAGCATGTTGGCGAATTCTTCCAGCGCAAGAAGGGCGACAAGCTCGCCGGCCAGGTGCTCGATGACGATTTCTACGGCATCGCCTATCAGGCAGGCAAAGGCTACGACTTCTCGACGAGCTCGGTCCACACGTTCGTCTGGGAGCATGGCGGCGGCATCTGGGATGAAACCAAGGCCCCGACCGGACATGCCGAAGGCGTCGTAAACTCCCCGAAGTCCATCGAGGGCATGGAGCATTTCCTCAAATTGCTGAAGTACATGCCGCCGGTGGTCAAGACCGGCACCATGGACATCTTCGTCTCGGACCAGTTGTTCCGTGAAGGCAAGGTGGCCATGAACATCGACTGGATCGGTCTCGGCGAAGCCTCGCTCGATCCCAAGACGTCGAAGGTTGCCGACAAGCTGGTGTTCGGATTGGCGCCAGGCCTGCGCGGCCCCGACGGAAAGGTGAATCGTACGTCACAGATCGGCGGACAGCCTTTCGTTCTCACCACCTGGACGACGCCTGAGCAAATCAAGGAAGCGGTGGGCTTCGTGAAGTGGTGGCTCTCGCCCGATATCCAGCACCAGTTCGCCGCCGCCGGCGGCCAGTCCGCGATCAAGTCGGTCTACAGCGATCCGAAATACGTGACCTATCGTCCGTGGGACCGCGCCTGGGCGAACTCGCTCGACTGGCAGAAGGACATGTGGCACGTGCCGCAGTTCTTCGAACTGCTCACCCAGCAGCAGGATCAGTACGACCTAGCCATCACTGGCAAGCAGGACGCCAAGACCACCCTGGATAACATCGCCAAGTTCCAGGAGGACCTCCTGAAGAACGCTGGCCTTATCCAGTAACCTTCCAACATAGCTGCGGGGAGCGGGCAAAAGCCGCTCCCCATCATTGCCACGTCAGGCGCTCCATATTTCGGACTCTCATGACCGCTGTTTCAAGCACGCTGCTGACACCACGCCTTACCGCGGTTGTTGCCCACAACTGGAAACTCGCCATCGCTGTCGCTGTCGTCGTGTCGGCCATATCAATGGCGGGCTTGCCGGCGGCTGTCTCCTTCTGGGTGGTGGGCGCCGCGGCGGCGTTGGTCGCGGCCGCATTTACCGTCAACGCGTATCGCCGCCACTACTTCGGCGCCCTGCTGGTCGCTCCGGCAATCGCCGTTCTGTTTGTGATGAATATCTTCCCCCTGCTGTGGTCGCTGGGCCTTTCGTTCTTCGCCTACCAGGCAAACCAGCAGACGATCCGCTTCGTCGGACTCGGGAACTACGTCCGGATCCTTACCAACGATCTCGCTGCTCACGCGACTTGGGGCGCGCTGATCAATACCGCCATGTTCGTCGTGTTCACCGTCTCCGCGCAGATGATCGTCGGCTTTCTGCTGGCCATCCTGTTCGCCAAGCAATTTCCGCTGCGCAAGTATTTGTTGATCCTGGTGCTGACACCGATGATGCTTTCGGTTGTCGCCTCTGGCGTGTTCTTCACCTACTACTATGACCCGACATTCGGGATTCTCAGCTACGTCATCAATTCCATCTCCGGCAACCAGTTCATCCTGATGAGCAACAAAGTCGGTGCCGTGGCGGGAATCGTTTTCGCCGACGCATGGATGTGGTCGCCCTTCGTCATGCTCCTTGTGCTGGCGGGCCTCGTCTCGGTGCCGAAATACCTTTACGAGGCCGCTGCCATCGACCGTATTTCCAGCTGGCGGCAATTCTGGATGATCACCTTCCCCTACATCCGCGGCCTTCTGATGTTGGCCCTTCTCTTCCGCACCATCGAGGCATTCAAGCTGGCGGATCTCGTCATCCTCCTCACCAAGGGCGGCAACGACACACTGACGATCTCCTATCACTTGATCCGCATCGCCAACGAGCAGAACAAGACGAGTGAGGGCGCGGCGATCTCCTATCTGATGCTGTTCATGGTGATCGTTCTCACCAACCTCTACCTGTACCTCGCAAACCGCCGTACGAAGGGAGCCTGACCCGTGGCCGAATCGATATTGGGAAAGCTCGGCTTCGGCAGGGCCAGCGGAGTAGACAAGGCCGGCTGGGGGCGGACGCTCGCCGTGGCCGTCGTCGCCTTTATCTATTTTCTGCCGGTGCTGTTCATCATATTCACCGCCTTCAAACCGCAGGGCGACGCGCTCCTGGTGCCTCCGACGCTGTCGCCCACGTCGCTGTTCGGCTTGATTCCGGACCATTTTGTATTCAAGCCCACGCTCGAAAATTTTGGGTCCGTCTTTTCCCGCTCGATGACGCCGGACGGTGCCCCGGAAGCGACAGGATTCGACCGTTATTTCTTCAACTCGATCTTCATCGCCTCGGCGTCGGTGCTGCTGGCGCTGGTCATCGGCACCCTGGCGGCCTTCGGCTTCTCGCGCTATCCGCTGAAAGGCAATGACACCTACCTGTTCATCATCCTGACCACGCGCATGCTGCCGGCGATTGTGGTGATCATTCCGGTGATCCTGATGTTCCGCGTAGTGGGCCTGTCGGGCTCGTATCTCGGCATCATCATGCTCTACACCGCCTTCAACCTGGCCTTCACCATCTGGATGATGAAGAGCTTCTTCGATGAATTGTCGCCAGACGTCGAGGATGCCGCCCGCATCGACGGATCGTCCGGAATGCGGGTGTTCTTCAAGATTTGCCTGCCCCAGGTCATTGCCGGGCTCGCCGCTACGTTCGTGTTCGGCCTGATCCTCACCTGGAACGAGTTCCTCTTCGCCCTGTTGCTCTCGGGGCCCGACACGAGAACGGTCCCGGTCGCCATGAACCAGGCCGTGTCGTCGGGTGGACGCGGCACCGACTGGACTTTGCTTGCCGCCATCGAAACCCTGTTCCTCGTCCCAGTCTTTCTGGTCACCTTCTTCTTGCAAAACCATCTGTTGCGCGGCGTTACCTTCGGCACCGTGAAGCGCTGAAATGTCAACCATCGAACTCCGCAAAGTCACCAAGCGTTTCGGCTCCTTCACCGCGGTCAAGGACGTTGACCTGTCGGTGGCCGCCGGTGAGGTCGTCTGCCTTCTCGGCCCGTCCGGCTGTGGCAAGACGACGACCCTGCGCGTCATCGCCGGGCTGGAAAGCGTCACTGACGGCGAGGTCGTCATCGCCGGCAAGGTGATGAACAACCTGCCGCCCGAAAAGCGCGACATCGCCATGGTGTTCCAGTTCTACGCGCTCTACCCGTCGGCATCGATCGGCGAGAACATCGCCTTCCCGCTCTATCATGACGGCATTTCCAGGGCTGAGCGGACTGCCCGCGTCAACCGCGTCGCCGCGATCCTCCACTTGGAGCACGTTCTCGACCGGCTGCCGAACCAGATATCCGAGGGCGAAAAGCAGCGCGCCGCCATGGCCCGCGCCATCGTCCGCGACCCCAATTGCTTCCTCTTCGACGAGCCCTTGTCGCGTCTCGATGTCGAACTGCGCCAGAGCATGCGTGGCCAGATCAAGGAAGTGCTGCAGGGCCTCTCCAAAGCGACCGTGATCGTGACCCATGACCAGCTCGAAGCGCTCACCATGGCCGACCGCATCGCCATCATGAAGGACGGCCTGATCGAGCAAGTCGGCTCACCGCACGAGGTTTTTGCCAAGCCCGCCAATGCTTTCGTGGCGAGCTTCATCGGCACGCCGCAGATGAATCTTCTCGAGGCCGACCTCAAGACCTTCGCCGATGGCACGGCGGAGATGGCCGTGGCCGGCATTAATCTGGCGATCCGCACGGACGCGGCGGTTGCGCGCCTGCAGCCCGGCAAGGTGACGATCGGTGTCCGCCCCCGCGCCTTCACCGCGACCGATACGGGGGACCGTGGCACCATCTCCGCCCGGGCCGAGCTCATCGAGCCCATGGGCGCCGAAACCCTTATTCATGCCCGCACGGCGGCAGGCGCCGACATCCGCGTCGTGGTGACGAGAAGCCAGCGGGTCAAGGTCGGCGAGGCGCTGAATCTACGCCCCGATCCCAAGCAAACCCATGTCTTCGATGGCGCCGGAAAGGCGGTGCGGTCATGAGCGAACGTTCTTCCGGCATGAGCCGGGCCGGCGCGTACTGCCTCGAGGTCTTCATCATTGGCCTCGGCGTCATGGCGCTGGTGCTGATCTTCCAACCCTTTTCCATCGGCCTGTACGCGGTCGGCAGCGGTCTCGTGGTGCTTGCCGGACTCATCAACAACCTGCTGCCGTTGGCCCAGCCGGGCGTCAAGGTGCGCAGTGTGGTGACCGTAGCGCTGGTCGTGGCGCTGGTCTTCTGCATTGTGCTGCTGGTTTCGATCACGGCGGCGCATCTCTACGGCGTCTTCTTCCTCAATCCACCGGACCCCAACACTCTCGCCGGCAAGGCGCAGCTGGCCACGCCACCTTTCTACAAGCAGGCTTTCGTGTGGGAAATCGCCGCCGCGGCGGTGATTCTCGCGCTGGTCGTCACCGCTCTCAACAAGACAGCGCGATGATCAGCAGCTGACGCTATCCGGCAGGTCGCGCTCGCGCCGGTCCGCGCCGGTCGGTGCGCGTCGCCCTCTCAACTCTCACGCCGTCATCCTCCGGCTTGACCGGAGGACCCGATGCCGAGATCAAGGACCGCGTCGACCGCGCCGCCAGGACGCTGCGGATCGAACATTTGCTCGACCGCAAGACCGACCGGCTTTCGGGCGGCCGAGATGCAGCGCGTCTCCATCGGCCGCGCCATCGTGCGCAAGCCGCACGTGTGCCTGATGGACGAACCGCTGTCGGCGCTCGATGCCAAACTGCGCGAGGCGCTGCGCACTGAACTCAAGAACCTGCAGATGCAGCTTGGCGCCACCTTCCTGTTCGTTACGCACGACCAGATCGAGGCGATGTCGATGGGCGACAAGGTCGGCGTGCTCAACCATGGCCGCATCGTCCAGACCGGCACGCCGTATGAGATCTACAACAATCCGCGCGACACCTATGTGGCGAGCTTCGTCGGCTCGCCGCCGATGAACCTCATCGACGGCAAGCTGGTGAACGGCCGCGCGGTGAAGGCGCCGCTGAATTTCGAACTGCCTTTTCAGGGGGAGCCAAGGCGAATGCGGCGACCGATGGCCGCCCGCTCGTCTTCGGCATTCGGCCCGAGGATGTCTACCTCGAGAGCGGCGCGCCGGCCGAGGCGCACGTCCACGACGTCGAGAACCATGGCGTCGAAAAGATCCTGACGCTGCGCGTCGGCGACGCGATGCTGCGCGCCACGGTGCCGGCCAGGACCGATGTGGCGATCGAGCAGCCGGTGCGCTTTGCCTGGAACCCCGACAAGGTGGTGCTGTTCGACAAGGGCAGCGGCGTCAATTTGCGCCATGCGTCATAGGCCGCGACCTCGCTTATTTCGGCAGGTAAGTCTCATATGGCGTGTCGTTGATCAGCAGGACCCTGCTCTTCGGCGCGAAGATGGCTGGGCGCCGAGCCAATGACGCGCTTGAAGGCACGGCTGAAGGCGGCATCCGATTCATAGCCGAGACGCGCGGCAACGACGGAGATCTTCATCCGGTCGCGGACCAGCCACTGCCGCGCCTGGTGCATTCTGACCTGGGTGACATATTTAGCCGGCGTTTCTCCAACGATGGTGGCGAACCGCTCGGCAAATCCCGACCGCGAGGCGCCCATCATCCTGGCCAGCGACTCGACAGTCCAGTCGTGGTTCGGTTCGAGATGGATGGCGGCCAGCACGCGCCCGATCTCGCGGTCCCTGACCGCCGCGATCCAGCCGGACGAGTCGCCGCAACCGCGTTCGACCCATGAGCGGATGACGGTGGCGGCAAGCACGTCAGCCAGCCGCGCCATGATACCGCCGGAGCCGACGCGCTCCATCGTCACTTCGCGTGCCATCGAGTCCAGCAAATGCGGTATCCCCGGTTCGTAGGCTTCCAGCTCATGCGTGCGCATCACGTCCGGCATCATGCCGAGCAAGGGATGCAAGCCATTGAGGTTGAAATACATGCTGGCGCAGAACAGCAGCGTTCCCGGTTGGCAGTCCTTGCCGCACATCTCCGCGTTCGACGTGCAGTAGACGTCCTTGCAGACCTCTTCGAGTTCGTAGCCGTGGATCGGCCAGGCCTGGGCGCCGGGTTCGCTGGCCAGCACATGCGCCGCACCCCGCGGCAGCAGCACCGCATCGCCGGCATTCAGCTCCACCCATTCGCCGGACGGCTGCTTCAGCCAGCAACCTCTTCGGCCGATGAAATGAAACCGCGCCCCGGGTTGAGCCGGGAACTGGATGCCCCACGGCTCCTTCATTTCGCAGCGACCATATTCGACGCCATCGAGACGCAGCCCGCGCAATATGTCTGTCAGCGGGTCGCCCGTGATCGGGATTTTGGACGAATGGTCAAACATAATGGGGTTTCTAGCATGGAAACTCCAGGCGGTCACTCCCTATGTTGCGTTGCAGCCAAATGCTGCGCTGCAAACAAGATCGAAGACCGGCCACATAGCCAAGCCGAGATGGCAAGGCATGTAACGGGTGGAGCCCCGGTCGGTCGTTCCCTATGTGGCGCTGCAAACAGATCGGAGACTGACCATGGCCGAACCCGCGACAGGCGTCATCGACGCCACACTTCTGAATCCTGCAGACTCTGATGAACGAACCGAGCCGGCATGGGGCGCCGTGGTCTCGCTGGCGCTTGGTGTTTTCGGCCTCGTTACCGCCGAGTTCCTRCCGGCCAGCCTGCTGACGCCAATGGCGCGCGACCTCGGCGTCACCGAAGGCGTGGCCGGACAAGCGGTGACGGCGACCGCCATCGTCGGCGCCATTGCCGCCCCGACCATGGCCATCATCACCAGGCGCATGGACCGCAGGCTGGTGATGTGGATGCTGACGATGTTCCTGATCCTCTCCAACCTTCTGGCCACCTTCGCGTCATCGCTTACCGTGCTTCTGATTGCCCGCGTCGTGCTCGGCGTAGCACTCGGCGGCTTCTGGGCGATGTCGGCGGCGATGGCGCTGCGGCTGGTGCCGATGCGGCTGATGCCGCGCGCCATGTCGATCATCCTGACCGGCGTTTCGCTGGCGACGGTGTGCGCAGCACCGGTCGGCGCCTATGTCGGTGACATCTGGGGCTGGCGGACCGCCTTCATGATCGCCACTGTCGTCGGCGCCCTGGCGCTGCTGGTGCAGGTGGCCACCATTCCGAAGCTGCCACCCGTGGGCGTGGCAAGCTTCCGTACCTTGCTCGATGTGCTCGAGCGCCCCTCCATCAGGGTGGCACTGCTGGTCGTGCTGCTCATTGCCTCGGGACACTTTGCCGGCTTCACCTACGTGCGGCCTTTCCTCGAGAAGGTCCCCGTGCTCGACATCGAGACAATCTCGCTGGTGCTTCTGGCCTATGGCATTGGTGGCTTCTTCGGCAATGTCGCCGGCGGCATCCTGGCCGAACGCAACCTCAAGGCAGCCGTTGCACTGGCGCCCTTGCTGATTGCGGCGGCGGCTGCCTCGATGCTGGTTTTCGGTGCCTCGCCCATGGTCGCTGCCGCCGCGGTTGCGGCGTGGGGCTTTGCCTTCGGCGCGGTGCCGGTCGGGCTGCAGAGCTGGCTGGTGCGGGCCGCGCCCGATCAGGCAGAAAGCGCCGGCGGGCTGATGGTGGCGACGTTCCAGGTGGCGATTGCGCTCGGTGCTGTCTTCGGTGGCCTGCTGGTCGACCATGCCGGCGTGGCAAGCGCCTTCGCCTATTGCGGCACGGCGACATTGTTGGCGGCGATCGTGGTGTTCCTGCGCGGTCCGAAGCAGGTCAACTAGCCGTCGGACTCACCATTTGGCGATGACTTCCTGACGCCAGGCATCGGCCCACGAACCATCCCGGTTTCGGGCCGATGCTGTTATGCGGCAAGCGACAAAGCGAACCTTGCCGATGCGACGGGAGATAGATTCAGACCGAGCGGCCATCGAAGTCGAAGACTGGCAAGGTCGAAGGGTTAAAATCCGCAACGCAATGCATGTTGACGTAGGCGCTGCGTTCACGGCCTTCGCCGACATCCTCAGCGAAGGGGTGGACTCCACAGGTGCGGCAGAAGCGGTGCGCGATGGCGTGGTTACTGAATGTGTAGATGCCCAAGTCATCGCCCCAGGCCAGCACCTGCAAGGTCTCGTGCGGGATGGCACACAACAGGGCGCCCTTGCGCGAGCAGATCGAGCAATTGCACCGCACGGCGCCGGTCAGTTCGGCTTCGAACTCGAAGGCGACCTTGCCGCAGTGACAACTGCCTTTGTAGAGCATCGGATGCTTTCCTCGTGTTCGACGGGGTGCAAAACCGCCTGTGTCGGATAAAGTCTCGGCAGGCCATGTGCCGGCCGCTACATTCAAGACGTTCAAGGCGTCCGGAGTCCGACACTGAAATGCAATCAGCCCGCGATTATCTCGAAACCATCCTCGCGCGCCTCGCCGCCCGTGCCGGCGAAGAACACGTGTTCACGAAGCTCTATGCCGAGGCCGCGCGCGCCGCGGCTGACGCCAGCGATGCCCGCAAACGAACCGGTGTGACGCTGGGGCCGCTCGACGGCACCATTGTCTCGATCAAGGATCTGTTCGATGTCGCAGGCGAACCTACCACGGCCGGCTCGCTCATGCTCAGGACCGCTGCACCTGCGCTGCGCGACGCCGCCATCGTTGGCCGGTTGCGGCAGGCCGGCGCGGTGATCGTCGGCAAGACCAACATGACCGAATTCGCGTTCACCGCGATCGGTGACAATCAGCATTACGGCACGCCCGGGAATGCCACCGATCCCAGCCTCATTCCTGGTGGTTCCTCCTCGGGTGCCGGCGTTTCCGTCGGCGAGGGGACGAGCGAAATCTCCATCGGTTCCGACACCGGTGGTTCGATACGCATTCCGGCATCGCTCAACGGTGTCGTCGGCTTCAAGCCGACCGCTAGGCGGGTGCCTCTCACCGGCGCTTTCCCGTTGTCCGGCACGCTGGACTCGATCGGGCCGCTTGCCCGAACCGTCGCCCAGTGCGCCGTCGCCGACGCCGTGATGGCCGGCGAGGAAGCGGCTGCGCTGACGTCGATTTCCCTTGTAGGGCTTCGCATAGGCATCCCGCGCGGCGTCCTATTCGAAGAAACGCAAGGCGAGGTGGCGACCGCGTTCGATCGATGCCTTCGCAAGGTCGAACTGGCGGGTGCAGGGGTGGCGGATCTGTCGATAGACGATCTGCTTGGAGAGATGCGCGCGGCAACCAAGCGCGGTTCGATCGCTGCCATGGAAGGGGCGGAGATCCATGCCGACTGGTTGGCGACGGGGGCATCGGTGCCGGTCGACCCACATGTCAGCGGGCCTTTGTCGCGGGCAGCTGTGCTGCCGACGCCAGTTTACATCAGGACAATGCGTCGTCGCGCCGCGCTCGCGGCCGCCATGGACGAGCGGCTGGCATCGGTCGATATGCTGGCCCTACCGACCACACCGGTGACGGCGCCGACCATCGTTTCGATGGTCGACGATGCCGAACTGCGCGACCGCACCGAAGGCCTACTGCTGCGCAACACGCAGGTTGCCAACCAGTTCGACCTTTGTGCGATCTCGCTGCCGATGCCGGGCATGGTGCGCCCGGCAGGATTGATGCTGGTGGCGCGCAACGGCCAAGACCGGCGTCTGCTGCGCATCGCCGCTGAAATAGAGTCGCTGCTTGGCGCTTGATCGACGCGGAGTATCAGTGCGACGAACAGTGCTTGCGTTCGCTTTCCTTGGCGGTGCGTACGATGCCGGTCGCAACCAGCCAGGGCAGGCTGTACTCCTTGCCGGTGATGGTCTGCGTGCGATGCTCGATCGATCCCCTGACGACGATCTTTCCGGCGTAAAGCGCGTCTGAAAGGTCCGTTATCGCCTTGTCGGCCTGCGGCAATCCGCTACTGTCGATCGACACGCCCTTGATGATCGTGCCGGTGGCAAGGTCGAGCGCGCTGTTCGACGGGCAGGGTGCCTTGAAGCAGCGCAGCCCGTTGTCGCAGTAGACATAGCTGCTCTCCGCAGCGGCAAGCGACGGCACTCCGGCTGTCGAAGCGGTGGCAACAAACAACAGCGCGGAGCGAAGACTGGACATGGCAGCGAGCCTCGCCAGAAAATGAGGCGAAACGGCGATGCGTTACACGCTCGCAGGAAACCGCCGGCGGTAGTGATCGACCACTTCGGGGTTGCGCAGGTTGACCGGCAGTTTGTTGGCCAGCACCAGCAAGGCTTCACCGGCCGCGCCGACGCCCATGYGCATCATCGATTCCTCGGTGATCCCGGCCATGTGCGGGGTGATGATGACATTGTCGAAGCTGAAATAGGAATGATCTGGYGGCAGCGGCTGCGTCGAAAACACATCGAGTGCAGCACCGCCGATGCGGCGTTTCTGCAAGGCTTCGATCAGGGCGTCGTCATCGACGACCGGTCCGCGCGATACGTTGATCAGCAGCGCATTGGGCTTCATGCGGGCGATCCGCTCGCGATTGATCAAGCCGCGCGTCTCCGGCGTCAACGGACAGCACAGAACGATGATGTCGCTCTGCTCGACCAGGGCGTCGATGGACAGGAAGCCGACTTTCTCCGGCGCCGGCTGCATGCTGCGCGTCGTTGCCACCACCTTCAGGTCGAAACCATGCGCCGCGATATGGCCGACGGCTTGGCCAACGGCGCCAAGGCCGACGATGCCGATCGTCTTGCCGGCAAGTTCGCTGTTGGAATTGGCGTGCTCGCGGCCGGCGAGCCAGCCTTTCGCGCGCAAGTCGCGATCGACGATGCGGAAGCGGCGAAGCAGGGCAAGTGCTGCAAACATGACGTGTTCGGCAACCGAGCGCGCGTTGACCGCCGGCACATTCGCCACCAGCACGCCGGCCGCGAATGCCGCTTCCATCGGGATCATATCGAGCCCGGCGCCATGGCGGATTGCCGCCCTCAGCTTCGTGGCACCCTCGAAGAGCTGTGGCGGCAGGTGCGCGCGCACGATGACGATGTCAGCGTTTTTCGCCTCGGCAGCCAGCGTCGCGGGGTCGAGAGCAGAAGCGACAACAAGCTCGCCGGCGCCGGCCAGCATGGCAGAGGCGCGCGGATGCAGGGGGTGTGTGGTGAGGATGCGGGCCATGTCGGTCAGGCTCTTTCGAGCGTCGGGCTTTGAGGTTCCTCGCCATGGCCCTCGATCAGGCCCTTCCAGTAGCTCTCGGCGCCCTGCAGATGAGCGCTCATCAGCGCCTGGGCGAGATTGCCGTCGCGGCGCAGAAGCGCCTCGTAGATCTGGATGTGCTCGGCATGCGAGCGCACGCTGCGCTCGGGATCGTTGAAATAGATCGGCAGGCGCTGCTCGCCCATCATGTAGTAGACGCTGCAGACATTGTGGAAAACGCTGTTCTTGGTCGCGCGTACGATCTCAAGGTGGAATTCGCGGTCTTCCTTGGCCAGGCCCTCGCCTGCGGCGATGCGCTCTTCCGAAGCTTTCAGGATCTCGCGCAGACGCTCGAAATTCTCTTCGGTGGCGCGCGAACAGGCAAGCTCGGCCGCCTTGATCTCATGGATCTTGCGCAATTCGACCGTCTCGTAGATCTGGATTGGATCGAGCGGCAGGCCGGCGCGCGCGAACAGCGCCATCGCCTCGACGCTGGCCTGCTTGGTGTCGATGTAGATGCCGGACTTGGCCCTGCGCTCGACGATGCGCATGGCTTCGAGGATGGCGAGCGCCTCGCGGATCTGGCCGCGGCTGACGCCGAACTGCTCCGCCAGCTCACGTTCCGACGGCGTTCGGCCGGTCTCCTTGTCCGAATGGGRGAACAGGTAGGCAGCGAGTTCCGCGAGAAGGTTCTTTTCTTTCATTGTCAATCGCGTTGCGCGTGCGCCTCCAGGAACCGCTCCGAAATGGTGAACCCCAGACCCGGCTTTTCCGGGATCGCTATCATACCGTCCTTGGCTTCGACAGTCTCTTCGATGAGATCATGGATCATCGGGTTGGCGCCGAGCGAATATTCGACGGTGAAACTAGCCGGCGAAGCAGCACAGATGTGCAGTCCGGCGAAGAAGCAGRGCGCGCCGGCCCACAGATGCGGCGCAAAGCGCAGGTTGAAGGCGCTGGCTATGGTGCCGATCTTCATCGCTTCGCTGATGCCGCCGCAGAAGGCCGGATCGGGCTGGAAGATGTCGGCGGCTTTCAGCACGGCAAGGTCGCGAAAGGCATAGCGCGTCGCCTCACTTTCGCCGGTGGCGATCGGAACGGCGCCGCTTGCCCGCACTTCAGCCATCCCTGGCTTGTCGTCGGCGATGATCGGCTCCTCGAACCAGGCGAGGTCCAGATCGTCGACGAGGTGGATGAAGCGCTTGGCTTCAGCCACCGTGTAGGTGCCGTGGGCATCGACCATCAATTCGACATCGGGGCCGAGCGCCTGCCGTGCGGCACGGACGCGGGCGGCGGAGACATGCGCGGCACCGTCCATGGCGCCGATCCGCATCTTCAGCGCCTTGAAGCCGCCTTTGGCGACATACGATTTCAATTGCTCTCCGATGGCGTCGGCGGACGCCCATCCGCCGGACGCATAGGCCGGCATGCGGTCGAGCTTACGACCGCCGAGGAGCCGCCAGACCGGAACGCCAAGTGATTTGCCCAGGATGTCCCAGAGCGCGATATCGACGGCGCTGATGGCCGCTATGCTCATGCCGCGCCGCGCCAGTTGCGGCATGGCGTGGCCGGCGCGGGCGGCGCTGTCATGGCGAACGCCGTTGTAAAGCATCTCCCAGATGACGCCGATGTCGGCCGGATCGCGGCCGATCAATTGCGGCCCGACTTCATGGTTCAGCATGTGGACAAGCGCCCCGTAGCTGCCGGCGCTGCCGGCGGCATTCTTGCCTTCGCCCCAGCCGACCAGCCCGTCATCGGTCTCGATGCGCAGGATGGAGGCGTCAAAGGTCGTCACCTGACCGAAGTCGCTGCGGTGCTGCCGAGCGGCTTCGATCGGGATGCGGATCCACCAGGCTTGGACGGTCTTGATGCGCATTGTCTTTCCCGGCCCTGCCGCCGGTCAGGGCGAAAGGGCAATTTCCCAACAGGCAGTCGACTACTTGATCAGCGGCAGCAACGTTTCTGCGGTGATGCGCATCTGGTCGGTGTAGAATTTCTCGGTCAGAACGCTGGAGCCGTGATCCTGGATGAACTTCAGCTGCTCGGGCGAAATGTCGACCGGATGGCGCTCGACCATGTCGGGATAGGGCGCGGCCGGCGTGCGGTCGACCGGGGCGACGAACTCGTTGGTCAGCGCGCCGTCGTAGCCGACCTCCTTCAGCGTGGCGACGATCTTCGGCCAGTCGATCTGGCCGAGGCCGGCGGCAAAGCGGTTGTTGTCGGCGACATGGAAGTCGAACAGGCGCTTGCCGACCTGCCGGATCGCGTCATAGACGTTAAATTCCTCCATGTGGATGTGGTAGGCGTCGAGGCAGACGCCGCATTCGGGGCTGACCGCGTCGGCCAGCGCCAGGGCCTGGGCGCCGCGATTGAACAGATAGGTTTCGAAGCGATTGAGCGGTTCGACGGCTATCTTGACGCCGACCTTCTTGGCGTGGCTGAAGCATTCACGGGTCGCGTCGACAACCCATTTCCATTCCTCTTCCTCGGTGCCATCCGGCACCACCTTACCGACCGTCGCCGGAACCAGCGTGATGATCTCGCCATCGAGTTCGCTGATCATCGTCAGCACGTCCTTAACATACTGCACGGAACGCTCGCGCTGGCCCTGGTCCTTGGCGGCGAGGTTGCGCTCGCCCAGCATCAAGGTCACCGCGCCCCAGCAGCGGATACCATGCTCCTTCAGCAGCGCCCGCGTCTCCTTGGTCTTGTACTGCTCGGGCTCGCCGGAAATCTCGATCGACTCATAGCCGAATTTCTTGATGCGCTTGAGCGTCGTCTCCAGCGGTTCCGCGCGCATCCAGTTGTGCGTCGAAAGGTGCATGGTCTGTCCTTCCCAAATTCGTCTTTATGGTTCGCCTGCGACATGCATCGCTGAAAGGCGACGCAAGGGTTCCTCCCCAAGGCATCCCCAGCCTTTTTTCGCAAACTGGTTCGACCAATTGGGCCTAAAGCGAGGTCTACAGCAATTTCCCATGGACGGCAAGAAGCGGCGGGCTGCTGCGCTCACTCCGAATTATTTCATTGATTATATTGAGATATGTATCCCTTTTTTGCCTACCTCAGGGGTTCCGGCGATGCACTACAAGACTTGACCAAATCCTTGTATTTGGTAATACCAGAATAGCGGCGCGCACAAGCGCCCGTGTGAGAAGACCAAAGTGGCTGGCCCTGCTTCCAATCGGCGCTATGCTCGGTCGCGAGGAAAATGAGGGAGGATGCCGATGCCGACGACAATGAAGGGCCCTGGACTGTTTCTGGCGCAGTTTGCAGGTGACGCCGCGCCGTTCAATTCACTGGCTTCGATCACCAAATGGGCGGCTGGTCTTGGTTACAAGGGCGTGCAGATCCCGACCTGGGACGCGCGCTTGTTCGATCTCAAGAAGGCGGCATCTTCCAAGGCCTATTGCGACGAGGTGAAAGGCATCTGTGCCGACGCCGGCATCGAGATCACGGAACTGTCGACGCATCTGCAGGGGCAATTGGTGGCGGTGCATCCGGCCTATGATGCGCAGTTCGATGGCTTTGCGCCGGCTTCGGTGCACAACAATCCCAAGGCGCGTCAGAAATGGGCGGTCGAACAGATGAAGTTCGGCGCCAAGGCCTCGCGCAATCTCGGGCTGAACGCCTCTGTGAGTTTCTCCGGAGCGCTGGCTTTCCCTTACCTCTATCCGTGGCCGCAACGGCCAGCCGGCCTGATCGAGGAGGCTTTTTCGGAGCTCGGCAAGCGCTGGAAGCCGATCCTTGACGTCTATGAGGACAATGGCGTCGATGTCGGCTACGAAATCCATCCCGGCGAGGACGTGTTCGACGGCGCCACCTTCGAGATGTTCCTCGAAGCGGTTGGGGGCCACAAGCGCTGCAACATCAATTACGATCCGTCGCACTTCCTGCTGCAGCAACTCGACTATCTCGAATTCATCGACATCTATCACGAGCGCATCAAGGCGTTCCACGTCAAGGACGCCGAGTTCAACCCGACCGGGAGGCAAGGCGTCTATTCCGGCTATCAGAGCTGGACCAACCGCGCCGGCCGCTTCCGCTCGCTCGGCGACGGACAGGTGGATTTTGGCGGCATCTTTTCCAAGCTGACGCAGTACAACTACGATTCCTGGGCGGTGCTGGAATGGGAATGCTGCCTGAAGCACCCGGAAGACGGCGCGGCAGAGGGCGCACCATTTATCCAGCACCACATCATCCGGGTGACGGAAAAGGCATTCGACGACTTTGCCGGCGGCACCACCGACAAGAAAGTGCTGCGCGGCATGATGGGGATCTAACGCGGCTTTCCCTCCCCCTCGGGGGGGTGGTCGACGGGCCCGGGTAGGTCAGTTCAACCGAGCTCTACCTCTACGACCCACCCGATCCGCTGCGCGGATCGACCTCCCGTCAAGGGCAGGGATATTTCAGACACGAGGAGAAAAGACATGGTCGGCGCATCGAAGTCGGAAACGGGAGGCGGTCCGATCCGCTATGGCATGGTCGGCGGCGGGCAAGGCGCCTTCATCGGCGCGGTGCACCGCATCGCGGCGCGCATGGACAATGATTTCGTGCTGGTCGCCGGCGCGTTGTCATCCGATCCAGCGCGCGCCAAGGCGTCGGCCGCCGAACTCGGGCTCGACCCGGACCGCAGCTACGGCTCCTATGCCGAGATGGCCAAGGCCGAGGCCAAACGGCCTGACGGCATCGAGGCGGTGGCCATCGTCACCCCCAACAATGTCCACGTGCCGGCGGCCAAGGCCTTCCTCGAGGCCGGCATCCACGTCATCTGCGACAAGCCGCTGGCGACGACCCTTGCAGAGGCCAAGAAGCTGGCCGCCGTGGTCGAGAAGACCGGCAAGGTGTTCGTGCTCACCCACAACTACACCGCCTATCCGATGGTGCGGCAGGCGCGCGAGATGGTGGCCAAGGGCGTGCTCGGCGACATCCGCATCGTGCAATCCGAGTATCCACAGGACTGGCTGACCGAGGACCTCGCAGCCACCGGCCAGAAGCAGGCGTCGTGGCGTGGCGATCCCAAGCAGGCGGGCGCAGGCGGCGCGCTCGGCGACATCGGCACCCACGCCTACAATCTGGCGCGCTTCGTCTCGGGACTGGAGCTCGATTCGCTTTCGGCCGATCTCGACGCCTTCGTGCCGGGGAGGCTGCTCGACGACAATGTCAACGTCATGCTGCGCTTCAAGCCGGCCGGCAAGACGCATCCGGCCAAGGGCATGATCTGGGCAAGCCAGGTGGCACCGGGCCATGAAAACGGGCTGAAGCTGCGCATCTATGGCTCGAAGGGCGGGCTGGAATGGGTGCAGGCCGATCCGAACTATCTCTGGTACACGCCCTTCGGCCAGCCGAAGCAACTGATCACCCGCAACGGCGCCGGGGCGCTGCCGGTGGCAGGGCGTGTCAGCCGGGTTCCGCCGGGCCATCCCGAGGGCTACCTCGAAGGTTTCGCCAACATCTACCAGGAGGCCGCGCGCGCCATCCGCGCGGCGCGCAAGAAGGGCGGCAAGCCGGCAAAGGAAGTCGTCTTTCCGACCATTCAGGACGGGGTCGAGGGCATGGCCTTCATCGAGGCCTGCGTGAAGTCGTCGAAGAAAAATGGGGCCTGGACGAAACTATAGCTTCGACCGGCGAGGGGAATTCACTGGGGAGGGGCGTCGATGAAGATCGGCATGTGCATGTTCCTGTGGACGACGGCGGTGTCGAAGAAACACGAGCCGTTGCTCCGCGACATCAAGGCAACCGGTTTTGATGGCGTCGAGATACCGATCTTCGCCGGCACGCCCGACGACTACAAGAAACTGGGTGAGTTGCTCGACCGTATCGGGCTGGAGCGGACCGCCGTGTCAGCCATGGGCGATCCGGCGATGAACCTGATCGCGGCCGACGGCGCGACCCGCAAGGCCGGCGTCGACTATATGAAATGGGCTATCGACTGCGCCGACGCGCTCGGCGCCAGCACGCTGAGCGGACCGCTGCATTCGACGCTCGGTGCCTTTTCCGGCTCAGGGCCGACAGCCGCCGAAAAGAAGCGCTCGGTCGCTTCGCAACGCGCGATCGGCGACCATGCCGGCAAGAGGAACGTCACCATCGGGCTCGAGGCGCTGAATCGCTTCGAATGCTATCTCCTCAACACGATGGCGGATCTCTCCGAGCATATCGATGCCATCGACCGGCCGCACATCAAGGCGATGTATGACACTTTCCATGCCAACATCGAGGAAGCCGACCCGATCGGCGCCTATACAAAACACCGCAGGAATGTCGTCCATATCCATATTTCGGAGAACGACCGCGGCGTGCCGGGGCGCGGCAATATCCCGTGGAAGGAAACGTTTTCCGCCATCCACAAGAGTGGTTATGACGACTGGCTGACGATCGAGGCGTTCGGCCGTTCGCTCAAGGACCTGGCTGCGGCGACCAAGGTGTGGCGCGATTTTTCCGAGAGCCCGGAAGCCGTCTATCGCGACGGCTACAAGCATATCAGGAATGGGTGGAAGAAAGCGGCATAAGGCGTCCTGAGGCGCCGCGGTCGCTAATTTTGCTCGGCTTGGATCCTGTTGTAGTCGTGGATGGTCCGGCTCAGCCGTCGGCGCAGGAAGTTGGATATGTTGTCGAAGATGAACACGACGGCCAGCGTCAGCAGCACCATGTAGAAGACGTTGGCCCAGTTGGAGTTGGTGCGCATCGCTTCCCATAGTTTCAGGCCGATGCCGCCGGCGCCGACGGCGCCGATGATGGTGGCGCCGCGGGTGTTGGATTCCCACTGGTAGAGCGTCTGGCTGATGAAGATCGGAATCACTTCGGGCATCACGCCATAGCGCTGCACCAGCAAACCGTTGGCGCCTGTCGACTTGATGCCTTCGCGCGGCTTGTCGTCGATGTTCTCGAGACTTTCCGAATAGGTTTTGCCCAGCGTGCCGATCTCGGTGAAGAAGATCGCGGCACTGCCGGCCAGCGGACCGGGGCCAAAGGCGCGGGTGAAGAACAGCGCCCAGATCAGCATGTCTACCGAACGCATGAAGTCGAAGAAACGCTTGAGCACTTGGCTGAGCAGCCCATTCGGCGTGATGTTGCGGGCGGCGAAGAAGGCTAGGGGAAAGGCGACGATGCCACCGAGCAGCGTGCCGAGAAAGGCCATGACGATGGTCTGCAACAACTTCGTCCAGACGTCGCCGTGCTGCCACTGGGCGTTGTTCCAGATATTGTCTCCGGCCAGCGCGAGGTTCGAGGTGCCCGGCCTGAGTTCGGGGCCGGACACGATCAGCGAGACCACTTCACTGGCCGACTTGCCGAAAAAGGGCGAGCGCGTGTCGAAGACGAAATTCGCCCAGCCGAGGAAGCGCTTGCGGATCTTGACGCGGTCGACGGTGACGCGCACTTCGCCGGCGAAGCCCATCTTGGCCACCACCTCGTCGTCATGCGCGGTGATCCAGTCCGGCACCGGGCCCGAGATCACCGGCTTGCCGCCGGTCAGCGACACCGGCACCGTCACGCCATTGGCCACGATCGTCGCCTTGGTCTTGTCGAAGGTGACGGATTTGCCGGGACCGTCGATCAGGACGCTGAAGGTGCCGTCCGCGTTCTTGATGACCCAGTCTGGATTCGGGTTCTCGCCAAGCGCGGAAAAGCGCGGGTATTTCGGTGTGATTTCGGGCTGGTCGAGCCGAAATTCCGGCTGCAGGTCATAGCTGACCCACTGCGTCAGGAACAGCGGCAGTCGTTCCCAGTGCGATTCCCGCAGCACTTGCGGCAGGCTGAAGAACCACAAGGCATAGATGAGGTAAAGCAGGATGCCGACGAACAGGAACAGCGGGGCGAAGCGCTTGTACATCGGCCGCCGGAACACTTGCGGGTAGCGCTCCTCGATCGACCGGATTTCGTCGGCGGTCATCGTCGCCATGATCAAGAGCCTGATCCATCCCGATAGAACCGGGATGGGGCGCTATCCTTTGGTTTTGCCATGGTCTTTTCCGAAAACCGGATTCCACTTTTCGGGATCATGGCTAAGCACCCATCAGGAAGGCTTGTTCGCCGACCAGCTTGCGGCGCAGCCAGGCGGAGAACTGGTCGATAATGAAGATGGTCGTGAACAAGAGCAGCACCAGGGCCAGTGTCTTGGCGCCGAAGCCGCGTGAGATCGAGAGTTTCAATTCCTCGCCGATGCCGCCGCCGCCGACGGCGCCGATGATGGTCGAGGCGCGCACATTGATCTCGACGCGGAGCAGCGTGTACGACATGAAGTTGGGCAGCACCTGCGGCAGGTCGGCGAAGCGCACCCGCTCGAACCAGTTTGCGCCGACCGCCCTCAGGCCTTCCTCGGCGCGCATGTCGATGTTCTCGTTGATCTCGTAGAACAGCTTGCCGAGCGCGCCGATCGAATGCAGGCCGATGGCGATGATGGCAGCGATCGGACCGGTCGAGACAATGGCGGCGAAGAGGCCGGCAATAACGATCTCCGGAAAGGCGCGCAGCAGCTCCATGAAGCGCTTGACGACGAGCCTCAGCACCGGATGCGGAGTCAGATTGCGCGCCGCGATGAAGGAAAACGGCACGGCGAAGGTGAAGCCGACAAACGTCGAGACCAGGGCCACGTTCACCGTGGTCAGCATGAGCTCGAAATATTCAGGGATGTAAAAGCCGCCCCAGACATAGACGCGGCCGAGCGGAAAGTTGAATTCCTGGGTGCCGGTGTCATGCGGCGAGGCAATGTCGAACAGCGCCCGCCAGACGTCGTTCCAATCCTTGGGGATCAGCCAGCTCAGGAAGTCCAGAATATGCGGCAGGCGGTCGAAGAAGTGCCCGGCATTGGCTTCGTCGGCGAACCACATGCTGGCAAACATCGCGGCAAGCAGCAAACCGACGCCGAGCACCGTATAGAGCCGGCGCAGCGATATCTGGCGTCGCCAGGCATCGGCCATCTGATGGGTGGCGCCGGAGGGGGCTGTCACGGAAAGGGTCATGATCGGACAAACAGAAAGGGCGGTGCTTTCAACACCGCCCCTTCTGATTTTGCCGTTAGCCGCCGATGGCTGCCTTACGGGCTTCGACGATGACGTTGTAGAAGTCAGCCTTCACCGGAACGTAGCCCGTGAAATCGCCGCCTTCGACGCCCTCGAAGCAAGCCTTGTCCTTGGTGGGCAGGGCGGTGAAGAACGCGGTCAGCTTGGCGGTCATGTCGTCGCCGAGCGCGGTGCGCACGACCAGCGGGCCGTTCGGGATCAGGCCCGAGCGCCAGACTTCGACGAAGTCGTTCGGGTCGACAGCGCCCTTGGCGACTTCCTTGTGGAAGGTGCCGGAGGTGTAGCCGTTCTTGAAATCGCCGATGCCCGAGGAATCGTCCACCGCGACGTCGACCTTGCCGTCGCGCACGGCCAGGACGTTGTTCTCATGGCCGCCATTGAACTGGGTCGAAGCGAAGAAGGTTTCGTTCGAAGCGCCGGTGTCCTTCGGGATCTGGGTCAGCGGGATCAGATAGCCGGAGGTCGAATCCGGATCGGCATAGCCGAGCTTCTTGCCCTTGGCCGACTTGATGTCGGTGATGCCGGAAGACTTGAGCGCCAGGCCGATCGAATAATAGCCGGTGGCGCCGTCGGTCTGCTGGGTGGTGAGGATCGGGGTTACCGCCTTCGGGTCCTTGAGGGCGACGCTGGCATAGCCGGAAGCGCCGAGTTCGGCGAAGTCGAGGGTTCCGCCGAGCAGGCCCTGGATGACGCCGTCATAGTCGGCGGCGGGGAACAGCGAGACCTTCTCGAAGCCAAATTCGGCCTTCAGATGGTCGGCCAGGCACTGGTAGTTGCGCAGCCGGTCGGTTTCGTTCTCGCCGCCAAGGATACCGACGCGGAATTCCTTCATATCGGCGGCGTGGGCCATGCTGGTTGCCATGGCGAGCACCGAAACGGCGCTAAAAACTATCTTCCTGAACATTGGATATCTCTCCTGTGGGTTCCGGCCCCGCGCCGGTAGCGTTGGTTATTCTGACGGGTGCCCTTGACGCGGGCTGGCGATCCAGGTCGCTCTTTCTTGACTCAATATCCCGGGAATGCGGGCTCGAGCGGTCCGGCGGATGCAGTGATCTTTTGCTTGTAGGCGATGCTGGTCGAGGTGATGGCTTCGGAGATTTCGCCGCCATTGCTGTCGGCGCCATAGACGAGACGGACGGCCTCGCGGTTGAGCTCTTCCGGCGGGCCGTCGAAGACGACCTTGCCGGCGGCCATGCCGATGATGCGGTTGCAGTAGGCGCGGGCAGTGTCCAGCGTGTGCAGATTGGTGACGACGGTGATGCCTTCGCGCAGATTGATGTCCTGCAACGAATCCATCACCACCTTGGCGTTGAGTGGGTCGAGCGAAGCGATCGGCTCGTCGGCGAGGATCACCTTGGGCTGCTGCATCATGGCGCGGGCAATGGCGACGCGCTGCTGCTGGCCGCCCGACAAAGTGCCGGCAGGCTGCATTGCGGTGCGGGCGATGTCGAGCCGCTCGAGCGCGGCGACCGCCTCGGCGCACTCGGCGCGGGAAAACATGCCGAGCAGGTTTGACATGGTCGAACGGTGGTTCAGCTTGCCGAGCAGCACATTGGTCAGCACGTCGAGGCGCGGCACCAGGTTGAATTGCTGGAAGATCATGGCGCAGTCGCGCTGCCAGCGCCGGAGCGGCGAACCGCGGAGCTGGGAGACCTCGGCGCCGTCAAAAAAAATCGATCCCTGGCTGGGGTCGATGAGACGATTGATCATGCGAAGAAGGGTTGATTTGCCCGCACCCGAACGGCCTATGATGCCAACCATCTGACCCTGCGGGATCGAGACGTTGATATCGCTGACGGCAGTGTTCTTGCCAAATCGTCGGGTGACGCCGCGGATTTCGAGCGTGGCTGACATGGTCGTTTCCAGTCCAGTCGCGTTGAAGGTCTGTTAAGAACTTCGCTAGCGCAGCGCCATGAACCTGCGGTGTCGGATTGATGTCAGTTTTGTTACTGCCCACAGGCGCGGCGTCAGGCGCCTGTCGGTGTCGATCAGCCGAGCACCTGCAACTCCTCGAAATGCTCCATGTCCCTGAAGCTGCAGAAGGCCGGCGCCTTGATCTCGATCGCCGGAGCCTGCCGCGCGAAAAGCGCGAGAGAGTCATCGAACAGTTGCTGCCATACGGCCGCCCTGTCATCCGCAAGACGCTGGATCTGATAGGCGAAGGTGATGTGGAAGACGTAGCTGTCGTGATCGGGATGCCTGTAGCCGAACGGCACCGCCAAGGCATCGCGYCATGCGCCCATGATGCGCACGTCCTCGTCGGTCGCGCCGGCAACGGTAAGGCCGGTCGGTACGATTTCGACCACCTTGATGTTGAACGGGCCGAGGCCCTTGAATCCCTTCAAGCGTTCCAAATAGAGGCGGGTCATGGCGTCGATGCTGGTGTCGAGCGGCACGTCATGTGGCCAGTAGGGCAAGCGGCGGCGATATTCGATGATGCCCTGGAACAGCGTCATGTGCAGGCTGGAGACGGGGGTGAAGGCCAGCCGGTCGGCATCGGGCATCGCCAGCATCCGGTCGCGCACCGCAAGCACCACGGCCTCGGAGGGCGAACCGCTGACGAGATGGCTGACGACCGTGTTGCCGGGCTCGATCAGGAAATTGCCCGACATGTCGTAGCGCGTGCCGAGATGAACGGGCGGCTTCGGATTGGAGCCGGCAAAGAATCCGGCGAGCGAGGGTCTGACAGAAACAGGCATTTGCGATCTCCAGGGCAGATGGCGTCCTGCCCCGGCGATGTGTCAGGGAGATGAAACAGGCTCACCCATGACAATGATGTGATCGCCTATTCGCAATATTTTTCCAGAAAGGCCTCGGCCGACAGTTCCCGGAAATCATCCAGTGCTGTCCGCAGCTTGGCATGGTCCCAGTCCCACCAGGCGAGCGCCTGGTAGCGTTCGGCGGTGCGGCGGTCGAAACGCTCGCGGATCGGTCTGGCCGGCACGCCGCCGACGATGGTGTAAGGTGCGACATCCTTCGAGACGACGGCACCGGCGCCGACCGCGGCGCCATCGCCAACAGTGACGCCGGGCAGGATGGTCGAGCCGTGACCGAGCCAGGTGTCGTGGCCGATGGTGACCCGCTTGGCGCGTCGCTGGGCGAAGAACTCGCTCTCGTGCTCGGCGTCGTCCCAATAGTCGGAGGCGCGGTAGGTGAAATGGTGCAGCGTCGGCCGCCATGTCGGGTGGTTGGTGGCGTTGATGCGCACGCTGGCTGCAATGTTGGAAAACTTGCCGATCGTCGCGCACCAGACGGCGCAGTCCTGCATCATGTAGGAATAGTCGCCGAGGATGCTCTCGGAAACCCGGCTGCGGTCGGCGATCTCGGTCCAGCGGCCAAGCGTCGAGTTCTGTACGTCCGCCGTCGGGTGGATCAGCGGCGTCTCCGACAGTTTTTTCGTCATGCGGCGATTTTTCCGGGCGCGAAAGCGGTGACGTCGATAATGCGGTCGGCGACCGCCTCACGCACGTCGTGGTCGTGGAAGATGCCGAGCAGGGCGACGCCCGCGGCTTTCTTGGCGGCGATGAGTTCGATCACCACGTCGCGGTTCCTGGCATCGAGCGAGGCGGTCGGTTCGTCGAGCAGCAGGATCGGGTGCTCGGTGATGAAGCCGCGCGCGATGTTGACGCGCTGTTGCTCGCCGCCGGAGAAGGTTGCCGGTGGCAACGCCCAGAGTTTCTCCGGCAGGTTGAGCTGCGCCAGCAAGGCGCGTGCCTTGCCGCGCGCGTTCTCGCGGTCCTCGCCGCGCTCGACCAACGGTTCGGCGACGACATCCAGCGCCGAGACGCGCGGCACGGTGCGCAGGAACTGGCTGACATAGCCGATCGTTTGCCGGCGTATGGAAAGCACGGTGCGCGGACTGGCGGTGGCGAGATCAATCAGCCCGTCATCGTGCTTGACGATGATCTGGCCCTCGTCGACGGCGTAGTTGCCGTAGAGCATCTTCAGGATCGAGCTCTTGCCGGCGCCGGACGGGCCGCCGAGCACGGTGCATTCACCAGCCCTGATCGAGAACGAAACACCGGCGACTACAGGCAGTTTGATGCCGTCGCGCAGATGCATGGTGAAGCTCTTGGCGACGTCGGAGACAACGAGGGGCGTCGGCATGGGCTACACCTGAAGTATCGAGGAAACGAGAAGCTGGGTGTAGGGCGCGCGCGGGTCATCGAGTACGCGGTCGGTGAGACCGCTTTCGACGACGCGGCCATCCTTCATCACCATCATGCGCTGCGACAGAAGACGCGCCACGGCAAGGTCGTGGGTGACGACGATGGCGGCGAGACCAAGGTCGGTGACCAGGCCGCGCAGCAGGTCGAGCAGGCGTGCCTGCACCGAGACGTCGAGGCCGCCCGTCGGCTCATCCATGAACACCAGCCGTGGCCCGGTGACGAGGTTGCGGGCGATCTGCAGGCGCTGGCGCATGCCGCCGGAAAAGGCGCGCGGCTCGTCGTCGATGCGGTCTTCGTCGATCTCGACGCGCGACAGCCAGTCGACGGCCGTGGCGCGGATCTTTCCATAGTGGCGGTCGCCGACCGCCATCAGCCGTTCGCCGACATTGGCGCCGGCCGACACCGTCATGCGCAGGCCGTCGGCCGGGTTCTGGTGGACAAACCCCCAGTCGGTGCGCATCAGAAAGCGGCGCTCGGCCTCGCTCATCCGGTAAAGCTCGCGGAACTGGCCGTCGCGCATACGATAACTGGCGGTGCCGGAACTCGGCAACAGCCGGGTCGACAGGCAGTTGAGCAGGGTCGTCTTGCCGGAACCGGACTCGCCGACCACTGCCAGAACTTCGCCCGGCCACAGGTCGAAGGAGACGTTGTCGCAGCCGACGCGCGAGCCGTAGAATTTGGAGAGCGCCGAGACGCGTAGCAATGGTTCGTCGGTCATGGACGGGATCCTGGCATGAATTCTGTGCTATCTGCTCCCGTCGTGATTTTGCCGGCGAACAGGTCGAGAAATGCGTTGCCGATTTCGAGCAGCCGACTGGTCTCGATTGGGTGTGACCAAATAATGCTGAGTCCGAGAAGATTAATCGTGGCGGGTTCGAGCATCCTTGCGTGTTTCTCCAACATCGAGAGGAGTCGCCCTATCGCGCTGACCACTTTTTGCTTCGCGTTCTGATCGTGCGCTACGCGGTCCAAATCTACGACAACGATACCTGGAGCATGGCACTCGGATTGCAAAAGCCATTCTTCCCGGGCGACCATTTCTGGAGCCGACTGATCGAGATTGGATTGGACATGCAATGCGAGCAAACGCAGCCAAAGACACAGCAGGCTGTCGTTCATCCAGAAGCCCTTTTCATCTACTTCAACGAAAGAGCTACCCATTGGAGTGGTCCCGGATGGCCTGAATCTCCTCGCCAGCGGTATGGGGGGCAAGATGGCCGCGATGGCCCTCTTCACGCCGCTTCTCGCAGTGATCGGTGTCGGAGCAGACGAACATGTGGCCGCCATGGTCGTCGAGGATGACTTCGTCGAGATAGACATTCTCGGCCGCGCACAGCGCGCAGGGCTGGTCGAAGGTCTGCACCTCGAACGGATGATCCTCGAAGTCGAGGCTGACCACTTCGGTGAACGGCGGCACGGCATAGATACGCTTTTCGCGGCCGGCGCCGAACAGCTGTAAGGCCGGCGAGCGGTGCATCTTGGGATTGTCGAATTTTGGCGTCGGCGACGGGTCCATCACATAGCGACCCTCGACCTTGACCGGATAGGCGTAGGTGGTGGCGATGCGGCCGTGCCTGGCGATGTCCTCATAGAGCTTGACATGCATCAGGCCATATTCCTCCAGCGCATGCATCTTGCGCGTTTCGGTCTCGCGCGGCTCGAGGAAGCGCAGCGGCTCGGGAATCGGCACCTGATAGACCAGCACCTGGCCCGCCGTCAGCGGATGCTCGGGGATGCGGTGGCGGGTCTGGATGATGGTGGCGCTGGCGGTATCGGTCGTCACCGCGACATTGGCGACCTTCTTGAAGAAGGCGCGGATCGACACCGCATTGGTGGTGTCGTCGGCGCCCTGGTCGATGACCTTCAAGACATCGTCGGGACCGATGATCGAGGCGGTGACCTGGACGCCGCCGGTGCCCCAGCCATAGGGCATCGGCATTTCGCGCGAGGCGAACGGCACTTGATAGCCGGGGATGGCGATGCCCTTGAGGATCGCGCGGCGGATCATCCGCTTGGTCTGTTCGTCGAGATAGGCGAAGTTGTAGGTGGCGATGTCGGTCGGTTGAGCGGTCATTCCGCGGCCTCCCTCTTGTCGTCCGCCTTCACCGGGTTTTCGCGGGCGTCATATTCGGCGCGCATGCGGCGCACGAGGTCGAGTTCGGCCTGGAAGTCGACATAGTGCGGCAGCTTTAGGTGCTCGACGAAGCCGGTAGCCTGGACATTGTCGGAATGCGAGATGACGAACTCCTCGTCCTGCGCGGCGGCGACGACATCTTCGCCGAGTTCCGAAGCGCGCAATGCCCGATCGCACAGCGCCATCGCCATCGCCTTGCGCTCGCTCTGGCCGAAGACCATGCCGTAGCCGCGGGTGAATTGCGGCGGCGCCTTGGCCGAGCCCTTGAACTGGTTGACCATCTGGCATTCGGTGATCCGCACGGTGCCGAGCGGCACGGCGAACGGGAGTTCGGGGACATCCAGTTCCAGCTCGACCTCGCCGATGCGGATCTCGCCGACGAAGGGATGGTTACGGGCATAGCCGCGCTGCGTGGAATAGCCGAGCGCCAGCAAGAAGCCCTCATCGCCGCGTGACAGCGCCTGCAGGCGGATGTCGCGCGCCATCGGGAATTCCAGCGGCTCGCGGGTGATGTCGCCGGGGACATGGTCCTGCGGCATCTCGCCATCCGGCTCGATCAGGCCCTCGCGAGCAAGGATCGCCGAGACGCGGGGCATGGCCTGCGTTTCGGTCTCGCGCTGCAGCGGCTCGACGACATCGCCGCCGGCGGCAAGCTCGGGGTCGAGCAGCCGGTGCGTGTAGTCGAAGGTCGGGCCGAGCAGCTGGCCGCCGGGCAGGTCCTTGTAGGTCGCCGAAACGCGCCGCTCGACCAGCATGGTGGCGGTGTCGATCGCCTTGGAATAGCCGAAGCGCGGCAACGTGGTGCGGTAGGCGCGCACCAGGAAGATCGCCTCGATCAGGTCGCCGCGCGCCTGGACGATGGCAACCGCCGCCAGTTCCCGGTCGTAGAGCGAGCCTTCGCTCATCACCCGGTCGACGCCAAGCGCCAACTGTTCGACGATCTGGTCGAGGCGAAGGGCGGGCACCGAACGGTCGCCGCGCCGGCGGTCGGCGAGCAGGCTGTGGGCGTTGGCAATGGCCGCTTCGCCACCTTTTACCGCGACATACATCTCAGGCCCCCATCGTCTTGATGCGCGTTGTGCGCGGCAGACAGGCGACGCCATCCGATGTGGCGAGGATGATATCCACGCCGCGCGGAAAGCGCTGGTTATTCTGCTTCCACTGTTCGACGAAATGACGCGGCATCTGCGCCGGTGCGATCGTGGCACTGGTTTCGATGCCGGGGCCTTCGAGCAGCAGCGGGGCACCCGAAACGAGATCACTGACTTGCAGGATCAGCGTGGTGGAGCGGTCGGGATAGTCCTGCGTGCCTTGCGAAAAACCATCGAGCGCCATCATCTCGGCCGGCGTGGCGATCAAAGCGAAATGCGCATCGGCCGGCGTGTTGGCCAAGGGCGCACCGGTGTGGAAACCAAGCCAGGATTTGATCGCGGTAGAGGCCTGCAAAGCCGGGTCGAGCCAGAGTTGGGTGTCGTTGTCGCAAAGCGCCAGCGCTACGGCGCCGGCGGTCGCTGAAAGCGGCACCGGCGGGCGGGCGAAGGCGGGCAGGGGTTGCACGCTGCCCGGCCGCGCCATCGCGTCCATGACCGCGCGAAACACGATCTGGGCGTCGAAGACCGGATCGGCGAATCCGCCTTCGATCGATTGCGCTGCGATCTCCATCAGTCTTCTCCGCGAACCATGGTGAAGAAATCCACCTTCGTTGCCGCCGTCTCGGCGCGGCGCCGTTCATGCGCCGTGGCCAGAGCCGACCGCAGAGGCGCTATGAGCCCGGTCTCGACCTCGGCGCGACGCGCCGGGTCCTGCCACAACGCGTCGGCGATTGCCGCCAGCCTCGCCTTCTGCTTGTCGCGGCCAAGCGCGTAGCAATGGCCGACCTGTCCGGACGGCAGCCGGACAGTGGCGCGGGTAACGGTCGTCTCACCAACATTGAAAGGGGAGCCGCCACCGCCGATGCGGCCGCGCACGGTGACCAAGCCGGTCTCCGGGCCGCGCAGCAGCTCAGCTTCCGAGGGCAGCCCGGTAGCGTTCCAGAGCCGGACGACGTCATCGCCGCTGGATTGCGCCAGTGTTGCCATGGCGGCCTTGCGCTCGGCCTGATCGCGGGCTTCCTGTCCTCGCATGAGCAACATTCCTCTTGGCTAGATTTGTCTATTGATATAGACAACTATACAAATTATACCTATTATCTATCGCGAGTCCATGACGGGTGGATGACAAGCAATGGGAGGCTGGGGCAATTAATGGTCGGGCAGCTGGAAGCGGACGGCATCGAGCGGCGGAGTGGTGTCTCGCTGTGGCGGCAGATCGCCGACAAGATCCTGCATGCGATCGCCATCGGCGATTTCGCCGAGAATGCAGCGCTGCCGCCGGAGGTTGCGCTGGCCGAGCGCTATGGCGTCAACCGTCACACGGTGCGCAGTGCCATAGCAGCCCTTGTGCAGGAAGGGGTGCTGCGGGCCGAACAGGGACGCGGCACATTCGTGCTGTCGCGCAAGCGGCTGTCCTATCCGATCGGCGCGCGCACACGCTTTTCGGCAGGCCTGCAAGGGCAGGCGTCGGAACGGCATATAGTCCTGCTTTCCTCATCGGTGGAGCCGGCCAGCCAGCGCGTCGCCGAGGGGCTTGGCCTAGCTAGGGGGACAAACGTGATCCGGCTGGAAACGCGCGGCGAAGCCGATGGTCGTCCGGTGTCGCGCGCTGCCGGCTGGTTCGAGGCCAGGCGCTTTGCCGGCATCGATGCCGCCATGGCTGAAACCGGCTCGATCACCGCGTCGCTGGCGCGTTTCGGCATAGACGATTATCTCAGGCAATCGACCATGCTGTCAGCGCGCCATGCCGATGCCGCCGACCTTGCCGACCTCGACCTGCAGCCCGGCGCCATCGTGCTGGTCACGGTCGCCGTCAACGTCACACCCGACGGCCAGCCGATCCAGTTTTCCGAGTCACGGTTCCCGGCCGAGCGGGTCGAACTCAAATTGTCGGCGTTGTGAGCCGACACCGCCGGTTGCCTAGATTGTCGAACGCAGTTCCCTTAGGGAAGGCGCTAAGCGCTTTTCCCGGGAGAACCGCTTTACACTTTTCCTGGAATTGCACTCATCCGACTTCTATCACAGCCTTGATCAGCCCCGATTTCTCGTGTGCCCAGCGCGCGAGATCATGTGGCGTGCCGGCCAGCGTGGTGCGGTGGGTGACGAGCTTGGCCAATGGCACGGCGCCGTTGCGGATCGAGGCGGCGACGTGGTCGAAGTCGGCGCGCAACGCATTGCGACTGCCGATCAGAGTCATCTCGCGCTTGTGGAATTCCGGATCGGAGAAGGTGATGTCATCCTTGACGACGCTGACCAGCACCAGTGTTCCGCCATGCGCGACATGGGTGAAGGCCGACTGCACCGACTGGGTGTTTCCGGTGGCGTCGAAGACCACATCGAAGCCTTCGCCGCCCGTCGCCTGCCCGACCAGATCGGGCACCGCGCCGCGCGAACCATCGAGGGTCTTGAAACCGAGCTCATTCGCGGCAAAGGCAAGCCTTTCGCTGCTCATGTCGAGCAGCGTCACGTCAAGCCCGGCGATGCCGGCGAAGATGGCAGTGCCGAGCCCGATCGGACCGGCGCCGATGACCAGCGTGCGGGCGCCGGGATCGGCGCTTGCGCGTCGCACAGCATGCGCGCCGATGGCCAGGAACTCGACAGCGGCGGCGTCGGCCAGCGACAGGCCGTTTGCCGGATAGAGGTTTTGTGCCGGCACCAGAATCCGTTCGCACATGGCGCCGTCGCGATGGACGCCGAGCACCTCGATCCTGACGCAGCAATTCGGCTTGCCGTGCCGGCAGGCGATGCACTTGCCGCAGGAAAGATAGGGATTGATGACCACCGGCTCGCCAGCGGAAAGTTCAACGCCTTCGCCGGTCTCGACGATCGTTCCCGACACTTCATGGCCCATGATGCGGGGATAGGCGAGGAATGGGTGCTTGCCTTCGAAGATATGATAGTCGGTGCCGCAGATGCCGACATGGCTGACAGCCACCAGCGCCCAGCCGGGAGGTGGCGCGCTCGGCGCCGGACGGTCTTCCAGGACGAGCTCGCCAGGCGAGCGGCAGACGACGGCTTTCATGCTTCAATCCAGTTTGTCATGAAAATCGCCGGCCCATTTTCGCGACAGGGCCGGCGATCGATCTCAAATTATGGTCACTTGCTACCGCGGCGTCGCAGCCCGTCGAAATAGACGATGATGATGATCAGCGCGCCGGTGATGATGCGCTGCCAGAAGGCGTTGACGTTCAAGAGATTGGCGCCGTTGTTGATGGTGGCCAGAATGAAGGCGCCGAGCAGCGGCCCGTGCACCGAGCCGACCGCGCCGAATAGCGAGGTGCCGCCGATTACCGACGACGCGATCGCTTGCAGTTCCCAACCCTCGGCCTGGGTCGGGTTGCCGATGCCGATGCGTGAGGCCAGCAACACGCCGACGAACGCCGCGCAGAGACCCGACAGCGTGTAAGCCATGTAGATGGTTCGCTGGACGTTGACGCCGGACAGGCGCGAGGCCTCGGCATTGGAGCCGACCGAGAACAAATACCGGCCCCAACGGCTGTGATGGAGGAAGATGTAGGCCGGAATGCCGACCAGGATCACCATCCAGAACAGGTTGGGGACGCCGAGGAAGGAGTTGCGCGAGAACTCCTGAAAGGCATCGTTGTTGATCGATATCGAATTGCCGTTGGTCATCAAAAGACCGATGCCGCGCAACGACGTCAGCGTTGCCAGCGTGATGATGAAGGGTGGCAGCCCCATCTTGACGATGCCGAAGCCATGGAACAGGCCGATGGCGACGCCGACCAGCAAGGTGATAAGGATGGCGAGGAAGACCGGGATGCCGGCATTGATCAGCATCGCGGCAATGACTGTGGCGAAGCCAACCACGGCGCCGACCGAAAGATCGATGCCGCCGGTGATGATGACGAAGGTCTGGCCGACGGCCAGGATGGCGATCATCGAGCCCTGGCGCAGCAGGTTCGAGATGTTGTTGGCCGAAGCAAAGCTTGATGTCGACAGTGACAGGATGACCCACAGCAGCACCAGCAGCGCCAGCAGCGTCAGCCCGAACAGGGCATTGTAGTTGCGCTTCGGTTTCTCGGCAGGAATCGCCTCGGTGCTCATATCTGTTCTCCCAGCTTTTCTTGTTTCTCGGCGAGTGCCTGTGTGAGAATTTCCTCATGGTCGGCGGTGCGGAACCCGTGCGTGGCCACCAGTTTGCCGCGGCGGAATACGTGCAACGTGTCGGCCAATTCGTAGACCTCGGGCAGGTAGGACGAGATCAGGATGATGCCGGCTCCCTTCGACAACAACACGCTGAACAGGCGGTAGATCTCGGCCTTGGTGCCGACGTCGACGCCGACCGTTGGCTCGTCGAAGATGAACAGCCTCGCGCCGTGGGCCAGCCATTTGCCGATGACGATCTTCTGTTGGTTGCCACCGGACAGGCTGGACGCCAGTGCACTGCGCGTCGGCGTCTTGATCCTGAGATCGGCGATCTGGCGGTCGGCCTGGGTCCTTTCCTGCGCATTGGAGATCAGCAGATTGTTCGAGATGCGCTTGTAGATCGGCAGGTTGAGATTGAGGCCGACCGAAAGGTTGAGGCAGAGACCCTGATCGCGACGGCTTTCCGGTGCCAGCGCCATGCCAAGCTTGATCGCGTCATGCTCGGAGTTGATCTGGACCGGCTTGCCTTCCCACAGGATCTGGCCGGCCGATTTACGGTGGCGGCCGTAAAGCGTGGTGACGAACTCGCTGCGCCCGGCGCCGATCAGGCCGTAGAGCCCGACGATTTCGCCGGCTCGGACCGTCATCGATACATTCTCGAAGCCTTTGCCGGAAAGGTTCCTGGATTCGAGGATCGCCGCGCCCGGTGTGAAATGTTCCTTGTGGTAGATCTGTTCGATCGAGCGGTTGATCATCATCTTGACCAGCTCCGCGTCGTTGGTCTCGGCGATGTTGCGGGTGCCGACCAGCGTGCCGTCGCGCAGCACGGAAACACGATCGGCCAGCTCGAACACTTCCTCCATGCGGTGGCTGATGTAGATGATCGTCACGCCCTCGCCCTTCAGCCGGCGGATCAGGGTGAAGAGCTGGTCGGCCTCCTTGCGGGTCAGGTAGGCGGTCGGCTCGTCGAAGATCAGGAATTTCGTGCCGCGCACGGTGGCGCGGGCGGCGGCGATCAGCTGCTGCTGGCCGATGGTGAGGTCGCCGAGCGTGACATGCGCCGGCAGATCGAAGCCGAGATCGTCGATGATCTTCTGTGCTTCCTTGACCATGGCGCGTTGCTGCAGGATGCCGAAGCGCGAATTCTCCTCGCCGAGGAACATGTTGGCTGCCACCGTCAGATGACGGCAGAGCACGACCTCCTGGTGCACGGCATTGATGCCGAGTGCCATCGCCTCATGCGGTGTCGCCAAGGCTGCCGGCTGGCCCTCCCAGACCACCTCTCCGGAGGTGCGCGGCATGACGCCGGTGAGAAGCTTGATGAGCGTTGATTTGCCGGCGCCGTTCTCGCCGACGATGGCGTGGATCTCGCCGGATTTGAAAGCGAGGTTGACCGGCTTCAGCGCGTGAGTGCCGGGGTAGCGCTTCTCCAACCCGCGCAATTCGAGGATGGTCCGCCCTGGTTCCAGCACGGGTGCCGGATGCAGGTCCTGCGCCGTCGACGTCATGACAATCCTCCCAGATTGGCCTCACGATTGGCACGCTGCAAGGCAAGGATAGGCCTCGAAAGGCAGCCTAGCTCAAGCTTGTGGATTGCCAAGCCGTTTGTGCCGGCAGTGGATGTTTCCGGGGCGCGAGGCCCCGGAAACGATTTGGATGCGACGGCTCAGAGCTTCGGGTTGAGCAGCGCGTCGATCTTCGGGTCTTTCATGTTGGCCTTGGTGACGAGGTTGGCGCCGGTGTCGACATTGGCCTCGACCTTCTCGCCCTTCGAGGCGGCGAGCGCCGTCTTGATGCCGTCATAGCCCATCCGGTACGGGTCCTGGACGACGAGGCCGGAAATGACGCCGTCATTGAGGAACTTGATCAGCTTCTCGTCGCTGTCGAAGCCGATCAGCCCGACCTTGCCGGCAAGTTTGTTCTCGGCGATCGCCTGGCCGACGCCCTGCGCCATGATCAGGTTGGAGGCGAAGATGCCCTTCAGGTCCGGATTGGCGGTGATCAGATCGGTGGCGATGTTGAGGCCGGTGGTGGCCTGACCGTCGGCATATTTGTCGGCGACGAGCTCGAGGCCCGGATATTTTGCCTTGAGCTGTTCCTTGAAGCCCTGGGCGCGCTGTTCCAGCGAGCCGGCACCGGGAAGTGCCGTGATCAACGCGACCTTGCCCTCGACCTTACCGCCATTGGCTTCGCCGATGGCTGCTGCAAGACCGTCCGCGGCCACGCGGCCGCCCTGCACGTTGTCGGTGGTGAGGAACGAGGTGAAGGCCTTGGAGTCGGCGCCGGAGTCGATGCCGATGACCTTGACCTTGGCAGCGGCTTCGTCGATCGGCTTGCCAAGCGCCTTGGCTTCGGTCGGCGCGATGACGACGGCGGCCGGGTTGCCGGCGACAGCATTCTCGAGGATCGAGATCTGGCCGTTGACGTCGGTTTCAGCCTGGGCGCCGAGTTCCGGTACGTTGACGCCCAGGTCCTTGCCGGCCTTGCGGGCGCCGGCCAGAACGATCTGCCAGTAGAAGGACGTCGTGTCCTTGACGATGATCGGAATGGTCACGTCCGCCGCCGAAGCCGGCACCGAATGCATGACGCCGGCGAGCATCGAAGCTGCTGCCAGCGTCATCACGGCGCGGCGGTTGAGAATGCTGGTTACGAATTTCATTAGGAATCCTCCCTAAGTCGCCCGGTGAACGTTACGGAAGCTCCGTCCGGATAGGCGTGGCCCAAACAGAACTTTATCAATAAAAAACATTTACAGTGTTTTGATAGTGCATCGACCTGTCCGATGCAAGCGGTGTTTCGCTTCACCCTGCCGAGGTCTGGCAGGGGCAAGATAACCGCGCCACTCCTCCCTTGCCGCCGTCAAACGCTTCCGTTTCGTTCCGTGAAGACATGGAATATTAATTCCACTCTTTAGTCAATATGGAATATTCATTCTTTTGTGAGATCGCAAGAATGTGAAGCATGGGTCAGCTTTCACAGGGGGGTGGGAGCTTCACGCCAGCTCCTGCACCAGCGTATAGGGTCGGTATCTGGCGTATTCCGCCTCGGGCACGTCGACGTCGAGCAATTCGAGGTTGCGGGTCAGGTTTGCCAGCTTGGCGGTGCCGGTCAGCACCGTGGCGACCGCGGGTTCATGCAAGGGGAACTGGAACGCGGCAGCCGCCAGCGGATAGCCACCCTCGGTGGCGATCCTTTCCATCGCACCGACGCGGTCCAGCACGTCGTGGTTGGCGGGCAGGTAGTCGAAATGCGCGCCTTGCACAGGCCCGGTCGCCAGGATGCCGGAGTTGAACACACCGCCGATGACCAGTGACGTCTGTTGTGCCCTGCACAATGGCAGCAGTTCCGCTTCGGCGCTGCGGTCGAGCAAGGAATAGCGGCTGGCGAGCAGGATGCAATCAAGTGGCGCGCGACGCATCACATCGAGGCAGATCTGGACCTCGTTGACGCCAAGCCCATAGGCGGAAATGACGCCGGAACGCTTCAGCTCTTCGAGTGCCTTGAGGCCGCCATCCATAAACTCGCGAAAATGCAGTTTGGTTTTCTCGACGCCATGCGTATAGGCGCCGATGTCGTGGACGAACAGGATGTCGATCTTGTTGAGGCCAAGCCGCGCATAGCTGAAATCCACCGAACGCATGATGCCGTCATAGGAATAGTCGTAGTCCAGCGCGAACGGCAGCGGGTCGACATAGGAGTGATCGGGAACACGGTCGTCCGGCACGGGGCGGAACAGGCGGCCGACCTTGGTCGACAGCACATAGGAGTCGCGCGGCTTGTAGCGCAGGAAGTCGCCGAAGCGGCGTTCCGACAGGCCGAAACCGTAGAAGGGTGCGGTGTCGAAATAGCGCAGGCCGGCCTCCCAGGCGCCTTGCAGCGTCTCCATCGCCGACTCGCGCGAACAGGCACGGTAGAGGCCGCCGATCGCGGCGCCGCCAAAGCTGATCTCGGTGACCTCGAGCGCGGTCTGACCGATGCGGCGCTTGTTCATGCGAAAACCTCCCTGTTGCCGACCGTTGTCCGGTTTGCAGCCTTCAGATGTCAGTTCAATCTAGTGCAATTCCAGGAAAGACGTGTAACGGCTTTCCCGGGAAAAGCGCACAGCGCTTTCCCTTGGGAATTACGCAAAAACAACGGGTTAGAGCGTTGCACCAAGATGCCAGGGCACGAACTCGTTGTCGCCGTAGCCGAAATCCTCGCTCTTGGTCTTGCGGCCGGAAGCCGTCTCGACGATCAGTTCGAAGATCTCGCGGCCCATGCCGGCGATGGTTTTCTCGCCCGAGGCGATGACGCCGCAGTTGACGTCCATATCCTCTTCCATGGTGTGATACATGGTCGAGTTGCTGGCGACCTTGATCGACGGCGTCGGCCGGCAGCCGAAGCACGAGCCGCGGCCGGTGGTGAAGACGATGACATTGGCCCCGCCCGCCACCTGTCCGGTGGCCGAGACCGGGTCGTAGCCGGGCGTGTCCATGAACACCAGTCCGTTGCCGGTGACCTTTTCGGCATAGCCGAAGACGCCGTTGAGCGGCGTCTGGCCGCCCTTGGCGACCGCGCCCAGCGACTTCTCCAGGATGGTGGTGAGGCCGCCGCGCTTGTTGCCGGGGGAGGGGTTGTTGTCGATCGAGGCGCCATGCTTGGCGACGTGATCCTCCCACCACTTGACGAAACCGTCGAGCTTCTGCGCGATCTCCGGTGTTGCCGCGCGATAGGCGAGCAGGTGTTCGGCACCATAGATCTCGGTTGTCTCGGAAAGGATGCCGATGCCGCCGACGCCGGCCAGGATATCGACGGCTGCGCCCAGCGCCGGATTGGCCGTAATGCCGGACATGCCGTCGGAGCCGCCGCATTGCAGGCCGACGACGATCTCACTGACCGGGATCGGCTCACGCTTCAGCTGGCCGACTTCCTCCGCGATCTCGGCCAGCACCAGCATCGCCTTTTCGACCGATTTGCGCGAGCCACCCGCGTCCTGGATGTTGAAGTGGCGCTTGCCGGCGGCGGCGCCCTTCTGGCCATAGAGGGTGAGCTGATTGACCTCGCAGCCGAGCCCGACCATCAGCACGCCGCCGAAATTGGGATGGCGGGCGTAGCCGGCGAGCGTGCGATGCAGCACCATCATGCCGTCGCCGGTGCCGCTCATGCCGCAGCCCTGGCCGTGGACGATCGGGACGAAACCGTCGATGCCGGGATATTTCGGCAGCAGGGTCCGGTTGGCTTGGTCGGCGATGGCATGGCAAACCGTGGCCGAGCAATTGACGCTGGCGATGATGCCGATGAAGTTGCGCGTACCCGCACGACCATCGGCGCGGCGATAACCCATGAAGGTGCGGCTGCGGTCGGCTTCTGTCGCGTGCTCGGCCTCGCTCGGCGGCACTACGGGCAAACGGCCGGATTCGAAAACCAGATTGTGCGAATGAACGTGCTCGCCCGGCGCGATGTCCTGTGTCGCGCGGCCGATTGCCTGGGCGTATTTCACCACGGCCTCGCCGGCGGCGATCGGCTTGATGGCCACCTTGTGGCCGGGCTCGATCAGCGCAGTGGCGACGGCACCGCCCGGCAGCGTGGTGCCGATCTCGATGCGGCCGTTGGCGACGGCGACATTGTCGGCGGGAGACAGAAGAATGCTGTTGGAGGCGTTCACGGGCGGTTTCCTGGGTGATCCTGGGATGCGCGGGCGGATTGACACGCGCCTGTTAAAAGATAATGTCTTTTATCGTGAAAAAACAGTTTTGCGTCAATTGTTTTTTCGCTGGGGAGTTCCGCATGTCCTTGGGTGTTCCGAAAGCGATTTCGCTTTTCAGGGGTCATGGGAACGTCATATTGCGCTTCAAGCCAGCAGCCGCAAGCGACGGCGTGCAACGGGTCAGGGATGTCGAAGAGCAACAACGTCTACAAGGATGCCTACAACAGGTGCCTCAGGCTGCTCGATGAAACACGTAGCCTGCCTTCGGAGCCGGAGCTGGGTACATTGCTTGGTGTCAGCCGGACGACCGTCCGCACCATCTTGGCGCGCATGGAAGAGACCGGGCTGATCGCCTGGAACAAGCGCGCCAAGACGGTGCTGCGCGAACCGCGTCCCGATGATTTCTTCCCCGAGGAAGAGACCGACACGCTAGCCGAGATCATCGAACGGTCGTTCATGCGACGGCTGCTCGCCAGCGGCGCCGAGGCAGGCATGCAGATCAACGAGCTCGAACTGGCGCGCGAGATCGGCGTCGGCACCACCAGCGTGCGCGAGTTCCTGATCCGCTTCTCCCGCTTCGGCCTGATCGAGAAGCGCCGCAACAGCCATTGGGTGCTGAAGGGCTTTACCCGTGCCTTCGCGCTGGAACTGACCGAAATCCGCGAGATGTTCGAACTGCGGTCGGCGGCGGCCTTCGCCGCTCTGCCGCAGGACAGCGCGGTCTGGACCGATCTCGACCGGCTGGAGGACGAGCATCGCCAGCTGGCAAGCGAAATCGCCACGCGCTTCAACGAATTCTCGGAGCTGGATGAGCGCTTCCATCGGCTCATCCACCGGGCGTCGCACAACCGCTTCATCGTCGATTTCTACGACGTCATCGCCATGATCTTCCACTATCACTACCAGTGGAACAAGGCGCAGGAGCGCGAGCGCAACGAGGTCGCGATCGGTGAGCATCTCGCCTATATCGCGGCGCTCAAATCGCGCGACCTCGGCAAGGTCGACGCCGCCTGCCGCAAGCACCTGAAGTCGGCGCGCCAGACATTGCTGACCTCGATCCCGGAGAGCCGGCCGCCCCTGAAACCCTGATATGCCGCGTTGCCGCAGCATCGAATTGCCGATTTTCGACCTGTCCCTCCCGTGATAGGTATCTCTCCGGTGATTGCTTGATGAGGCAGATCGTTTGAACAGCCGGGAGAAGCGGTGGAGCATTCTGGTCGCGCTTGTCGCGGCCCATCTGCTGCTGCTCCAGTCGACGCTCGGTGCGTTCGCCTTCGGCACTGCGCCGAATGCGTCACAACTCGATGCCTTCGGCAACGTCATCTGCACCCGTGAGGGTGCGACCCAGCTTCCTGGCGGCAACCCGCCACCGTCGCATCTGCCGGCATGTTGCGTGCTTGGCTGCAGCATGTTTTCGCCGGCCTTTGCGCCGCCACCCGTTGCGGGGTTGGCACTGGGGGCGCGTTCCTTTGAGGCCGTCGCCTTCGTCTTTCCGGCGGCCATCCATCTCGACTTTGCGCGTGAGCGCTCGCCGTCGAATCCGCGCGCGCCGCCGCGGACGGCCTGAGTCTGTCTGCCCGGCGGAACCTTTCGCGGGCGTACCCATCCAAACATCAAACTGTCCGCGACCGGTAACGGCGCGACCTTCACTTCATGGAGCAACCATGTCCCAATTTTTTCGCATCGCCGCGCGTCCTATGCCCGGCAGCTTGTTGCGCAGCTTCGAGGCGCGCCTTGGCATCGCCGTACTGGCTTTTGCGCTGTTGTTCGCCGGCGCCCAGACCGGCTTCGCGCATGGGTTCAAGATCGGCGATCTCGAGATCGGGCACCCCTGGTCACGTGCAACGCCGGCAGGCGCCAAGGTGGCCGGCGGCTATTTCACCATCACCAACAAAGGCAGCACGTCGGACCGGCTGCTGTCGATTTCCACCGACATCTCGGACAAGGCCGAACTGCATGAAATGAGCGTCAAGGACGGTGTCATGACCATGCGGCCCGTTGCCGGCGGCCTGGAGATTCCGGCCGGCGGCAAGGTCGCACTGGCGCCTGGCGGCTATCATTTGATGTTCATCGGCCTGAAACGGCAACCCAAGCAAGGCGAAACCTTCTCCGCCACGTTGACCTTCGAGAAGGCCGGCACCGTCAGCGTCGACTTCGCCGTCGAGGGCATGGGCGGCGCCACGGACGACCATGCCGATTGATCGCACCATTTCGACAAAATCTGAAATCAGAGGGACCATTATGAACAAGTACCTTTTGTCGGCCGGTGCGCTTTTTCTCCTCGGGACAAGTGCTGTCTTCGCGCACATCACGCTCGAAACCCAGGAAGCGGCCGTCGGCTCGACCTACAAGGCTGTCTTGCGCGTGCCGCATGGTTGCGACGGCAAGGCGACGATCGCCGTGCGCGTGCAGATCCCGGAAGGGGTGATCGCGGTGAAGCCGATGCCGAAGCCGGGCTGGACGCTGCAGGTCAAGAAGGGCAAGTACGACAAATCCTACCAGCTCTACGGTCAGGCGGTGACCGATGGGGTCAAGGAAGTCGACTGGAGCGGCGGCAGCCTGCCGGATGAATTCTATGACGAGTTTGTATTCCGCGCGACGCTGACGGCCGATCTGCCCGTGGGCCAGAAGCTCTACTTCCCTGTCGTGCAGGAATGCGACGGCGCCGCCGATCGCTGGATCGAGATCCCGGCAGCAGGACAGGATGAAGACGCCCTGGAAAATCCGGCGCCCGGCATCAAGCTGTTGCCGAAGAAATGATGTCTTTCGGCGGCGCACTTCGTTCGCGGAATGCGCCGCCATTTCATGGCAATGGCATGATCGCGATATCCTCACTGCGGATGATTCACATGGCCAGCAAGCTCGTCAGCCGGGTTGCCGGGGGCTTTCTGGCGATGATGATGCTGCTCATCGCCATGGCCTCGACTAGTCCGGCCTTTGCCCATGCCGCGTTGATCAAGACCGACCCGGCCGACGGTATGGTGCTGGCACAGGGGCCGGCACAGTTCTCGCTGACCTTCAGCGAGCCGGTCTCACCGCTGGTGCTGACGCTGGTGAAGCCCGACGGCACGCCGGTTCCGCTGACCGCTTTCCGCCTCAGCGACCAGACGGTCGAAATCGACAATCCGCAGGACCTCAAATCCGGCACGCATGTGCTGAGCTGGCGCGTCATCTCCGCCGATGGTCATCCGGTCGGCGGCTCGCTGCTGTTTTCCATTGGCACACCAACGGAGCCGCCGGTCGCCTCCGAGGCCGTCGACTGGCCGCAGCGGTCGGCAATCTGGCTCGGCAAGGTTCTTCTCTACATTGGTCTTTTCCTTGGCGTCGGCGGCGCTTTCGCCCTTGCCTGGCTGACCCAGGGCGGGCCGTCCGGCCGGCGTTTCGCTATCGGGGCAATCCTGTGCGGGCTGGTCGCGGCCCCGCTGTCGCTCGGCTTGCAGGGGCTTGATGCGCTCGGGGCGCCGCTCTCCCATCTGGCGCAGCCGGTCATCTGGCGGACCGGGCTCGATACCAGCTTCGGCTGGACGGTGCTGGCCGCCTTGATCGCGCTGGGGCTCGGCCTGCTGTCGCTGGCCGGGCCACGCTTGGCCGCCAAGCCGGTCGCGCTGGCTGGACTTGCCGGTGTGGGTATTGCGCTGGCCGCCAGCGGCCATGCCAGTGCCGCCGAGCCGCAATGGCTGACGCGACCGATGGTGTTCCTGCACGGCGTCGGCATCGCCTTCTGGGCCGGCGCATTGATGCCGCTCTGTCTGGCGCTGAAAGGTCAGTCGGCGGAGGTCGCGCCATTCCTGCGGCGGTTCTCACGCATGATCGTGCCGGTGGTGGCCGTGCTTGTCGCTGCCGGCATCGTGCTTGCCGTCATCCAGGTGCAGACGCCGGCGGCGCTGGTCAGCACCGTTTATGGCAAGCTGCTCTTGATCAAGCTCGGGCTGCTGGTCTTCCTGTTCACGCTTGCCGCCGTCAATCGCTGGAAGCTCACTGCATCGGCCGAGGCCGGAGCGACGGAAGTGCAGCGCAGGCTCGCCCGCTCGATCGGCGTCGAAATGCTGATCGTGCTGGCGATCTTCGCTGTCGCCGCGGGCTGGCGCTTCACGCCGCCGCCACGGGCACTGGCGATCGCCGCGGCGCAGCCGGTTTCGGTCCATATCCATGCGCTGCAAGCGATGGCGGATCTCAGCATCACACCCGGCCATACCGGACCGGTCGTCGCCTCGATGATCATCATGACTGGCGATTTCGGACCGCTCGACGCCATGGAGGTGACGCTGGTGTTGTCGAAGCCCGATTCAGGCATTGAGCCGCTCAAACGTGCCGCGACCAAGCCCGGCGATGGCAGCTGGCGTGTCGACGACCTCGTCATCCCGGTTCCTGGCCGCTGGACGGTGCGCATCGACATCCTGGTCTCGGACTTCGAGATGGTGAAGATCGAAGCGCCTGTCGATATCAGACCGTAAAAGCTGGACCGCCAAGTGCCCCGAACTCGGCCGATGCAACACAATTCGGCGAGGCGGTTGACGCGGCCCGAAAGGCCCGTCAATCATCTCGCCGAAGAATGGGCATCCCGGCAAACCGCGAGCTCGAACCAACAAGATCCGAAAGCAGGGAAGAAACGATGGAAAAAGCCGAAATCGGCCTGATCGGCCTTGGCACGATGGGCTCCAACCTGGCGCTCAACATCGCCGAGCACGGGCACCGCATCGCTGTCTTCAATCGCACCAGGGCACGCACCGACGCTTTCGTCGAGAATGCCGGCGCGCTGAAGGACATGGTGGTGCCTTGCTACAGCCTGGAAGAACTCGCCGCCGCGATCCGACCGCCACGCCCGATCATCATCATGGTGCTGGCCGGCAAGCCGGTCGACGAACAGATCGAAGCCTTGCGTGGCGTGCTGTCGGCCAACGACATCGTCATCGATGCCGGCAACGCCAATTTCCGTGACACGATGCGGCGCTTCTCCGAGCTTTCGGGCTCGGGTCTGACTTTCATAGGCATGGGCGTGTCCGGCGGCGAGGAGGGGGCGCGCCACGGGCCGTCGATCATGGTCGGCGGCACCGAGGATTCCTGGAAACGCGTCGAGAAGGTGCTGACCGCGATCTCCGCCAAATTCAACGATGAGCCCTGCGCGGCGTGGCTCGGCACCGACGGCGCCGGCCATTTCGTCAAGACCATCCACAACGGCATCGAATATGCCGACATGCAGATGATCGCCGAAATCTACGGCATCCTGCGCGACGGCCTCGGCATGGGGCCGAAGGATATCGGCACGGTGTTTTCCAACTGGAACAAGGGCAGGCTCAATTCCTACCTGATCGAGATCACCGCCAAGGTGCTGGCCGCAGACGATCCGAAGACCGGCAAGCCGGTGGTCGATATCATCCTCGACCGCGCCGGCCAGAAGGGCACCGGCAAATGGTCGGTCATCGAGGCGCAGCAGCTCGGCATTCCGGCGACCGCGATCGAGGCGGCCGTGGCGGCGCGCGTGCTGTCGTCGATCAAGGACGAGCGGCAGGCGGCGGAAAAAGCCTATGGCAATATCGGCGTGACGAAGATTTCCGGCGACAGGGACGCATTGCTTGGAGATCTCGAACTGGCGCTGTTCGCCGGCAAGATCGCCGCCTACGCGCAAGGCTTTGCTGTGATGAGCGGCGCCTCCAAGGAGTTCAACTGGAACCTGCCGATGCCGACCATCGCCAGGATCTGGCGCGCCGGCTGCATCATCCGCTCGCAGATGCTCGACACCATGGCCGAGGCGTTTGGTTCCGGCGGCGCATCGACCAATCTTCTGATGGCGCCGGCCTTTATCGCCCTGATGCAGGAAGCGCATCCGTCGCTGCGGCGTATCGTGGCAAGGGCATCGGAGGCAGGCTCGCCGGTGCCGGCGCTGTCTTCCGCACTTGCCTATTTTGACAGTTACCGCCAGGGCCGCGGCACCTCGAACCTGATCCAGGCGCAGCGCGACTTCTTTGGTGCGCATGGCTTCGAGCGTATCGACGGACCGGGCGCATTCCACGGGCCGTGGGGCAGCGGTGCGGCTGGCTGAAAAATGGCTAATCCAGCGAGCGCCGATAGGCCAGGACCTCGCTCGGTACGCTCAGGCTCTGCAGCGTGCCGGGCGCGGCGCCGCCGATCCAGCCGAGAACGGAGCGGGCGAGTTCGGAGCCCGCCAGCCGGAAATTCTCGTTGACGACCAGCAATTCCGTGCGAAACAGATGCAGTAGGTCCGACGATTGCTTGGACACGACATCGACGTCACGGCCAAGCTTGAGGCCGGCATCCTCGATGCCGGCGACGATGGCCAGTGTCGCCGCGGCGGCGCTGCTGACGAAGCCGTCCGGCCGGTCTTCGCGGTGCATCACTTGCGCGGTCCGGCTCCGGATCTGCTCGATCGTATGGTCGATAGAAACAGTGTTGAAGGGGATTTCGCTGGCGCCAACCTCGCTCAGCGCATCGGCAAAGCCGTTGACGGTATGACCGTGGTAGGTCAGCCCGACGGGCGGCGACAACAAAGCGAGCCGGCGGCGGCCGATGCCGGCCAGACGACGCACGGCTTCCACCGCAAAAGCGTAGTTGTCGAAATCATGATAGGGGTGGACCAGCCCCATTTCGGTGCGGCCATGCGTGGCAAAGGGAATACCGTGCTCCAGCATGTAGCGGGCCCGTGGGTCATTCGGCTGCGTGCGTGAGATGATGACRCCGTCGGCGGAGCCCGTCTCGACCAGATAGCGTATGGGGTCGAGCGGATCCTGCGAGCGCGAATAGGGCGTGACGATCAGATGGTAGGGTGTGTCGGCAATGACCTCCGAAACGCCGTAGATGATGTCCGAGACGAAGCTCATGATCTCGCGTTCGGTGTTGAGCACGAGGCTGATGACATTGGTCCTGCCGGTGCGCAAGCGCACGCCCGCGCGGTTCGGCCGGTAGCCGATCTGCTTGGCGACGAGCTGGACGCGGCGCCTGGTTTCGGCGCCGATTTCCGGGGCGTCCTTCAAGGCACGCGACACGGTGGTGACGCCGAGCCCGGTCATGAAGGCAAGCGTCTTCAAAGTCGGCCGCCCCTGCGCCAACGCCTCTTCGTTGTTTTCCGTACGCCGTCTGTCCATTCGTCCCGCCCGTCAGGCGCATAGCAGCCGCAGGCCGGATCGGCAATCGCCGCCACAGCGATACGGTATGCGTTCCAGCCCCGGCAAGCGTCAATATACTGAAACGTTACAGGTTGCCAATATCGAGTGCCGCCACTCGCGGCGAGGCCGACGGCTGTCTTGCGGAAATCCATTGGGATTGCAGAAGAAATCGCTTTTATCATCGCCTTTGCCGGCTTTCACGCGCAGTTTGATGTCTTGCAGTGCAACGATCCATGCTGCGGCGCATATAAAAGCGATTGCTCATGTGAATTTGTTCGCGGCTCGAAAAAATATCGAACTCGTTTCGTTCATGGGGTTGCGCAGGTCACGCAATTCCCGTATCGAAAATCTGTAACGTTTCAGATTCTGGGAGGAACCGAAATGCGATACAGACTTTTGACCGCTGCGCTGGCAGCGACGGCTACTCTGCAATTTGCCGGTTCGGCCGCGGCGACGGACCTCGAAGTGATTCACTGGTGGACGTCGAAGGGCGAGTCGGCGGCGGTGTCGCAGTTCGCAAAGGCCTTTGACAATGACGGCCACGGCGACCGCTGGGTGGACAGCGCCATCGCACTCGGCGAGACCGCCCGATCGACCGTCATGCAGCGCGTGCTCGGCGGCGATCCGCCCGGTGCCGCTCAGTTCAATCCCGGCCGGCAGTACGAAGAACTGATTTCGGGCGGCAAGCTGCTCGACCTGACGGACGTCGCGACCGCCGGCAAGTGGGATGAGGTCATTCGCCCGAAGGCGATCGGTAGCGCCTGCCTCGTTGACGGCCACTGGTGGTGCGTTCCGGTCAACATCCATTCGAATTACTGGGCCTGGTACTCCAAGCCGGTGTTCGAGAAAGCGGGCGTGCCGGAGCCGAAGAACCTGGCCGATTTCCTCGCGGTCGCGCCGAAGATCAAGGAGGCAGGCCTCATCCCCTTCGCCATCGGCGGCGACGGAAACGGCTGGCAGATTCAGTTGCTCTTCCAGGACATGGTTACCGAGGCTCTCGGTGTCGCCCAGCGCGACAAGATGTATACCACCAAGAGCGCCGAAATTGCCGGCAGCCCAGAGATGAAAGGCGTCTTCACGCAGTTGAGGGCCCTGAAGCAGTTCACCGACAACGGCTATGCCAACCGCAACTGGAACGACACCACCAACCTTGTGATCACCGGCAAGGCCGGACTTCAGGTGATGGGCGACTGGGCGCGCGGCGAATTCGCGGCCGCCGGCATGACCGGAGTCAAGGATTTCGGCTGCATGATCGGCCTGAACGAGGCCAAGCCGGTGGTCAGCACCGACGGCGACATCATCCTGTTCTTCAAGCAGAACAATCCGGATGTCGAAGCAGCGCAGAAGCGTCTTGCGGCGCTGCTGATCAGCCCGGAGGTCCAGGTCGCCTTCAACAACGCCAAGGGTTCCATGCCCGTTCGTGGCGATGTCGACATGTCGACAGCCGACCCGTGCATGCAGAAGTCGCTGAAGGCGGTGGAAGACCCGGCCAACATCGTCACTGCGACGAACCGGTTCATCACCGAGAACACCAATCAGCAGCTCAATGAGCTCGTCGCGCAATTCTTCGCAGACGACTCCATGACGGCTGACGACGCCACCGCGAAGTTCGCCACGATCATCGGCAATTCCGACTAGGAAACGATCAGTGCTCGAGGCGCCGCCCTTACAGCGGCGCCTCGGTCGCGTCCCGACCCGACAGGAAGCACTCTTTTTTCTCGGCAACGGGCTGACAATCGCAGGACGGGAAGCTGCGGCGGTCTGAAGCCCGGTGGTTCGGACAACGCTGACTTTCGCGTCGGCAAACGACCCTCAAGGCGTCGGTTAAAGCGGAGAAAGACGGACGATGCAGAAGAGCTGGAGGCACAGATTTCACCTGCCCGCCGTCATCGGGACAATACCGATGATTCTCGTTGCCCTCGGCGTGTTCGTGATCGGCATCGGCTTCTCGGTGTTATGGTCCTTCACCAGTTCGAAGCTCTTCCCCACCTACGATTTCGTCGGTCTGGCGCAGTACAGGCGCCTCTGGGCCGACAACCGCTGGCTCGTCTCGGTCAACAACATCTGGTTCTTCGGCCTGATGTCCATCACCTGCAACATGGTGTTCGGCCACCTGCTCGCCGTTTTCATGGACCAGCGCATCCGCCAGGAGGACCTGTTCCGCTCGATCTTCCTGTATCCTTTCGCCATGTCGCTGATCGTCACCGGGCTGGTATGGCAGTGGGCGCTCGACCCCAACCTCGGCCTGCAGGAGGCGCTCCGCAACTGGGGCTGGTCGAGTTTCAGCTTCGCCCCGCTGGTCAGCGCCGAGACCGCGCTGTACGCACTGGTCGTGGCGGGCATCTGGCAGGGCTCGGGCGTGACGATGGCGATCCTGCTTGCCGGCCTACGCGGCATTGACGAGGATATCTGGAAAGCCGCGAGGGTCGACGGCATCCCGACCTGGCGCACGCACGTTTCCATCGTGGCGCCGATGATGAAGGGTGCCTTCGCCACCGCCTTCGTTCTCCAATGCGTAGGCGTGGTGCGCGTCTACGACCTGGTCATTGCCATGACCGGCGGTGGGCCTGGCATCGCCACGTCCATGCCGGCAGTCTACGTCATCCAGCTCATCACCGTTCGCCAGAACGTCGGCCAAGGCATGGCTGGGGCAACGATGATGCTGCTGCCGGTCCTGATCGTGCTGGCTTTCAGCGGAATTCTACTATGGCGGCGAAATCGCCTGCGGGAGGCGGGCGCATGACCGTCGGACAGATCACCGCAATTCAACCGCTCCAGGAAGCACCGCATCAGGCTGGCGTGGCGCCCTTCGGGCCGAAACCGCGACGGATATCGGCCGGCCGCATCGGCATCTATGCTTTCCTGGTCGTTGCGGCCCTCTTTTTCCTCATCCCGGTCTACATCATGATCGTCACCTCATTGAAGGGGATGCCGGAGATCAGGCTGGGACATCTTTTCAACCTTCCGGGCGAGCCGACCTTTCAACCCTGGGCCGACGCCTGGCTCCACGCTTGCACCGGTCGCGATTGCAACGGCCTCAGTCCAGGCTTCTACAATTCGGTGAAGATCACCCTGCCCAGCGTGATCATCTCGATCATCTGCGCGTCGATCAACGGTTACGCGCTGACCTTCTGGCCATACAAGGGCGCCAATCTGCTCTTCGGGTTGCTCGTGTTTGGCGCCTTCGTGCCCTATCAGGTCGTGATCTATCCATTGATCATCGGGCTGAGCTCGGTCGGGCTGTTCGCCTCGCTCCCCGGCATCATCATCGTGCACACCATCTTTGGGATGCCGATCCTGACGCTGCTGTTCCGCAATTTCTACGCGGCAATACCGGTTGAGCTGTTCAAGGCAGCGCGTGTCGACGGTGCGGGTTTCTGGCGCATCTTTTTCTACATCATGCTGCCGATGTCGGTGCCGATCACCGTCGTCGCCGTCATCCTGCAAGTTACCGGCATCTGGAACGACTTCCTGTTCGGTATCGTGTTTGCCGGGCGGTCCAACTGGCCAATGACGGTACAGCTCAACAATATCGTCAACACCACCACCGGCGTGAGGGAGTACAATGTCAACATGGCGGCAACCATTCTGACGGCTGCGGTGCCTCTGCTCATCTACTTCATCTCCGGACGATGGTTCGTGCGCGGCATCGCCGCTGGCGCGGTGAAAGGCTAGTGGATATGGCGCAGAACGGTACCAGCGTTTCGATCCAGGACCTGTCGCTGAGCTTCGGTGTGGTGACCGTACTGGAGACACTTAATCTCGATGTCGCCGAGGGCGAATTCATCGTGCTGCTCGGGCCCTCGGGCTGTGGCAAGTCGACCTTGCTCAACTGCATTGCCGGCCTGCTCGACGTCTCCGAAGGCAGCATCTTCATCAAGGGCAAGAACGTCACCTGGGAAGAGCCCAAGGATCGCGGCATCGGCATGGTGTTCCAGTCCTATGCGCTCTACCCGCAAATGACGGTGGAGAAGAACCTGTCCTTCGGGTTGCGTGTCGCCGGCACGCCGAAGGACGAGATCGCCAAGCGGATCGCGCGGGCGGCCGAGATCCTGCAGATCGAGCCGCTGCTGCAACGCAAACCGGCAGCACTGTCCGGCGGCCAGCGCCAGCGCGTGGCAATCGGACGGGCGCTGGTGCGCGATGTCGACGTGTTCCTGTTCGACGAGCCRCTGTCCAATCTCGACGCCAAGCTGCGCGCCGAGCTGCGCGTCGAGATCAAGCTGCTGCATCGCAAGCTGCAGAACACGATGATCTATGTCACCCACGACCAGATCGAAGCGATGACGCTGGCCGATCGCATCGCGGTGATGAAGGGTGGCGTCATCCAGCAGCTCGATGCGCCACAGACCATCTACAATCGGCCGGTCAACCGCTTCGTCGCCGGCTTCCTCGGCTCACCCGCGATGAACTTCATCGACGGGCAGGCCGAGACCGGCGCCACCGCGGCTTTCAAGACCGGAAATGTATCCATACCGCTCGCCCGCTACGCTTTCGACGCAGCGGGCAACAGCAGCGGCCCTTGCGTGTTCGGTATCCGACCCGAGCATGTCGCCCTTGGCGAGGCGGCAAATGCCATGCCCTTTGCCATCGATGCCGCCGTCGAGATCGTCGAGCCGATGGGCTCCGATACGCTGGTATGGACGAAGCTCGGCGGTCAGAATTTCTCCTTCCGCGTCGAGGCGGAAAAGACGCTGCGCAATGGCGAGCCAATCCGGATCGGCTTTGATCCTGCCCGCGCCTCGCTGTTCGACAGCCAATCCGGCAACCGCATGTAGCTCCCAAGCCCCACTCCTCCCCAAGCAGAACGGACAGAGACGATGAACTGGTCATTCCAACTTTACAGCGCCCGCAATTTCCAACCCTGGGAAGGCGTCCTCGAGACGCTCGGCAAGGTCGGTTACACCCAAGTCGAAGGCTTCGGCGGCGTCTATGATGATCCCAAGGCCTTTCGCGCCGAACTCGACAAGAACGGGCTCGCCATGCCGACCGGGCATTTCTCGATCGACGCGCTCGAGAACGATTTCGACGGCGTGCGCAAAATTGCCGACACACTCGGCATCACGCTGCTCATCTGTCCTTTTCTGATGCCCGACCAGCGCCCATCCGATGCCGCCGGCTGGCGCGGTTTCGGCGAGCGTCTGGCAAAGGTTGGCGACGCCGCGAAAAGGGCCGGCTACGGCTTTGCCTGGCACAACCATGATTTCGAGTTCAAGAAACTTGCCGACGGCTCGGTGCCGCAGGAGCTTATCCTCGCGGCAGCGCCGGACATCGGGTGGGAAATCGACGTCGCCTGGGTGGTGCGCGGCGGCGACGATCCGCTGGCGTGGATCGACAAATACGGCAAGCGCATCAGCGCCGTCCACGTCAAGGACATGGCCAAGCCCGGCGAGGGGTTGGACGAGGATGGCTGGTCGGATGTCGGCCATGGCACGATCGACTGGGCCGGCCTGATCAAGGTGCTGCGCGCCAAGAGCGGCGCCCAATACTACGTCATGGAACAGGACAACCCGAACGACATCGAGCGCTTCGCCCGCCGCTCGATCGCAGCCGTCAAGACCTACTAGGAGCAATCAGCATGGCAAAGAAACTTGGCATCGGCGTCATCGGCTGCGGCAACATCTCGAAGGCGTATTTTTCGCTGGCGCCGCTGTTCCGCGGCATCGAGATGCGTGCCTGCGCCGACATCAACATGGAGGCGGCGAAGGCGCGGGCAAAGGAGTTCAAGCTGCGCGCCGAAACCGTCGACGACCTGCTCAGGGCCGACGACATCGACATCATCGTCAACCTGACCATCCCGGCGGTGCACTACGAGGTGTCGAAACAGGCTCTGGACGCGGGCAAGCACGTCTATTCGGAAAAGCCCTTCGTGCTGTCGGTCAAGGAAGGGCTCGACCTGAAGAAACGCGCCGAGGCGAAAGGCCTGCGCATCGGTTCGGCGCCCGACACGTTCCTCGGCGGCGCGCATCAGCTGGTCCGCGACCTGATCGACACCGGCAAGCTCGGCAAGATCACCAGCGGTACCTGCCACGTCATGGGCCACGGCATGGAGCACTGGCACCCCAATCCGGACTTCTTTTTCCAGCCCGGCGCGGGACCGGTGCTCGACATCGGGCCGTACTACATCACCAATCTGATCCAGCTGATCGGGCCGGTGAAGCAGGTGGCGGCCTTCGCGTCGACGCCCGCCAAGGAACGCACCATCAGCTCGAAGCCGCGCGCGGGCGAAAAGATCCCGGTCAACACGCCGACGACCATCCACGGCCTGCTGGAGTTCGAGAACGGCGCCGTGGTGACGCTGAACACCAGTTGGGACGTCTGGGCGCATGGCCACGCGCCGATGGAACTCTATGGCGAGGCGGGCACGGTGTTCGTGCCGGATCCGAATTTCTTCGGCGGCGACGTTCGCTTCACCGAAGACAGCAAGCCGGTCAAGAAGCTGCCGAAATGGAAGCATCCGTTCGGTGTTCCCAACGAGCTGCATTCGCAAGGCATGATGGCCAACTACCGCACGGCAGGCCTCGCCGACATGGCGGTCGCGATCGCGGAAGGCAGGCCGCACCGCTGCTCGATGGAACTGGCGCTGCATGCCGTCGACGTGATGACTGGGCTGTTGCGCTCAGGCGAAACCGGCAAGTTCGTCGCCATGCAGACCAGCTGCGAACGGCCGGCCGCACTTGGCGTCAAGGAGGCCAAGGCGCTGTTGGCGAAGAAGAAGTAGACCAGGCACCCAACCCTCTCCCCGTTCCGGCCGGGAGGGGGTAAGGGTGGGGGCAGAGCCGACTCGCCGCGTTGTCGCGATGGCAGCCGACTGGCTCTCTTCCATTTGAGGATTTTCCCATGCCCTACATCCCCGCCGAAAACCGCTACGAGAACATGATCTACAACCGCTGTGGTCGCTCCGGCCTGAAGCTGCCGGCGATATCGCTGGGGCTGTGGCACAATTTCGGCAATGACACACCGCACAAGACCAAGCAGGCGATCGTGCGCCGGGCTTTCGACCTTGGCATCACGCATTTCGACCTCGCCAACAATTACGGTCCGCCGCCCGGCTCGGCCGAGACTGCTTTCGGCGAAATCCTGCGCACCGACTTCGCCGGTTACCGCGACGAGCTGATCATCTCGACCAAGGCCGGTTACGAGATGTGGGCCGGTCCCTACGGCGAATGGGGCGGGCGCAAGTACATGCTGGCCAGCCTCGACCAGAGCCTGAAGCGGATGGGGCTCGACTATGTCGACATCTTCTATTCGCACCGCTTCGATCCCGATACGCCGCTGGAAGAAACGATGGGCGCACTTGACCATGCGGTGCGCTCGGGCAAGGCGCTCTATGCCGGCATCTCGTCCTACAATTCGCAGCGCACGCGCGAGGCCGCCGATATTTTGAAGCAGCTTGGCACGCCTTGCGTCATCCATCAGCCGAGCTATTCGATGCTTAACCGCTGGGTGGAGGAAGACGGCTTGCTCGATACGCTCGAAGGGCTAGGCGTCGGCTCCATCGTGTTCTCGCCACTGGCGCAAGGCATGCTGACCGACAAATATCTCGGTGGCATTCCCGAAGGCAGCCGCGCCTCGCAGGGCAAGTCGCTGAAGACAGCCTTCATCAACGACAGGACCATCGCCAACATCAAGGCGCTCGACGCCATCGCCGGCAAGCGTGGCCAGACACTGGCGCAGATGGCGCTGGCCTGGGTGCTGCGCAAGGGCAAGGTGACCTCGGCGCTGATCGGTGCCAGCCGGCCGGAACAGGTCGAGGACTGCGTTGGCGCGCTCAAGGTGCTTGACTTCAGCGATGCCGAACTCGCCGAGATCGATAGCTATGCGCGCGAGTCCGACATCAATTTGTGGGCGGCTTCAGCCGAGCGCAAAGGTCCACCGAGAAAGTAAGCCATGTAAGCCGGCAAATAAAAACGGCGGGACCTCTCCCGCCGTTTTTCATGTGAGACGAATTGCCTTCGCTTCAGGGCGTGGCTGGTTTCTGGGCGGTGCCTAGCCCTGCCTTGGGCTTTGCCGGCGCTGGCGCCGGCGTTTTCATTTTCGTCTCGATCCAGCCGGTGTAGTTGGCCAGCCGTGTGTAGATGCCGTAGGCGTCCTTGTGGCCGCAGGCCGCACTTCCGTCCGCCGGACCTTCGCCCCAGCTGACGACGCCGACCTGGACCGGACCCTCGGCGCCGGTCATGAACAGCGGACCGCCGCTGTCGCCGTTGCAGGCATCGCGCACGCCGCTGGTGGTGCCGGCGCAGATCATGTTGCCGGTCAGCGGGTCTGTCATGTCGGCGGCAATCGCATTGGCGGCAGCGTCGATGCCTTTTTCCGAATATCGCATGCGGTGGGACAGATCGCCAAGCGCGGCCTTCAGATCATGCGCATAGATGGCCTTGATGCCGCTGTTGCAGGCGGTGTTGGGCTGCAGGTCGAGGTCGGCAACCATCAGCGTGGTCGGAAACGTGCCATCCTGCATCTTGCCCCAGCCGGTGACAGTGGTCTTGCCGGTGTCGGGTGTGGCGTCATGGGTGACCTTGATGGTCGGCGCATCGGCCGGCTCTGCAAGCCGCAGCAGGCCGAGGTCGTTGTCAAGCGTTTGCTCGCTGTAGCCCTCGTTGACGACGACCTCCACCACCTTGTGGCGCTTGCCCTCGCTGAGATCGGTGGCGCCGGTCAGCACGGTGACGGCGTCGGGCGAAATCGGCTGGCCCTTGTCGTTGAGGCAGTGGGCCGCCGTCAGCACCCATTGCGGCGCGATCAGGCTGCCGCCGCAGAATTGCGCATTGGCCTGCGAGGCCGGGTTCTCGTCCAGCCTGTCGGTGGTGAGCAGCGCGACCTGAAACGGATAAGCGCCCTTTTCGGCCTGGTTGCCGCCATAGACGCGATCGGCACCCTCGGGATTTTCCGCCGCAGCCTTGGCCTTGGCATCCGCAACGCGTTTCATCGGCGAGACCGCCGCTTCGGGCCTGGCGGTGTCATCCGCCTGGCTGGCGCTGACGGTGGCAAGAGCCGAGGCGATGGCGAGCGCCGACGCGGCGACGATCGGCCTGAACCGATGGATGATGTGCACCTGAAATCCTCCTGAGACACGTTCCCGAACGAGCCACTCCGGCGCATGATCAGCGAAACAGTCGCCAGCAAACCGGCGTCGCTTCGCGGATCGCGTTCCCGTGCGGAACCCGTTCAAAACCCTATAGCCCCCCACGGGCTACGTGGAAGCGATTTGTCATTCCAATGTTGTATTAATTTAGGCAGTATACCGGCGCGGGTGTCTTTGGCGGGGGCCTTCGACAGACCGCGTGGCGTGATGATCAGGTTCAGGCGCCGGTAACCAAACTCATTTTTCGGCTTCACCACGATCTCGACAATATTTCTGTATTTTGATCAAGTCCTTGCTGACTTTTGGGAGAGTCTCACCATGACAAAACTGACAAACGCTATCATTGCGTCCGCATTGCTTTCAACTGCAATGTGGACGGTCCCGGTTTTCGCCGCCGATCCTGGCTCCGCCAGTGCCGGAAATGGCGAAAGCATGCGGGACATAACTTCAGGCGACTATAAGCCCGGGCGGGCAAAACCAATCGCGTCGCCGAAGCTGACTGACGAAGACAGCCGCGCCGCACCGCTTGCTGACGAGGCAACGGCTGTCAAATCCTATGGCATCGTCGGACGTTCCGCCGATGGCAAGGAGATCAAGATCGAGCCGAGCGAAGCGTTGCGGGATCTTATCATCAAGGAACTGAACGCGCCGGCCAACGGAAAGGACGGGGCGCAGCGCAAGACCGAAGATCCTGACCTTGGCGAAGGCGAAGCCGGCCGTCAGGTTTTCGGCACCGACGACCGTGAGCAGGTCAAGAACACCAAGACCTATCCGTTCTCGGCAATCGGCTATCTCGAAGCCAAATCGCCGAAGACGGGCAACTATGGCAGCTGCTCGGCAACGCTGATCGGCCCGCGCACGGTGCTTACCGCGGCGCACTGCCTCTACAGCCATGAGGACAAGGACTGGCTGTCCGAGTATCTGTTCGTGCCAGGCCTCAACGGCAGCACAGCAGACGACGCACCGTTCGGCGCCTTCACCTATGAGAGCGCTTACGTGCTGCAGGGCTTCATCGACAACTACCAGGGCTATTATGGTTCGGTCATCCCGTGGGATCTCGGCATCATCACGCTGAAGCAGGACGTCGGCACCAACCTCGGCTGGCTGGGCTATGCCAACTATGACGATCTCGGCGACTTCACCGCCAACCTCGTCGGCTACCCCGGCGACAAGCCGATGGGCACGATGTGGAAGGCGAACTGCGAAGTGCATGCCGAAAACATCGCTCCGGAATATTTCCAGTATGATTGCGATACGTTCCCGGGGTCGAGCGGCAGCTCGGTCTATGCCTATGACAACAACTCCAAGCAGCGCATCATCACCGGCGTCAACGTGGCCGAAAGCCCCGACGCGAACACCGCCGTGCGCCTGAACGCGGCCAACATCCAGTGGATCAACAGCCTGTACAAGTAATCGCTGCGCAATCACCGTGAAGACAAAGGGCGGCGGGGCAATCCCGCCGCCCTTTTTCATGCCGATGCTTCCGATGCGGCTTCTCTTGCACGAGGTCGGCTCGCCGACTACGCTTAAGGGGCCAAGGGGTTGGCATCCAAAGGGGCTCAAGGGATGGTGCGGACAAGGACGGTGTTCGGGATCGCGGCCGCATCGATGCTGGCCGCGCTGATGCTATCACCGGCCTTCGCTGATCCGCCGACCGGTCCTGCCGGCGGCGCCTGGGCGGAACGGGTGCAGATCCTCTACCAGGCAGACACGCGCTCGGTGCTGCGCAGGATGGTCCGGGTTTGGGATTTCCATCCGGAGAAAAACCTCGACTTCGTCTGGGAGCCGGCGGCTGGCCAGTCGCCCGACCGGACGATCACTGAGGACGGCACCATCAACGGCAAGGGCAGGCTGGTGTGGCGGGTGCGTGGCTCGGCGAGCTATGATCCCAAAACCATCTATTCCAGCTATTTCGGTGACGTCCACAATGGCCGGCCCGACGGGCAAGGCCGGCTCGAGCTGCGTTCTGGCGAGGTTTTCGAGGGGCATTGGCTTGCCGGACAACTCGACGGCAAGGGCATTCATGTCGATGCCGACGGCAACCGCTATGAGGGTCAGTTCGTCGCCGGCGCGCCGAATGGCGAGGGGCGACTGCTGTCGAAGACCGGCGAGATTTTTGCCGGCTCATTTGTCGACGGGTTGAAGAACGGCAAGGGCCGCACGCGGCTTGCCGGAGGCACGATCTACGAGTCGCAATGGGCAATGGGCAAGGAGGTCGGCGGAATGCGTCCCGACGTGCTGGCCGATGCCAGGGTCGGCGGGCTGCTCAAGGCGCAAACCGGCGGCGGCGATGCCGACAAGGTCGAGATCGGCGTTGCGGTCGACCAGCGCATGACCCAGCAGTCCGATATGCAGTACCAGCATCTGGTGCGCGACGAGGATATCGCGATCTATCCGCTGTCGGACCAGTACAATGACAGCTGGAACGGCACCGGCCAGGTCACCACCAGCAATGTCTATGAAGGTATGAACTGGGAGGAGGCGCCGGCCTTTGCCGAGGTCGACCTGAAGACGTCAGACCAGTCCAGGGTCAAGCTCGACAGTCTGGAAATGAAGGTCGCCGCCAGTGATGCCTATCGCAAGCCGATGTTGTCGATATCGGAGCATTTCGGCTGCGTCGGCTTCCGTCCGGATTTCTCGATCATCAACAATGGTTGGGGCGAGCCCAAGGACATGAAGATGTCGATCCAGTTCACCACGGTCGACGACGAAGGCAATCCGACAGGTGATCCCAGCCGCATGTTCAGCAAGGATGTCGGCAGTTTCGGCGAGGGCGTCGACGTGTCGATCAAGAGCGTGCTCGCAGAGGCTGGCGTCGACACGGCCAGCCTGGAGACGGGGCGGTTTCCCTGTCCTTCTGTCGATAGTCTCAACGTCTGCCGCAGCCAGCTCACCAACAAGATCAAGTTCGGCGAGGTCGCCGATTATCTCGGCACCATGCAACAGGCGATGACGCTGAATGCGATCGGCAAGTTCGACTATTCCTGGTCGGACGACGAGGGTCATGTCTACCAGCAGAGCGAGCCGTTCCGCACCTCTATCACCATGGCTGTTTTCGAGACGCCGGAAGCGATGGCCGAATGCGGCGATGGCGGCGGCGGCACGCCGGAAGCGATGCGCTACCAGAACATCGAGTTCCCGATCGGCAAGCATGATTACACCATCGCCATGCCGGTGCGCGGCAACAAAAAGATCAGCGCCTACACGGCGCGGCTGAAGATGTGGTCGTCGATGTCGTCGATCCATAGCTTCAGCATCGCCGCGCATTTTGCCGATGGCAGCGTGCGCGAGAGCAAGCCGGTCACCTTCTTCTATTTTCGGCCGAAGCAGTCGCTGTTCGAGACCAAGACCGAGCCGGCGGCCTGCTATCTGCCGCGCGATATGGTCGGCTGCGGTTAGGGTGTATTGATATTCAGGTGATGCCGGCCTGCAAACGGCAGTTTCCTGCGCTTCCGGTGCTCACGTACTTTAAGTACGCTCCGCTCCGGTTCTCGGAACCTACCTTGTTTGGTCGCTTCGCGCCCGTCTTCGACTCCAGCTCGGCCTGACCTGAATCTCAACACCCTGGCGCGCCTATTTGCGGCCCATCTCGAAATAGTTGGGCAGCGGCAAAAGCCTCGTGAACATCGTGCCCTGGGCGAAGACGCGCAGTTCCAGCATCGATCCCGACGACCGCTCGGCGCTCTGGTCGAAGAGGAAATTGCCGAGCGAATAGATCTCCGCAACATCGCCGCCGGCAAGCGGAACGATCGCCTCGCTCGATACATGCGGATGGCCGCCGACGATGACCGATGCGCCACGCAGCCGCATCTGGTCGGCAAGCATCTCCTCGCGCGCCGACGGTTCGGTCTTGTACTCGCGGCCCCAGTGGACGAAGGCGACGACCGGCCGCTCGGCGTTTTCGTGCAGCAGCCGGTCAAGCAGGGCAGGCGTCAGCAGATCAGTGTTCTTCGAGCCGTTGGTGTCGATGTCGGTCAGGCCGACAAGGTCGAGATCGGCAAGCGCCAGCGTCTCACCCTGGCCGAAATGCGGGATGCCGGCTGCGTTCAGCGCGCGCAGCGTCTCGGCATAGCCTGACGGGCCGAGATCATAGGCATGATTGTTGGCGAGCCCGACACCGGCGACATGCAGCCTCTTCAGCATGTCGACGGCCAGGTCTTGCGGCATCGCCAGCGTCATGTCGTCGATCGCTTCCGGCACGTTGGGCAGGATGACGCCTTCGAGGTTGACGATCAGCGGCCGTGAACCGGTGAGCGCCAGGACGCTGTCAACGATCCGGTCGGCAACACCGTCGCGGACCAGTATCTTCTTCATGGCACGGCCGAAATTCACGTCGCCGGCCAGATAGTAGATCCTGTCCTTCGGCCGTGCCGGGTTGTTGAAACCGGGAGCGAAGGCACCGAACAGCGCCACGACATAGCTGGTGGTCCGCTCGACATAATCCGGCGTGTGTTCCTGCGAATTCTCGTTGGCGACGACCAGCGGCTGGGCGCCGAACAGTTCGCGCTGCAGCCTGGTCTGGATGTACAGCGCGCCAACGGAATCGGCGTGATCGGGCTGGCGAAGCGCCGCTATGCCGTCGAGCGACCCGGCGGCGAGCATGTTCAGCGTCTGCTGGTCGAAGCGCCGTGCGTCGTGCTGCGGCAGATAGTGCGAGAAGTCGGTGGATTCGACGATCAGTGTGTCCCGGTCGACTATCGGCTTCAGGGCCTCGGCCAGCCTGTCCCAGTCGCCGCGCCGCGCCTTGACCGACATCGCCACCGGCACGATTTTCGCATCGGGGAAGTAGTGGTGCAGGAAAGGCAGCAGGGCGTGCACGCCATGTTCCTTGTCGAACAGGCAGGACTCCTCGACCATGTCGCCGTGCGTTTCGAGCTGGCGCACTGCTTGTACGTCCGCCGCGACCGGACCAAGCACGGTATCGAAGCCGCGTACCGAGGTGGCGTACAGGTTGTGCGTCTTGTGGAAATGGTCCGGCGACAGGATAACGATGCGCTTGTAGCGGAAGCCGGACGCCGCCCGGAACCCCAGCGCCACCAGGTCTGCGGCCAGGAGATGATGCGGGACTGTGATGCCGGTCAGCCGCTGGTTCGATGGCTCGATATCGGCGACCTTTGCGATGGCATCCTTGAACAGTTTGGCGTCGTCGTAGAAGGGCGGAAAGTTGTCAGCGCCGGGCGGGCAAATTATGGGCGCGGCAACGGCGTGAAAGAGTGGGGTAAAGAGGCAGAATAGCATTGCTGCGATTGCCGGCCACAGTCGCGCGAGGGGGGTGTCTTGGCGCAGTCCCCTCATGGCTCGGCGAGCACGATGTTCTCCACGCCGCCGACATAGTAGAACGGCTTCTGCTTTGATGACGTCAGCCTCACCACCTCGCGCGAAATGTAATCGGCAAGGCCGAACAGCGTGACACCGCCGTCGGACGTCCTGGCCTTGCCGCGCAGGCCTTCGAGGATCGAATAGGTGAAGACGCCGTGGCCGAGTTCGGGCAGTTCGGCGGCGGTGTTGTTGGCGGCGGTGGCCGAAAACACGACGATGCGCGCATCCTGCGCGTCCTTTTCCAGGCGCGGGTTGAAGGCGTTGGCGGCATGGCAGGTGTCGAGCAGCATGAAGCGCATGCCCTTGGCCCGCTCGACCGATTTCTGGATGTCCGACCAGTCGACAAGCGAGGAGCGCTTCCAGCGCTCGGCATCCTGTTTGCGGCCGTCGGTCGGGATGAAATAATAGTCCTCGTCGATGTTGATGCCGTGGCCGGCGACGAAGATGATCGTGGTGTCGTGCTCGCCCGGTCTGTCGAGGAAATCGGCGAGCTGGTCGTCGATCGTGTCGGAGTCGGGCTCCATGATGCCGTCGGCGCTGGCGATTGAATAAGTCTGCTTGGCCTTGTCGGGGGCCTCATCGAGCGCTTCACGGTTGACCAGAACCAGCGTCTCCATCGATGAGAACAGCGGCGCCGATTTCTGCGCAATCACCTTGAGGAATTCGGTGGCATCATCGACGGGGTAGCGCAGGTCGCAGGCGTGGCCCGAACAGGCGTCGGTCAGGAACGGATATTTGTCGACGCCGATGACCGCGACATAGAGCTTGCCCTTCGCCTCGGCCTTCTCGGTCTTCCTTGCCAGCGCCGTTACGCTGCGTTCGGTCAGATAACCGAATTCGTTGGTGCCGGTGATGCGGATGGTGTTTTCGCCATTCTCGACCGGTATCTCGACGATGGTGTTGTCGCCGTCCACCGACCGGGCGGTGACGTCGCCGACATTGCGGCTGTTCGACAGGATCGAGAAGCCGGCGACATCGGTCCCGGCTTGCCCGGCGCCGGTGATCTCGACGGCGACATAACCGTCACGCACCTTGCTCTGGTCGGCGGCGAGACGGATGTCGAACTCCGGCGGCTTGCGCTGCAGCAGTTTCTGCAACTCGTTGTCGACGCCTGGCCGCATCTCCTTGACCGCCTGTTTGGCGCTGCGCAGGATGATCGCGCGGCGAACCATCTCCGGGCTCCAGAGATATTTCTTCAATTGGCCGGCGCGGATGAAGCGGCCTTCATGGTCGCGGCCCTGGTTGACCTGCCAGCCGATCAGCTTGTCGCCTTCATCCGAGGAATAGTAGTAGCCCTGCGGCATCCACGCGATCCATTGCGAGCCGGTGAAGAACATCGAGACGATCAGCTCGTGCGTCTTCAGATTCCAGAGCCTGAGCGTCTGGTCGGCGCTGCCGGTGACCAGCAGGCCGGCTTTTTCCGAAGCGACCATGGCATTGATTTCGCCGGTATGGCCGGTGAATTCGCCCGACACTCTCGCTGTCGGCGTCCTGTATTCGAGCATCGTGCCGTCATTGCCGCCGGTGATCAGGCCAAGGCCGTTATCGATCAGCGTGAAGGCCGAATGGACAAAGCCATTGGTGGCATCGTTCTCGATGCTGCGCACCATCTTGCCGCCATTGGCGATCTCCAGCACCGCGTTTTCCAACGCGTCCTTGCCTCCCTCCCTGGCGCGCAGCGACCACCGGCCGTCTGTCAACGCGGCGCGGGCAAACGAGCCCGGCTCCGCCAGCGGCTGCGGGTCGTCGAAGAACCGCTCGGTGGTCGGCAGCACCAGCCTGTTGTCCAGTGCGCCTTGTTCCTCCGGACAGGACACGCGCTCGGGGCAAGGGTTGGCATTGCCCCAGGCGATGACGTCATTCGCTACGTCGATGCCGACGGCGGTCACCGGCTCACCCACTCCCTGCAGCAGGGCCTTGCGCTCGCCAGTCGTGGGATCCCAGACCTGGATGGCGTTGCGCGTGCCGCCGGCGGTCGCCACCAGCGAACCATCGGCATTGGCGGTGCTGGCATAGACCGTGCCGTCATGGCCGGTATAGTCGAGCACCCTCTCGCCGGTGTCGGTGTTCCAGATGATGGAGCGGTGCTTGTCGGCGCAGCGATAGCCGCAAGAGGCGACCAGTCGCGACCCCTTGGCAAAGGTCAGCGAGCCGATGAGGAAATCCTGCGTTGGCATGGCGCGCACCATTGTGCCGTCTGCTGCGTGCCAGAACTGCACCTGCCCGTCCTTGCTGCCGGTGGCAAACAGGCTGCCATCCGGCGAGACGGCCAATGCCATGACACTGATATCCCGCAACGGTTCGGCCTCGGCCGGCAAGGCGATCTCCTCGCCCTTCGCGACGTCCCAGAGCCGGATGCCGTTGTCGGTGGTGGTCGCCGCCAGCCTAGTCCCCGCGGCCGCGAAGGCGAGCTTGTCGATGTGCCAGGAATCGGCATCGAGCTTCTTGTCCAGCGTCCACCCGGTCGCGGATTTGTCGTCCCGCCGCCAGAGATAGACGACACCGTCGGCGCCACCAGCAGCCAGGGTTTTGCCGTCGGGCGAGAAAGCGAGGTCGTAGGTCGCGTAGTCGGCGGCCTTGAGCACCGCCTTCATCTTGCCGGTGGCAAAGTCGAACAGCCGGATGTCGCCATAGGGTGGCTTGTCGCCGAGGCTGGCGCCGAAATAGCCGCCGGCGGCAATCGTCTTGCCATCCGGCGAGACCGAGACCGCGAAGATCTTGCCGTCGCTGCCATTGCCGAGATAGCCGCGAATGGTGCGCAGCGTCACCCCGCTCTGCCAGTCCCAGATACGGATGGTCTTGTCGTTCGATGCCGAGATGATGTCGTCGCCGTCGGGCGTGAAGGTGAGGTCGGTGACCTGGGCACTATGACCGCCGGTGTCGAGATCGAGGTGGAAGTCAGCCGCCTCTTCGGCGTTAGCAGCCGATGCGACAGCAAGCGCACCGGCCATGGCGAGCCAGCAGCAGGCACGCAGGAGGCGGCGGGCTGCTCCTCCCATCGCTATTTGACTTCGGCCGCGGGTTGCCCTTTGCGCACATAAGCCTCGATCGCCGTGGCGAAAGTCGGTGAACCCGCCTGGCGCTGCTTGTCGACATAGCCGGCAAAATAACTCCAGAACGAGACGGCATAGTCGCGGAAATAAGCGTCGGTCACTTTGCGCGAACACAGATCGCCGTCGATGCAGAACGACAGGCGGTTGAGGAAATAGACGATGCGGTCGAAGTTTTCGCTGAAATCGGCGAGTGGCATGTCGCCACCGCTGGCGGTCATCGCCTCGATGCCGATCCGCTGCCGGAACACCTGCTCCTCGGTCGGCGAGGGGTTGGCGCTGAGCAGATTGTCATATTTGGCGTTGAGGGCCGCAAGACGATCTTTCAGCGCGCGTTGCGCCTGCTGATAGTCCTTGGTTTCCCAGAGCTCAACCAGCGACATGGTCTGCTCGACGCGCTTCTGCTCCTGGTTGGCGAGGAACTGGTAGATCGAAAACATCAAGGTGAAGATGATGGCCAGACGCACCAACAGGCCCGACCAGGCATAGACCAGCATGCGCCAGTCGCGGTCGGTGAACGGGTTCGCTTCCTTCTTGATCTCGTGGCTGCTCGGCCAGGGAAACCCCTCGGTGGTTTCCGGCAAAGCCGGCTTCGTGGCTGGCGCCTTTGCGGTGGCGGCGGCAGCTGCCGTTTGCCTGGTGTTGGCCGCCGGCTTTTTCATTGGCAGCTGTCCAGTTCGATGACGGCGGAGGGATCCAGCACGATGCCGGGCGCCTCCAGCTTCTTTTTCAGGCATTCCAGCTGCAGGCGCGAAATCATGAACTGCACATCGGGCTCCGCCGCCCCCTTGTTCGGTGATGGCAGCGCCTCGACCACGCCCCGCGAGGCGCAGTTGCTAAGATCGACGACAACCGCTCCGTTGCCGCTTTTGGCGATCTGATCATACTGATCGAGAAAACAGGTTGCCAGTTCAGAGTTGGTGACGATCTGATTGACACAAAGGCCGCAGGCCTCGTCCGCCGAAGCATTGGCGATCAGCAACAGGCTGCCGGCAAGGCCAGCCACCGATCCACGCCAGGAAAACATAGATTTCTTCACAATCGATCCTATCCGCTTCGTCAGGCGGTCATGCGCCATTGCGCCCGCCGGGAATGTTCTCATATCGCGCCGATCGCGCAAGAGCCGGTCCGGCCCTTGTGCCGGCATTCGGTCAGGCGCGTGGCACCGTTTCCATAGGGAAGATCATCACCGCGCCCTTCGGGCCGCTCTTGTCGGCGAGCCGCATCACCGAGCGGGTTGCCGGCGCCATGCCGATATCGGTCAGCATGTCGGAGAAGCTGGCAGGGCCTAGCCCGCGCGTCATGGACGCAACGCCGTCCTGCGCCAGGAAGCTCAGATCCTCCTTCTCGCTTTCCGGCGGCGCCTCGGTCAAAACCGCGATCATCCTTTCCATGCCGAAGCTGGTGTCGGTGAAGGCCAGCAGCCCCTCTTCGAGCGAGGCTTGCGGCGCCAGGCGCTCGGCGACGATGTGGGTGATCGAATAGTCGCTGCCGACATAGAGCACGTTGATGTCGACCAGCAGATCAGAGCTGTTCTTTGCCAACACATGCACTTCGTCGCCCGGGGAGACGCGAGGCACCACCGAAGCCTGCAACGGTTCGAGACCATCCTTGTCACGGCGTTTGACCTGGAACTGGACATCGACGTCCTCCGGCTTGTAGTCGGATGCCGCCGCCAGCCGCGACAGCCCGGTGGCACGGAAGATGGTGCGCAGATTTCTGGTCGTGGCCTCGACCAGCTTTTTCCGGTCATCCATGTGAATGATGATCAGCGGCGGCTTGCTGCCGTCCTTCAAGGTCACGTCGCCCGAGGCCGGCAGGAACCACAGCGCTGGCTTGTCGGTCGCGTCCTTGGCAGCGCCGGCAATGGCATTCTCGCGCATCACCGCAAAGCGAAGCTCGGCGCTCTTGCCGGGGTCGACCAGTTCGATGTTGAAGCCGGTTTCCTTGGCCGTAGCCAATTCGTCGAGAACCGAATTGACCAGAGCGGTTTGCTTTTCCAGTCCCTTGGTCGCCGCCGGCCGCGCCACGGCGAGCTTGTAGTCGACGGCGATCTCGGCCACTCGCGCATAGGCGTTGGCGGGAATATCGGCGAGCTTCAGCGCCGGCTTTTTGTCGAATTCGACCGGCTTGACCCGGCTCTCCAGGTTCCTGGCTGACTGCACCTCGAGAAAGCCGACAGCGTCAGAAAGCTGCGACAGCGCCGACGGCAGGATGGCGAGCTTGCTGCCGGGGGTGAGGCGATGCAGCAGGCCGGCGCCGATCGTCGCGTCGCCATCCTTGATGACAACAGGCCATTGCATGACCGCGTCCGTCTTGTCGGTGCCGAACACGCGGGCATCGAGTTCGCCCTCGAACAGCGGTGTCGGGCGCGTGCGGCTGTCGGCCGAATATTGCTGCAGCACGGCCTGGCCGAGCTGGCGATAGGTGACGTTCGGGTTCTCGGCCAGTTTCGACAGGATGGTGAAGGTGAACAGACCGAACCGGGGTGCATCGGTCGTGCCCTTGGGCAGCGGCATCTCCGGCGTCGTCTCCACTGTCTGCGCGGCATAGAAGGCGACCAGCTTGCCCTTGGTGATCGGTTCGCCGCCGGTCGGGGTCAGGTTGAAGGCGGGCTTGCGCTTGCCGTTGTCGTCGACGCCGCGCGAGCCGGCGGCGGATGTCACCTCGTCATAAGCCTTGATCGCCGCGGCCCGCTCGGCTTCGCTGCCGCCGACCAGGTCGGCGAACTCGACCTTGCGCTCCATCTCGTCGTCGACTTCGACAGCGCGGGTCGCGGTGCCGGAATGGCAGCAATCGAACACGACCCAGACGAAGGCGCCTTTGTTGCGGATGGCGTCGAGCGCAGCACCGATCTCGTTGTCGACCAGCGCATTCGGCACGCCAGCATCACGGTTGATCCATTTGTCGATGTCGACGGGCAGGAAAATCTCGTCGAGCCCGTCGGTCTCGTCGCCCTTGACCCTCTCCGGCTGCTGGGCGCCGTGACCGGACAGGTGCAGATAGACGAAATCGTCGCGCTGCACCTTGGCGGCGAGGTCGGCCAGCGCGGCCTTGATCGCGGCATGGGTCGGCAAGCCATTTGCGCCTGGGACGTCCTTGGCCAGCAGCGTGACATTCTCGGGCGCGAACCGCACCGGGTCGGGCACGTTCTTCAACAGGTACTCGTGGACCAGGCCCGCATCGTTCTTCGGTCCGATCAGCCAGTTCCTCTGCGGCAGGTTCGGATATTCGGTGCAGGCGACCAGCAGCGCATGGTAAGTGCGCGATGCTGCCATGGTCCTGAACGACACCGCGCCAGCCATCGTCAGCGCGGACGTGCCGACCAGCAGCGTCCGCCGCGTCAATTTGATCATGATTGCTTCCCCAAGCCCGATCGAATTCCCAAGCGCGGCAATCCTTGCCGAAGATTTTGTCAGTATTTTGAATGTTGCATCGCAGAGCAACCCGCCTGTTACCCCGTTCCGGTCGACGATAGGCTTTCTCGACAGCCTTCCGGGGCAGAGATGTTGTAAACAGTAGCAAAAATGCCTGTTCGTCGCTATCTGGATGGATAGGGATCGTTTGCGCGCGGAAATGATGCGCGAGCGACGCAGGACAGGTTGGAAACAGGATCATGGCGGCAAGGGATGTGCTGACGAAGAACCAGCTGTGCGTGCTCGAGAAACTCGAGGCCRCCAGCGGGCCGCTCAGCGCCTACACCTTGCTCGACCAGCTGCGTGAGCGCGGTTTTCGCGCGCCGCTGCAGGTCTACCGGGCACTCGACACGCTGGTGAAGTCCGGCTTCGTGCATCGGCTCGAAAGCATCAACTCCTTCGTCGCTTGCGCCGAGCCGCATGACCACAGCCATTCGATGACCGCCTTCGCCATCTGCGACACATGCGGGCAGGTCACCGAAATGTCCGATCACGATGTCGACCACCGGCTGGACGAATGGGTGCGCTCGACAGGCTTCGCCGCCAAGAAGGCGGTGATCGAATTTCGCGGGACATGTGCGAAGTGTTTGGCTGAAGCGGCCTAACGCGCGGTCGACCAGGCAAACCAGAACGCAACGAGCGCCAGCAAGGCCGAAAGCAGCCGTCGGCTGGTTCGTTCCAGCCGTGGATCGTTGAGGAATGGCTGCAGCGCTCCCGCTAACACGACTATCAGTCCATGGATGGCTGTCGCGATGGCCACATAGGTCAGGATAAGCAGGACAGTCTGCGCAAGTATCGGCCGTCCGGCCTCGACGAAGGTCGGCAGCACGGCGACATAGAAGATCGCCGCCTTCGGATTGAGGAGATTGGTGACAAATCCGCGCCAGAAATACTTCCCACCCGGATTGCCCTTGTTCGAAACCACATCGGTTCCAGCGGTCCAACCCTCCCAAGCGAGATAAAGCAGGAACAGAATGCCTGCCCAGCGGAGACCCTCGTAGAGCAAGGGCGACGCCTGAATCACTTCGGCGACGCCCAGGGCGGCGATGCCGCCAATGGCCGCCAGACCCGACGCGATGCCCGCCACGGTGGCGAAGCCCGCCCTGCGGCCGTGGCTCGCCGAAACCAGTGCCAGGTAAGTCATGTTGGGGCCTGGCGTCAGTTCGATCAGCATCGACGCCAGCGCGAATGAGAGGAATGTGGCCGTTGAGAACGGCAGCATTTCGCTCACTTCAATGGGCCTCGTCCCAGTTGTTGGCGGCGCGGGCGTCGACATGCAGCGGCACCGACATCGACACCGCCGGCATCGCCGCGTTCTCCATGATGTGACGCACGACGGGGATCGTCGCCTCGACTTCCGCCTCGACCGTCTCGAAGATCAGCTCGTCATGCACCTGCAGCAGCATGCGGGCCGACAGCTTCGCCTTCTCCAGCGCCTCGTCCATGCGCACCATGGCGCGGCGGATGATGTCGGCGGCGGTGCCTTGCAGGCGGGCGTTGATCGAGGCGCGCTCGTTGAACGCGCGGACCGAGGGATTGGAGGATCGGATGTCAGGATAGTGGATGCGGCGGCCGAAGATCGTTTCGACGAAGCCGTGCTCGCGGGCGTAGGCCTTGGTCTCCTCGATGTAGTCGCGGATACCGGGGAAGCGCTCGAAATACTTCTTGATGTAGTTGCTTGCTTCTTCGCGCGGGATCGACAGCTGGTTGGCGAGGCCGAAGGCGGAAATGCCATAGATGATGCCGAAATTGATCGCCTTGGCGCGACGGCGGACTTCCGAAGGCATTCCTTCTACCGGCACATTGAACATTTCCGATGCGGTGATGGCGTGGATGTCGGCGCCGTCGGCGAAGGCCTGTCGCAATTGCGGGATTTCGGCGACATGGGCGAGCACCCGCAATTCGATCTGGCTATAGTCGGCCGAAACCAGCCGATTGCCCTTGTCGGCGATGAAAGCGGTCCTGATCTTGCGGCCTTCAGCGGTGCGCACCGGGATGTTCTGCAGGTTCGGATCGGATGACGACAGCCGGCCAGTCGTCGTCGCCGCCAGTGCGTAGGAAGTGTGGACGCGCTTGGTGTCCGGATGGATGAAGCCGGGCAGCGCATCGGTGTAGGTCGATTTCAGCTTGGTCAGCTGGCGCCAGTCGACGATCTTGCGCGGCAGTTCATGGCCTTCGGCGGCGAGGTCTTCGAGAAGCTGCGCCGAGGTCGACCATTGCCCGGTCTTGGTTTTCGAACCCCCGGGCAGACCCATGCGGCCGAACAGGATGTCTCCAAGCTGTTTTGGCGAGCCGATGTTGATGCGCTCGCCGATGAGCTGATAGATTTCCTCTTCGAGGCGAGCGGCGCCCTGCGCCAGTTCGCCCGAGAGCCGCGACAGGATCTGCCGGTCGACGGAGATGCCGCGCTGTTCCATGCGCGCCAGCACCGGCACCAGCGGCCGCTCCAGCCGTTCATAAACCGACACCAGGCCCTTGGCGGCAAGCCGCGGCTTCAGCACCAGCCAGAGCCGCATCGTCATATCGGCGTCCTCGGCGGCATGAGCCGTCGCCCTGTCGATGTCGACCTGATCGAAACCGACGGAGCTTTTGCCCGAGCCGGTAACCTCCTTGAGCTGGAGAGGGGTGTGGCCAAGCCATTTCTCGGCAAGCGAGTCCAAGCCGTGACCATGAGGGGTGCCGGCATCGAGCACATAGGAGATCAGCATGGTGTCGTCAAAAGGCGCGACATCGATGCCGTAGCGGCTCATGATGACCAGATCGTATTTCAGGTTCTGTGCGATCTTGAGAACCGACCGGTCCTCCAGCAGCGGTTTCAGCACGGCCAGCGCCTCGCGAAGCTGGATCTGGTTTTCGACCGCGCCGCCCCCGAGCAGATCACCGTTACCGCTCTTGTGGGCAAAAGGAATGTAGGCGGCGCGGCCGGGCGCCGTGGCAATGGACATGCCGATCAACTCGGCCTGCATCGGATCGGCCGACGTCGCCCTCACATCGAAAGCGGCAAGGCCGGTCTCGGTTGCCTCGGCGACCCAGGCTTTCAAGGTCGCGACATCGCGGATGCAATGATAGGCTGACGTATCGATCTTGCGGGTGGCGGCGCTCTCCAACCGCAGTGCGGCGAGCAGGGAAGGGGTGTCGCCGCTGATGGGTTTGTCGGCGCCCGGGGCCTGGTTTGCCGCGCCGTCTTCGCCGGTCTGGGCAGGTCGGACGTTGGAAGTTCCCGCGCCGACATCGGGGCCATGCGCGGCGTCGGCACGCTCGACGGTCACCGCGACGGCCTGGACGTCGCCGGCCTCGGTGCCGGTCGCTTCCGCCACCCGGCGGGTCAGCGAGGTGAATTCCATGGTCTTGAGGAAGCCGATCAGCTTCGGTCCGTCCGGCGCGTGCAGGATGAAGTCGTCCAGACCCTCTGCCACCGGAACGTCGGCCTTCAGCGTCACCAACTGGCGTGAAATGCGCGCCTTGTCGGCGTTGGCGATGATCGATTCGCGCCTTTTGTCCTGCTTGATCTCGCCGGCGCGGGCCAGCAGCCCGTCGAGGTCGCCAAACTGCTGCAGCAACTGCGCCGCCGTCTTCGGCCCGATACCGGGCACGCCGGGCACATTGTCGACGGAATCTCCAGTCAGCGCCTGCAGGTCGACCATCTTTTCCGGCGGCACACCCCATTTCTCGATGACTTCCGGAATGCCAATCTGGCGGTCCTTCATCGGGTCGTACATGCCGACCGTGGCGCCGACCAACTGCATCAGGTCCTTGTCGGAGGAGATAATGGTGGTGTCGCCGCCCGCTTCCCGGGCCAGCCTGGCATAAGTGGCGATCAGGTCGTCGGCCTCGTAGCCTTCGATCTCGATGCAAGGCAGGTTGAACGCCCTGGTCGCCTGGCGGATCAGGCCGAATTGCGGGATCAGGTCTTCCGGCGGCGCCGAGCGGTTGGCCTTGTATTCGGGGTAGAGATCGTTGCGGAAGGTTTTCGAGGAATAATCGAAAATAACGGCGAAATGCGTCGGCACAATGCCTACATCGGTGTTGCGGGCATCCAGCATCAGCTTCCACAGCATGTTGCAGAAGCCGGAAACGGCGCCGACCGGCAGGCCGTCGGATTTGCGGGTCAGCGGTGGCAGAGCATGATAGGCACGGAAGATGTAACCGGAGCCGTCGATAAGGAAGAGATGATCGCCTTTTTTCATGTCGGCAGGGATAGCGCGGCTCGATGCTGCGGTCCATGCCAAAGGCGCCGGCACCCACCGGTTCCGGCAACACCCTGACAGAATGGCAGCGGCCGGACTGCTCACGCCCATGTTACAAAAGTGTAATTTTCATGCCCTTGAATCGCCACGTTCAAAGACCCAAATAAACGTGATCGGCAGTTTTCGCCGAAGTCCGGAGCAAGGCCCGTCCCCCGCCTATCCCGGACACCTGCGGCAGCCTATCCCCCCTCTCCGGGCTGCCGCATCGTTTCGAGTAGAAGGCCGCCGTGGTTCCCCCTCCACCACGGCGGTCTTTTTTTGTCGTTCGAGGGGCATTGCGCGCCTTGGTCCAATCGTCCCGGGCTTTTCGTTCGCCCAGTCTGCCTTTACGGTCCCGGCACTGAATCGAAAGGCTTCACAAATGTCCGCAGTTTCCCCCGTTCTCGATCGCCTCGACAAGAATCTCGACCAGAGCCTTGAGCGCCTGTTCGGCCTCCTCAGGATCAAGTCGATCTCCACCGATCCGGCCTATGGCGCCGACTGCCGCAAGGCGGCGGAATGGCTGGTGGCAGACCTCAAGCTGATCGGTTTCGACGCCAGCGTGCGCGACACGCCCGGATACCCGATGGTCGTTGCGCATCATGATGGACCAGCCGGCTCGCCGCATGTGCTGTTCTACGGCCACTACGACGTGCAGCCGGTCGATCCGATCGAATTGTGGGAAAGCGATCCGTTTTCGCCTGCGGTCAAGGAAATCGAGCCCGGCCACAGGGTGATCACCGGGCGTGGTTCGGCCGACGACAAGGGCCAACTGATGACCTTCGTCGAGGCATGCCGGGCCTGGAAGCAGGTGCATGGCAATTTGCCGTGCCGAATCACCATCCTGTTCGAGGGCGAGGAGGAATCCGGCTCACCGTCGCTGAAACCGTTCCTCGAAGCCAATGCCGACGAGCTGAAGGCCGATTTCGCGCTGGTCTGCGATACCAGCATGTGGGACCGCGACACGCCGTCGATCTGCGTCGGGCTGCGCGGAATGGTCGGTGAGGAGATCACGGTGAAGRCCGCCGATCGCGACCTGCATTCGGGCCTCTATGGCGGTGCCGCCGCCAACCCGATCCGCATCCTGGCCAAGGTTTTGGCTGATATCCACGACAAGGACGGCCACATCACCATTCCAGGCTTCTATGACGGCGTCGAGGAAACGCCGTCGCAGATCCTGAAATCATGGGAGACGCTTGGCGAGACGGCCGATATGTTCCTCGGACCCGTCGGCCTGTCGATCCCGTCGGGTGAGAAGGGCCGCTCGGTGCTGGAACTGACGTGGGCGCGGCCGACGGCCGAGTTCAACGGCATCATCGGCGGCTACACCGGCAAGGGCTTCAAGACGGTGATCGCGGCGGAAGCCTCGGCAAAGGTCTCGTTCCGCCTCGTCCACAAGCAGGACCCGGCCAAGATCCGCGCTGCGTTCCAGAAGTTCGTCAGGGAGCGCATTCCGGCCGACTGTTCGGTCGAATTCCACCCGCATGGCGGCTCGCCGGCAATCCAGCTTTCCTATGACTCGCCGTTCCTGGCCAAGGCCAAGAACGCGCTGTCCGACGAATGGCCGAAGCCGGCGGTGACGACGGGCGGCGGCGGCTCGATTCCCGTCGTTGGCGACTTCCAGACTTATCTCGGCATGGAATCACTGCTGGTCGGCTTCGGCCTCGACGACGACCGCATCCACTCGCCCAACGAGAAATACGAGCTGAGCTCCTTCCACAAGGGCCAGCGTTCGTGGGCGCGGATTCTGGAGGGGTTGACGCGCTGAGGTGGCGAGACCCCAGTTTTCCTGTTGATTTTTCAACGGATCGCGGCGAGGACGGGCCACGAGACAAAAGCGTTGCGGCACCCCCTTGCGCTTCAAGTGATGCCGCAGACTCGACCGGAGAAGACAATGGCCGACATCCGTTTCCACAAAAATGACCTGCCCGACCTTTCGCACTACAATGTCGGGGCGGTGGCCATCGACACCGAGACGCTAGGGCTCAACCCGCATCGCGACCGGCTGTGCGTGGTGCAGATTTCGCCGGGCGACGGCACAGCCGACGTGATCCAGATCGCGCCAGGCCAGAAGAAGGCGCCTAACCTTGTAAGCCTACTGAGAAATCGTGGCGTGACCAAGCTGTTCCACTATGGGCGCTTCGACCTTGCCGTGCTTTACAATGCGTTCGGGGTGATGCCCGAGCCGGTGTTCTGCACCAAGATCGCCTCGCGGCTGACCCGCACCTACACCGACCGGCACGGGCTGAAGGACATCTGCTTCGAGCTTCTCGGCGTCGGCCTGTCCAAGGCACAGCAATCGTCGGACTGGGCGGCCGAGACGCTGTCGCCCGAACAGCTCGAATACGCCGCTTCCGATGTGCTCTATTTGCACCGTTTGCGCGATGTGCTGGCCGGGCGGCTGGCGCGAGACGGGCGCACCAAGGAGGCCGATGCCTGCTTCCGCTTCCTGCCGACGCGTGCCAAACTCGACCTCATGGGCTGGGACGAAGAGGATATCTTCGCCCACAGCTGATGACCTTGTTTAGACTCTGCTGACCCGTTTGGAACCAGATGCAGGGCGCCGCGTTCTGTCGGCTGAGTCTGGTCTGTTCAAAGGGGGGACGACATGGCGGACAGAAAGCCGATAGCGACCGCGCCGACCGACGGTTCAAAGGTCTCCGTCACCTGGAAGGACAGCGACGGCGTCATCAACGAATCCATCGCGCAATATCGCGACGACGGCTGGTGGGTCTACACCGACAGTCATACGCAAAAGAAGGTCGAGCCGACCAGTTGGCGGCCTGCCGCAAGCGACGATGACGACCAATGAGCGCGCCGCTGGCGAGGCTGGCAGCTTTCGAATAGCCTGAAATGGTTGATATCGAGGCCGATTCGGAGCTTTCCGCTCCGCGCTCGCCTCTTGCTCGGAGGAAATCGTCATGGGTGTCGAAAGCCTACTCGTCTTCATCATCATTGGTGCCATCGCCGGCTGGCTCGCCGGTCTCATCGTGTCCGGCTTCGGTTTCGGCCTGATCGGCAACATCATCGTCGGCATCGTCGGCGCGTTCATCGCCGGCTGGCTGTTCCCGCGGATCGGCTTCTCCATCGGCGGCGGCGTTCTCGCAGCAATCATCCACGCCACGATTGGCGCCATCATCCTTTTGGTGCTGGTCAAGGTCCTGAAACGAGCTTGACGCTCGACAACCGAAAGAGCGCGCCATGAAACAGAATACGCTCTATCTCGTCATTGGCGCGCTCGTCGTCGTGGTCATCGCGCTCGGCATCTACGTCTATCGCGAGCAGACCAAACCGAAGGGCGTCGAGCTCAAGATCGACGACAAGGGCATCTCGATCCAGCAGAATTGATCGCATCGGACCGACGCCGACCGCCGTCGCCTTGTTGCGTAAACGGGCGGCGCTGATATGCCATTCCGGCCGATCCGCAAGCAATTGAATCCACATTGCTTCGATTTTTCTCGACTTAACCCGCCTTTAAACCGCCGCATCTACTCTTCAACCCGAACGCCATAGGCATCGGGGATATCAAGCACAGCGCATGGCGAACCGCAGAGACAGTCGCATCGAACCCAGTTTCGAGGGACCGCCGCAGGCGAAATCCTCGGCGGGTCTTTCGGTGAACGAGGAGGATCGCGTCTTGCCGAGCAACAGCAAAGCCTCCGCAAAACGCAAGCCGGCCAAGGGAAAATCGTCGCGCGGCGGGCGCGGCAGAGGCCGGCGCGGCCTGTTCGGCGTGCTCGGCCGGCTGTTCTACTGGTGCTTCGTGCTCGCCATCTGGGGCGGCATCGCGGCGGCCGGCATCGTCATCTACTACGGCGCCAAGATGCCGGCGGCGACAACCTGGTCGATCCCCGACCGCGCGCCCAACATCAAGATCGTCTCAGTCGACAACCAACTGCTCGCCAATCGAGGCATGAGCGGTGGCGAGGCCGTCGGCCTGCACGAAATGTCGCCCTATATCCCCGAGGCCGTCATCGCCATCGAGGATCGCCGCTTCTACTCGCATTTCGGCATCGACCCGATCGGGCTGTCGCGCGCGATGGTGACCAATCTGCTTGGCGGGCATTTCTCGCAGGGCGGTTCGACGCTGACCCAGCAATTGGCCAAGAACCTGTTCCTGACGCCAGACCGTACGCTGGAGCGCAAGGTGCAGGAGGTGCTGCTGGCGCTGTGGCTCGAGCACAAGCACACCAAGGACCAGATCCTCGAAATGTACCTCAACCGGGTCTATTTCGGTTCCGGCGCCTACGGCGTCGAGGCGGCCTCGCGCCGCTATTTCGGCAAGAGCGCGCGCGACGTCACCCTGTCGGAAGCAGCCCTGCTTGCCGGCCTGCTGAAGGCGCCGTCGCGGCTGTCACCGGCGCGCGATCCGAAGGCCGCCGAGGAACGCTCGCAGCTCGTGCTTGCCGCCATGCGCGACGAGGGCAAGATCAGCGCCAAGGAGTTGACTTCCGCGATGAGCGCGCCGGCGACGCGCGCGCCGTCGTACTGGACCGGCTCGGAGAACTACGTCGCCGACACCATCATGGAAGAACTGCCTGACCTGATCGGCGACGTGCGCGGCGACATCGTCGTCGACAGCACCGTCGACCTGACGCTGCAGAAACTCGCCGAACAGTCGATCCGCAAGCTGATCGACGACAGCGGCAAGAAGCTCAACGTCACCCAGGGCGCCCTGGTGTCGATCGACGATTCCGGCGCGGTGCGCGCCATGGTCGGTGGCTACGACTATTCGACCAGCCAATTCGATCGCGCCTCGGAAGCACGCCGTCAGCCCGGCTCGGCGTTCAAGCCATTCGTCTATATGGCCGCCCTCGAGGCCGGGCGCACGCCCGACAGCGTGCGCAACGATGCGCCGATCAAGATCGGCAACTGGACGCCTGACAATTACGGCGGCAAGTATTTCGGCAAGGTGACGCTGGCGACCGCGCTGGCAAAATCGCTGAATTCGGTCGCTGCCCAGTTGACCATGGAGGTCGGGCCGAACGCCGTCGTCGAGGCGGCACACCGAATGGGGATCCAGTCGGAGCTGCAGTCCAACACCTCGATCGCGCTCGGCACCTCGGAGGTGACGCCGCTGGAACTGACATCGGCCTACGTACCCTTCGCCAATGGCGGCTACAAGCCGGACATCCATTTCATCCGCCGCGTGACGACCACCGACGGCAAGGTGCTCTACGACAGCGGCAGCGGCAGCGCGCCGCGCGTCGTCAAGCCCGAGATCGTCGGCATGATGAACTCGATGATGACCGGCACAGTCGAGACCGGCACCGCCAGGAAGGCGGCTTTTGCTTGGCCGTCGGCCGGTAAGACCGGCACCAGCCAGAATTCGCGTGACGCGTGGTTCGTCGGCTACACCGCCAATCTCACCACCGGCGTCTGGTTCGGCAATGACGACGGCAGCCCGATGAAGAAGGTCACAGGCGGCGCGTTGCCGGCGCAGGCCTGGCACGAATTCATGGTCGCCGCGCATGAGGGCGTGCCGGTGCGGCCGCTGCCCGGCACCTGGAAGTCGACCCCCGCCGACACGATCGTGCCCGACGAGATACCTTCGGCAAACAACAGCCAGCCGGCGCCGATTCCGCCCGCGTCCGTTGGCCAACAGGCGCCGGCCGCGCAGGCTGCTGCGCCGGTCGCGCCTCCGCCAACCCCGGTCCGCGCCGTGCGTCCCGCCCAGACCGTTGATGCCGATGGCCTTGCCATGCCGGAGGACGAGGGCGCCACCGCTTCGATCAAGCATCCGGTGCCGCCCGGCAATGTCGGCGGTCCGCTGAAGAAGAAGCAGACCTCGATCCTCGACATCCTCGGCGGCGGCTAAGCTGCTCCGGAGGCCGGTCGGCTGTCGCTACCGATGGACGAGGCTGGAATGGACGACGTCAAAAGGGAAAAATTCAACCATTTGAGCTGGTGGCAATGGCTCTTGCTATTGTCGATGCCAGCGTGCGTTGTGGTGTTCAGGCATTTGCCGAACCTGCGTTTTTCTGATCCAGCGTATCTGTTCCACGAAAGAATAGGCGCGATCATCGGAACGGTCATTATTGGGTGTCTGGTACCTTATGGCATTGCCTGGGTCTGTGGGCACCTGATGCGGAGATCACGCGTCGGCTTCCAATGTGTTCTCTGGTTTTTGGCACCGGCAACTTTTCTTCTTAATCTCGCCCTGCTTTTTGATTGCCCGACCTGCTACTAGCGAGAAGGACGCTGGCCTGTCGGCTTCCCGGTCTCATGTCCGGTCGAATGGTGACATTTCGGCCTCTCGCTACGTCGGCGGCATTCGGCTACATCTGCCGACTGGAGACCCAAAATGGCTGAACTCGACACCCGAAAAACCATCGTGCTGACCGGCGCCAGCCGCGGCATAGGCCACGCCACGGTCAAGCGCTTTTCGCGCGAGGGCTGGCGCGTCATCACCTGTTCGAGGCAGGCTTTTGCCGAGGATTGCCCGTGGCCGGCCGGGCCGGAAGACCACATCAAGGTCGATCTCGCCGACCAGGAAGATGTCGGCATCGCGGTGTCGGAAATTCGGCACCGGCTGGAGTCGCATGGCGGCCAGCTGCACGCGTTGGTCAACAATGCCGGCATTTCGCCGAAGCTCAAGGACGGCAACAGCCGGATGGACTCGATCGATACGCCAATGCATGTCTGGCGCGACGTGTTCCAGGTCAATTTCTTCGCGCCGATCATGCTGGCGCGCGGTCTGTTCAAGGAATTGGCGGCGGCCAAGGGCTCGATCGTCAACGTCACGTCGATCGCCGGCACGCGCGTGCATCCGTTCGCCGGCACCGCCTATGCGACGTCGAAGGCGGCCCTCGGCTCGCTGACGCGCGAGATGGCGCATGATTTCGGCCCGCACGGCATTCGCGTCAACGCCATTGCGCCGGGCGAGATCGACACCGCGATCCTGTCGCCGGGCACGGACAAGATCGTCGAGACCATTCCGCTCAGGCGCCTTGGCACCACCGCGGAAGTCGCCGACATCATCTTCTTCCTGTGCTCGCAGCAGGCGTCCTATGTGACCGGCTCGGAAATCCACATCAATGGCGGCCAGCACGTGTGAGCGGCCGACTCAGGCTAGGGCTGCTCATCCGGTTATGGTGAGAACAGCCTTGCCGCTGATGCTGCGCTGTCGCAGTGCGTCGAGGGCTTGGGCGACGTCTGTCCACGGGACGGTCAAGACCACGCGCGTTTCGAGCCGGCCCGCCGCGACCATGGCGAGTAGCGAGGCGATATCCGCGCCAATGCCTGAACCGGAAGTGTAATACGCGAAAGTCTGAAGCCTCGCCCCCTCGTGACCCGGAACGAACTGGCGGAATCCGACTGGCGTGAGTTCGCCGCTGCTCGAGCCGAACATGACGATGGTCCCGCCAGGTGCGACGCGTTCGATCGCGTGTGCGAGGCTTTCGCCGCCGACTGATTCAGTGATCAGCGCAAACGGCCCCTCAGCCCGCTCGATGGACTCGACAACCTGCCCGGCTCCCAGGCGGCGGAGATCCTCGTCGTGTCGGGAGGCAGCGACCGCTGTCACCGAAGCGCCTTGCTGGCGGGCGATCTGGATCTGGAAACGCCCGACCGCACCGCTTGCACCGGTGATCAGGACCTGCTGGCCGGCCAGGTCACCGCCATGGCGCAAGGTCCGTAGTGCCGTCGTGCCCGCGACCGGAAGCGTGGCTGCGGAGGCCAAGCTGACGTCGTCCGGCAGGACGGCGAGACGGTCGGTTGAAACGGCGACACGTTCGGCCCAGCCGGCCTGGTCGACCAAAGCCGCGACCCGGGCGCCCGCGGCTGGCCCGGAGCCATCGGCTGCTGGGCGTTCGACAACCCCGACGATGTCCTGGCCGGGTATCCAGCCGTTCGGCCGAATGGCGAGCAGGCGCAGTTCGCCGCGGTTCAACGAGGTTGCGTGGACCGAGACAAGCGCCTCGTTCGAGGCCGGCTGAGGCTCGTCGAGCTCCGCGAGCTTCAGCCCGGCTGCGCTATCCGGAGAGATGGCCAGGGCGAGCATTGTTCATACCTCATTGCTGCGTGGTGGGCGCATAGCCTTGGGGCGGCTGCTAAGCATCGGTCTCGCTTGCGGGCAGATGGCCGCCGATCGAAGAACCCCGCAGCGCGCCTCAGACGTGCTCATTCACAAGCCGGAACCTATCGACTTTCCCGCTTGAATAATTTAGATATCAACGCAATCAATCGCTAAAAACAGTCAATCATGAGACAGCCTCTCCGCTACCCCTGGCTCGATTTCGATGTGGATGCGCTTTCCGAGCCGGCGATTGCCGTGCGCGTTGATGTCACCGAGACCAGAGCTGAGGTTCCCTCGCATTGGCACCGCAAAGGCCAGCTTATCTTCGCGCTCGGTGGTGGTGTCACCTGCCGCGTCCCCAGCGGCCTGTGGATGGTGCCGCCGCATTGCGGCGTGTGGATCCCCGGCAGTGTGGAGCACAGCAACATCGCTACCGCCAACGCCCGGATTTTCTTCGTGTACATCGAGCCGGGAGCCGCCGATCTGCCGGACCGGTGCTGCACGCTGTCGATCTCGCCGCTGCTGCGCGAACTGATCGTCGAGCTGGCCGATCACGGGCAGGACGACGATTCACGGAAGGCCGTTTTGACCACGGTTCTGCTCAGCGAACTGCCGCGCATGCCTGTCCAGCAGCTGCATATGCCGATATCGTCAGAGCCGCGCTTGAGGCGGATCGTCGATGCCTTGGCCGAGAATCCTGCCGACCGCAGCAATCTGGCAGAATGGGCCCGGCGTGTCGCTCTCAGCGAGAGCAGCCTGGCTCGCCTGGTGGTGAGAGAGACGGGCCTGAGCTTCGGACGCTGGCGCCAGCAACTGCATCTGATCGTCGCGATACGGGAACTGGCCTCTGGCGCGAGCGTGCAGCAGGTCTCGGCAGATCTCGGCTACGAGTCCGTGACGGCCTTCATCACCATGTTCAAGAAGGCGCTGGGCAAGCCGCCTGCACAGTATCTCAGCAGCGTTGCGCAGAATGGCGGCTCAGCATTCGTTGCGTGATCAATTCGATTGAGGGCGGACGGTTGAGGTCGACAGATGCAATCTGTCGCCGGCCATCGGCCAGTGGCGACCCGTTATCGTTCTGGATCGGCTCAGGCAGCGGACGGTTCAGAGGCCTCGGGGGGCTTGTGCCCAAGCACCTCTTCGACGATGCCGCGGGCGATCTCGCGCTCGCCCATGATGACCGTGTCGGCGCCGAGCCCCTTGAGGTGCTCGACCTCGGCGTCGGAATGGGCGCGGGCGATGACGTTGATGCCGGGGTTGGCGGCCCGCGCCCGCAGCACGATCTGGCCGGCCTCGAAGGCATTGGGGATGGCCAGGATCAGCCGCCTGGCGCCTTCAGGATTGGCGGCGGCGAACACTTCGGCATTCGCCGCATTGCCGGACACGGTCTCGATGCCGTCGGCCTTCAGCCTGGCCAGCGTCTTGTCGGCATCCTCGATGACGAGGAAGGGTAGGGCGGCCTCTTTCAGCGCCGCGCCGACGAGGCTGCCGACACGGCCATAGCCGATCAGGATGGCGTGGTTGGCGAGGGTTGTCCTGGGCGGCGGCCCATCTTCCCTGTTGGTCGTCGCCGCAACCGAGGCCACCTGGCCGGGTTCCGTCGCCGGACCGAGCGGCTTTGTCTCGACTGGCGGCGCCGTTCTGGCGGCGCGGGCTTCAAGCCATGGTTTCATCCAGTCGATGGCGAGGAACATCAGCGGGTTAAGGACGATCGACAGGATGGCGCCGGCTAGGATCAGGTCACGGCCTTGTTCGGGCAATAGTTTCAGCCCGACACCGAGTTCGGCCAGGATGAAGGAAAATTCGCCGATCTGGGCAAGGCTTGCCGAAATCATCAGCGCCGTGGCCAGCGGATAGCCAAAGGCAATGACGATGACGAATGCCGCAAGCGATTTGCCGATGACGATGATGGCGAGCGTCGCCAGGATCGGCCAGCCGTTGCTGATCAGGCTGAACGGATCGAACAGCATGCCGACCGAAACGAAGAACAGCACGGAGAAGGCATCGCGCAGCGGCAGCGATTCCTCGGCGGCGCGATGGCTGAGCTCCGACTCGCTCATGATCATGCCGGCAAAGAAGGCGCCCAACGCCAGCGAAACCCCGAACAGCTTGGCCGCGCCAAAGGCGACGCCAAGCGCGATGGCCAGCACGGCGAGCCGGAACAGTTCGCGCGAGCCGGTGTGGGCGACATAGTGGAGGATCCACGGGATGACCCGGCGGCCGACGACAAGCATGACGACGACGAAGGCGGCGACCTTGGCCAGCGTGATACCAACGACGCCCCAGATGCCGTAGCTGGCCGGCAGCGACAGCAGGCCGCTGACATGGGTGTCCGCCTGCTCCTGGCCGCCGAGCACGCCGGCAAGGGCCGGCAGCAGTACCAGCGCCAGCACCATGGCCAGGTCCTCGACGATCAACCAGCCGACGGCGATGCGGCCGCGCTCGGTCTCGATCATCCGCCGCTCCTGCAAGGCGCGCAGCAGAACCACGGTCGAGGCGACCGAGAGCGCCAGGCCGAAAACCAGGCCCGCGCCCATCGACCAGCCGAGCATCCAGGACAGCCCGGCGCCGAGTGCGGTGGCAAAGCCGATCTGGACGATGGCGCCAGGCACGGCGATGGCGCGCACCGACAGCAAATCCTTCAGCGAGAAGTGCAGGCCGACGCCGAACATCAGCAGGATGACGCCGATTTCGGCGAGCTCATCGGCAAGGCCGGCATCGGCGACGAAGCCGGGCGTGTTCGGCCCGACCAGCACGCCGGCTACGAGATAGCCGACCAGTGGCGGAATGCGGAAGCGATTGGCGAGAGCCCCGAAGACGAAAGCCAGCCCCAGACCGGCGACGATGGTGGCGATAAGGGGCGTGTCATGCGGCATTGTCTATGGAGCGCCTTTCGAACCAGAGATGTCGGATGTGCGCCGCCCGAAGCCGCCGCCTGTTTGCAATATGGTGGAAGGGGCGTCGACGATGCAACCCGCAAGCGCGCAAAATCGACGGCGAGAGGCGCAGAAAACAAATAGCCGTCAGATTCACGCAGATCAAGTCACCGCCTGATCGAAAAAGGGCAGCGATTTTGCTGCCCTGCATGGGTTTTGGTACAGGCGGCTTTAATCTACTAAATTGGTAGAATTTAGAAAAAACTGTTTTGAGATATTTTCCGTCGGGCGCTAAAAGAGGCGCAAATCAAGGCCTGCGGCAGCAGCTTGAATCCGCTCCATGTGCCAACGAGGAATATTTTTCTCTTGGCCGACAGGCTTTCAGAAAAGCGATTGCATCCCGACAAGCGATGCGCGAGTGCGTTCCTTCTGGTTTTTCGCGCCCGCGCGTAGAACTGCAGGCCTGTTCAGGATTACGCTCGCGTCCATGTCGCACACAACTCCCAAGCTCAATGCCTTCCCCATCTTCTTGCGGGTCGAAGGGCAAGCCGTGGCCATCGTCGGCGGCGGCGACGAGGCGCTGGCCAAGGCGCGGCTGATCGGGCAGTCGAGCGCGGTCCTGCGCATCATTTCCGAACACGCCGAGCCCGACCTGTTGGCCTTCATCGTTCAGGCTGGCGCGAACCATGTGGCCGCCACGTACGACGCGTCGCAGCTCGAAGGCGCGGTCATGGTGTTTGCCGCCAGCGGCGACGAGGAACTCGACCGCCGCGTGGCCGCGGACGCGCGCCGTCTGGGGATCCCGGTCAATGCGGTCGACCGGCCGGAGCTGTGCGATTTCTTCACCCCGGCGGTGGTCAACCGCGCGCCGGTCGCCATCGCCATCGGTACGGAAGGGGCGGGACCGGTGCTTGCCCAGATGCTGCGCAGCCGCATCGACCAGCTGCTGTCGCCGTCGCTTGGCCCGCTGGCAACGCTTGCCGCGTCGTTTCGCGGTGCTGCCGAGAAACTGCTGCCGAAAGGCAATGCCCGCCGCCGCTTCTGGAACGACTTTTTCGGCGGCGCGCCTGCCCATGCGGTGGACGCAGGCCAGCTGTCGCAGGCGCATGACGCCGCCGTCGATCTTCTGCTTTCAAACACGCCACCTTCGGGCCATATCGCGCTCGTCGGTGCCGGTCCGGGAGCCGAGGATCTTTTGACCTTGCGCGCCCACCGCCTGCTGATGGAAGCCGATGTCATTGTCCATGACGCGTTGGTGCCGGAAGCGGTCGTTGCCATGGGACGTCGCGATGCCGAGCGCCTGCCGGTCGGCAAACGCAAGGGCTGCCACACCAAGAGCCAGGCCGAGATCAATGCGCTGCTGGTCGAGCTTGGGCGCCAAGGCAGGCGTGTCGTGCGGCTGAAGTCGGGCGATCCGCTGGTGTTCGGCCGGGCCGGCGAGGAGATGGCAGCACTGCGTGATGCCGGCATCGCCTATGAGGTGGTTCCGGGTGTTACCGCAGCCTTCGCCGCCGCCGCCGATTTCGAATTGCCGCTGACCTTGCGCGGCGTTTCCTCGTCGATGGTGTTCACGACCGGCCACGACCTCAAGGGCAATTCACTGCCCGACTGGGCCAGGCTTGCCATTTCGGGCGCGACCGTCGCCGTCTATATGGGCCGCTCGGTGGCGGCCGAGGTTGCCGGCCGGCTGATCAAGGCCGGTCTGTCGCCCGATACGGCGGTGGCCGTGGTCGAAAATGCCAGCCTCGCCAATCGCCGCCGCTTCCACGGCACGCTTGCCGACCTGCCGTCGCTGGAGGCGCGTGCCGATCTTTCCGGCCCGGTCATGACCATCATCGGCGATGCGGTTGCCGGCGCCAACTTTGAACGGTCCGAGCCGCTCGCGGCTCACAGGCATGCAGGCGTGTCCGCAGCTGCCACTGAGGGAGTTCAGCAATGAAGATACTGACCGCCAACCGCCTCAGTGACGGTATTGCCGTCTGGTATGCCGATGGCGGCTGGGCCGAGACGGTAGACCATGCCGACCTCGCGCACGACAAGGCGGCCGAGGATCGGCTGGAGGCGATCGGCGCCAAGGCGTATGCCGACAACGAAGTGGTCGACGTCAATTTGATCGACGCCGATGTCGTCAACGGCAAGGTCGAGCCGGTGCGGTTGCGCGAGAAGATCCGTGCCGCCGGCCCGACCGTCCGCAACGATCTCGGCAAGCAGGCTGCCAAGCAGGCGACTCGGGCAGCTTAACAAGACACCAGGCATGGGCGGACGCGCCCTGAAAGACGAAGCATGTACCGTTACGATGAGTTCGACCACGATTTTGTCCAGGCCCGCGTCGCCGAGTTCAGCGACCAGGTCCAGCGCCGCCTTGCCGGCGAGATCACCGAGGACCAGTTCCGGCCGCTGAGGCTGATGAACGGCGTCTATCTTCAGCTGCACGCCTACATGCTGCGCATCGCGGTGCCCTATGGCACGCTGAACGGCAAGCAGTTGCGCATGCTCGGCCACATCGCCCGCAAATACGACAAGGGCTACGGCCATTTCACCACGCGCCAGAACATCCAGTTCAACTGGCCCGCGCTGTCGGATATTCCGGCGATCCTGGCGGATCTGGCAAGCGTCGAGATGCATGCCATCCAGACCAGCGGCAACTGCATCCGCAATGTCACCGCCGATCATTTCGCGGGCGCTGCCGCCGATGAGGTCGCCGATCCGCGCCCCTATGCCGAAATCCTGCGCCAGTGGTCGTCGGTGCACCCGGAATTCTCGTTCCTGCCGCGCAAGTTCAAGATCGCGGTGACTGGTGCCGAGCGTGACCGCGCCGCCATCCAGACCCATGACATCGGCCTGCACCTGAAGAAGAACGCCGCCGGCGAACTCGGCTTTGCCGTCTATATCGGCGGCGGCCAGGGCCGCACGCCGATGGTGGCCAGGAAGATCCGCGACTTCCTGCCGGAAGCCGACCTTCTGTCCTACTGCACGGCGATCCTGCGCGTTTACAACCTCTATGGGCGCCGCGACAACAAGTACAAGGCGCGCATCAAGATCCTCGTCCACGAGACCGGCGTCGAGGAAATCACCCGCCAGGTCGAGGCCGAGTGGCAGGAATTGAAGGACGCCGAGCTGAAATTGCCGGACGCTGATATCCGCGCCATCCAGGCCTATTTCGCGCCTCCGGCGCTCACCGACCGGCCGGACGGCGACGCAGCGGTTAAGCTGGCGCGCCTCGATTCGAAGAGCTTTTCCGATTGGCTCGACCAGAACGTGGTGACGCACCGCCATCCCGACTATGCGGCGGTGACCATTTCGCTGAAGGGCATCGGCGAGGTGCCGGGCGATGCCTCCGACAGCCAGATGGAAGCAGTCGCCGACATCGCCGAGAAATACGCCTTCGACGAGCTTCGTGTCAGCCATGAGCAGAACCTGATCCTGCCGCATGTGGCGCGCGCCGATCTCAAGGCGGTCCATGACGCACTGGTCGACATCGGGCTGGCGACGGCCAATTCCAACCTGATATCGGACATCATCGCTTGCCCGGGCCTCGACTATTGCGCGCTGGCGACGGCGCGCTCGATCCCGATCGCGCAGGAAATCTCGCGCCGCTTCGCCTCGCTGGAGCGGCAGCGCGAGATCGGCGAACTGAAGCTGAAGATCTCCGGCTGCATCAATGCCTGCGGCCATCACCATGTCGGCCATATCGGCATCCTCGGCGTCGAGAAGAAGGGCTCCGAGCTCTATCAGGTGACGCTGGGCGGCTCGGCCGACGAGAATACTTCGGTCGGCGAGATCATCGGTCGCGGCTTCAGCTCGGAAGAGATCACCGACGCCATCGAGCAGATCGTCGAGACCTATCTCGGCCTTCGGCTCAACCCACAAGAAAAATTCATCGACGCCTACCGCCGAGTCGGTCCCGCGCCGTTCAAGGAGGCGCTCTATGCTGGCGAAGCCAAGGCCGCTTGACCAGATCGTCGACGTCGTCGATGACGGCATAGCTGCGAAAGCGGCGGGGCTCGATGCGCTTTATGGCCATCTGACCCCGCTAGAGATCATCGAACGCTCGGCCCGCGAACTGTTCCACGACGAGATCGCCGCGGTGTCGTCATTCGGCGCGGATTCGGCCGTGCTGCTGCACATGATCTCCAAGATCGACCGGACGCTGCCGGTCATCTTCCTCGACACCGGCAAGCATTTCGAGGAGACGCTCAGCTATCGCGACGCGCTTGCCGCCGATTTCGGGCTGCCCAACATCCGGGTGATCAAGCCCGAAGAAGCAGCGCTCGAACGGATCGACCCGACGGGCAATCTGCACCAGAGCAATACCGACGCCTGCTGCGACGTGCGCAAGGTCGAGCCGCTGGCGCGTGGCGTTGCACCTTTCCGCGCCTGGTTCACTGGCCGCAAGCGCTTCCAGGCCTCGACCCGGGCAACGCTTCCTGTGTTCGAGGCGGTCGGCCCGCGCATCCGCATCAATCCGCTGGCGCACTGGACGACATCGGACCAGGCGGACTACATGCGCGCGCATGCGCTGCGCGAAAATCCGCTGGTCGCCTATGGCTATCTGTCGATCGGCTGCTTCCCGTGCACGCAGCCGGTGCAGCCCGGCGAGGACGCGCGCAGCGGCCGCTGGGCCGGTCATGCCAAGACCGAGTGCGGCATTCACCTGTCGGGACTGGAAAAGTCGCTGACCGACGCATCGCTCTAGGGTATGTGATATTCAGGTGATGCCGGCCTGCAAATGGCGGCTTCCTGCGCTTCCGGTGCTCACGTACTTTGGTACGCTCCGCTCCGGTTCTCGGAAGCCACCATTTTCGTCTCGGCCTGACCTGAATTTCAACACCCTGGGATTCTTTGGGCTTTAGGAATTTTTGATGACCGAACCGACCACACCGGAGACCCGCCTCTGGACCCCGACGGGTTTTCGCGAGGACGAGTGGGCTCATGCCGAAGGCGCGGACGCGCTGTCCGGCAATGGCCGCTTCATCCTGCCGCTGCAGGCGTTCCTCGCTCCCGACCCGGAGGTGCGCCGGTCCGCCAGGGAGCGGCTCGGTGTCGCGCTGCAGCCCGGCGACCAGCTCGAGAAGATCGCTGATCTGCTAGACCAATTGTCGCTGGTGGCGCTGGCCTTCCCGGCCTTCAGCGATGGCCGTTCCTTCTCCAAGGGCGAATTGCTGCGCAGCCGCTATCATTTCGAGGGTGCGGTGCGCGCCACCGGCCAGGTGCTGGTCGACCAGTTGCCGCATATGCTGCGGCTCGGCTTCGACGAATTCGAGATATCTAACCCGGTGCTGTTGAAACGGCTGGAAGAGGGCCGCACCGGCGGGTTGGGGCTCTACTACCAGCCAACTGCCATGCCGGAGCCCAGGGGACCAAAGTATTCCTGGCGGCGCGTTCGCGTCAGCTGACGCAGCGGTAATTCCACGCGTCTTTACATCGGCTGTGATCGGGCCTTCTCTTGGCCATCCGGACGGAAACATCCGCCGGGTGTCCGGGAGGAGATCATGGATTTCGACTATGTCATTGCCGGTGGCGGGTCCGCCGGCTGCACGCTTGCCGCGCGGCTCTCCGAAGATCCATCGAAAAAGGTATGCCTGATCGAAGCCGGCGGCGAGGGCAAAAACGTGCTCATCCGCGCGCCGGCAGGCGTCATAGCGTTGTTGCCGGGCCGGCCGAAGATCAACAACTGGGCCTTCGAGACGGTGCCGCAGCCAGAGCTTGGCGGCCGCAAGGGGTACCAGCCGCGCGGCAAGGCGCTGGGTGGCTCGAGCGCCATCAATGCCATGCTCTACACACGCGGGCACCGCAGCGACTATGACGAATGGGCCAATCTCGGCTGCGACGGCTGGTCATGGGGCGAGGTGCTGCCTTATTTCCGGCGTGCGGAAGGCAATCAGCGTGGTGCGGATGCCTTGCACGGTGGCGAGGGGCCATTGCGGGTCGCCGAGCAGCAGGAGCCGCGTGCGCTCTCCAAGGCCTTTGTCGAGGCCTGTGGCGAAAACCAGGTCCGGCGCAACGATGATTTCAACGGCGTCGAACAGGAAGGGGCCGGACTTTATCAGGTCACGCAATTCTGGGGCGAACGCCGCAATGGCGAGCGCTGTTCGGCAGCCGCAGCCTATCTACACCCGGCGATGAGCCGGCCAAACCTCACCGTTGTCACCGGAGCGCACGCCACGGGTATCGTCCTTGAAGGCAAGCGGGCTGCCGGCGTGCGTTATCGCGCCGGCAAGAATGAAGCCGTTGCGAAAGCCAGGCGCGAGGTCATCGTCTGCGCCGGTGCCTTCGGCTCGCCGCAGCTCTTGATGCTGTCGGGGATCGGCCCGGCTGTCGAGCTTGCAGCCCACGGAATTCCGATCGTCCATGAACTGCCCGGCGTCGGCAAGAACCTGCAGGACCATCTTGATTTCATCATGGGCTGGAAATCGAAGAATACCGACATGATGGGCATTGGCCTGCGCGGTCTGCCTGGACTGCTGCGGCATCTGCGGCGCTGGCGCAGGGATGGCAGCGGCATGATCGCCACGCCCTACGCGGAGGGCGGCGCCTTCCTCAAATCCGACCCGGCGATCCACCGTCCCGACCTGCAACTGCATTTCTGCATCGCCATCGTCGATGATCATGGTCGCAAGCTGCATATGGGTTATGGCTTTTCCTGCCACGTCTGCGTGCTGCGGCCGCATTCGCGCGGCGAGGTCGGGCTGTCGGCGCGCGACCCGCTGGCGCCACCGCGAATCGATCCGCGTTTTCTGTCCGACAAACGCGACGCCGAACTGTTGCTCAGGGGTGTCAGAATGATGCGCGGCATACTGGAGGCGCCGGCGCTGGCCAAATACCGCGCCAAGGAAATCTACACCGCCGGCGTATCGAGCGATGCCGAGCTGATGACCCATATCCGAGCCCGCGCCGATACGATCTATCACCCGGCGGGCACCTGCAAGATGGGCATCGACGACATGGCGGTGGTCGATCCGCAGCTCCGCGTGCGCGGCATACGGGCCTTGCGGGTGGTCGACGCCTCGGTGATGCCGACGCTGATCGGCGGCAATACCAATGCGCCGACCATCATGATCGCCGAAAAGGCAGCGGATATGATCAAGGCGGTGGCCTGAAGGAGTTCTGGTCGAACCAGTGGTGCTATTTTCTCGCCTGTTTTGAAGCGATCTATGGCGATGCCATCCCCGGCCGACGGGAACTGGTCTTACCAACGGGGGATTTGTGCTTTCCCTTTCGCCTTCCTGCCCTTAGGATAGGTCCATTATTTCATCATCCGAAATAAATGTGGCCACAAGGGAGGAACCGGGAATGGCTGGCAAGAAGATATTGATGCTCGTTGGCGAGTTCAGCGAGGAGTACGAGATTTTCGTCTTTGAACAGGCCATGCATGCCGTTGGCCATACGGTGCATGTCGTGTGCCCCGACAAGAAGGCCGGCGACATCCTGAAGACGTCGCTGCACGACTTCGAAGGCCACCAGACCTATACGGAAAAGCTTGGCCATGACTACATCCTCAACAAGACCTTCGCCGAGGTGAAGCCGGACGACTATGATGCCGTCTATGCGGCGGGCGGACGCGGACCGGAATACATCCGCATCGACAAGCGGGTGCAGGCGCTGGTGCGGCATTTCCATGAGGCCGGCAAGCCGATCTTCACCATCTGCCACGGCGTGCAGATCCTGATCGCCGTCGACGGCGTGGTGCGGGGCCGGGAAGTCGCAGCACTTCACTATTGCGAGCCGGAGGTGACGCTGGCCGGTGGCATCTACATTGACGTCGCGCCGACCGGCGCCCATGTCGACGGCAATCTCGTTTCAGCCAAGGGCTGGCCGGGCCTGTCCAATTTCATCCGCGAATGCCTGAAGGTGCTGGGCACCGAGATCCGCCATGGCGAGATCCTGATGCGCGAAGAGCGTCAGGCGGCCTGACCCCGCCGGGCAGTTCCAGGAAAAGGGTGAAAGGTTTTCCGTCCGGAATTACGCAAGACAAATCCAGGATTTGCCAGTTGCCGCCGCGCCGTATGGTGCGGCGGTTTCTTTATGCCGCCAGCGCCTCGCGGAACGACACCAGCTTGCGGCGGTTCTCGTCCCACAACGCCAGTTTGACGCAGCGCAGGCTGTCGAGCAGCGTGACGCGACCGATGCCGCGCAGTTCCGGATAATCCCGCAGCACTTCCTGCAACCGGTAGCCCGGCACCTTGGCGGAGAGGTGGTGGACGTGGTGGACGCCGATATTTCCGGTGAACCAGTTCAGCACCGGCGGCAGGTCGTAGTAGGACGATCCGTGCAAGGCGGCGTGCTGGAATTCCCAGTCCGCATCCTTTGCCCATTCCGTTTCCTCGAACTGGTGCTGGACGTAGAACAGCCAGATGCCGGCCGAACCGGCGAGGATGACGATCGGCAGATGGACAACCAGGAACGCACCGGGGCCGACGAACCAGATGAGGATAGCCGCCGCAACCGCGATGCCAAGATTGGTGGTCATTGACGACACCCAAGGCGTCAGGCCGCCACGCATCATGCCGACAGGCAGCCTTTGCTCGAAGATGAACAGCCAGATCGGTCCCAGCCCGAACATCACCAGCGGGTGGCGATAGAGACGATAGGCGAGACGGCCTCGCCATGACAATTGCCGGTATTCGGCGACGGTCAAGGTCCTGATGTCGCCCATGCCGCGTTCGTCAAGATTGCCGGCGCTGGCATGATGGGTCGCGTGGGCGCGCCGCCAGCAGTCGTAGGGCGTCAGCGTCAGGATGCCGAGCGCGCGGCCGATCCAGTCGTCGGCATAACGATTGGCGAAGAAGGAACCATGGCCGCAGTCGTGCTGGATCATGAAGATGCGCACCAGAAACCCGGCCGCCGGAAAAATGAGGACCAGACCCCACCAATGACCGTAGGAGTAGGCGGCCGAAGAGAGCGCCCAGAGCGTGACGAAGGGAATAAGGGTGATGGCGAGTTCGAGCGCGCTGCGGCGCCTGTCCGGCTTCTTGTAGCGTGCCAGAATCTTCAGCCAGGCGCGCTTGCTGTTGGCAACCGCCTCAGGGGAAATCATGTTCATCAGGAATCATAGGCGGGGTGTCCCACCACCGCAAGACATGGATCACGCAAAATTACTGTGCGTAATTGTCGCGTGGCACGGCGGTCGACCCGGTCAGTCCCAACTTGACCCAGTCGACGATTCACCCTGGAGCGCCCGGGTTTTCTGCTTTGGGGCGATCACTACTCCCGATCGAGGATGGGGCAGCCGCGCTCGGTTCCAAAAGTCACGCGCACGCGGTCGCCATACTGTCTGCCCCGGACGTTGATCTCGCGGCGGCCGATGGACTCTATCCTTGCCCGGCGGATGCCCATCCGTTCCGCCTTGTCGAGAGCGCGGTCTTCCGTGCAGCCTCGTGAGTGACGACGGTCGCGCCAGTCGTCGCTGTGGACATCGCAATCGTCGTAGTTGGGATCGCAATCTGGCAGGAGCTTCAGCCGCGGGCCATGTTTGCCCAATTCCAGCTGCAGACTCTCTGCCTGTGACGGAAAGGCCACCAATGCAACGGCGCCAAGGCCGACAAGCGCCGACAGCAATGAGGTGATCGAAACCTTGCGCACTACGTCCTCCATGTGAATCATAACGCATCCATCACTAGATGGTTCGGCTCTCTCAGGCTATTGCCGATGGAGGGTTGTTGCCAGATCGATCGTTGCGTTTACTGCCGGCGCCAGCCGGCGTCGCTGTCCTCCACCCCGTCGAGGCGGTCGAGCAGCTCCCTGAGGCGGTCGGGAATGTCGGTCTCGGTGCGGAAGGCCGGCAAGGTACGCAGAAAGCGCGTCACCGCCTCGGCACCGAACTGGCGCCTGACCTCGGTGGCCAACCGTTCTCCCTTTTCGCCTTTGTTGCGGGTCATAATCTCAAAATCCTGTGTCAGCTTCGAAACTCCTCCAGCAGGGGAATGGTTCCCGCACCACGCCTTTGTGGCAAGCAAAGCCGTCATTTAAGGTAAAGCTTGAATTAAAATCGCAAGGCCGTGCCGTTCGTTGTCCTGCCCTGGTCAAGGGCCTCTACCATCGCTTACCCCTTGATTTTTGGCCGCCAAACCTCGATATCGGGCTCAAAATCCATATCATTCGAGATTGACGGGAAACGGCGATGAGCGACCAGGCAAAAGACGAACGCGCGCCCGATGAAGTCGAGGCGACCGAGGCCAATGCCGAGCGCACGGAAGGCAGCATCGATGGCGACTATGAAGCCCTTGTGCGGCTGCTGAAGGAAAATGAGGATCTGAAGGACCGCGCGCTGCGCGTCGCGGCCGAGATGGAAAACCTGCGCCGCCGCACCGCGCGCGACGTACACGACGCGCGCACTTACGCGGTGGCGAATTTCGCGCGCGACATGCTGTCGGTGTCGGACAATCTGCGCCGCGCGCTCGACGCTATCCCGGCTGAAGCAAAGGCATCCGGGGACGCCGGCTTCAAAGCGCTGATCGAAGGCGTCGACCTTACAGAGCGCGCCATGCTGTCGGCGCTGGAACGGCACGGGGTCAAGAAACTCGCGCCTGAAGGCGAGAAGTTCGATCCCAATTTCCACCAGGCGATGTTTGAAGTGCCCAATCCTGATGTCCCGGCCAACACCGTGGTCCAGGTCGTCCAGCCGGGCTATTCGATCGGCGAGCGGGTGCTGCGCCCGGCCATGGTCGGCGTCGCCAAGGGCGGCCCGAAGTTTACCGCCGAAGCCCCAGTCGAGCCTGGGCCTGTCAATGAGCAGGCTGAGAAAGACGCCTGACGAGAGTGAGTAGCGAATAGGGGTAGCGATTCGGAAATAGTTGATAGCGGCCAAGTGGCTTCGTGCTATTCCCTATTCGCTACTCCCTTCTTGCTATTCGCTCACTCATGAACCCCATCGCGCTTCTCGACTATGCCGGCGTCGCCGTCTTTGCCGCGACCGGGGCGCTTGCTGCTTCACGCAAGCAGCTCGACATTATCGGTTTCCTGTTCCTGGCCAGCGTCACCGGCATTGGCGGCGGCACGTTTCGCGACCTGATCCTCAACGTGCCGGTGTTCTGGGTGGGAAACCGGGACTACGTGCTGATCTGCGCGGTGGTGGCGGTCCTTGTCTTCTTCACCGCGCATCGTGTCGAATCCCGATACAAGCTGCTGCTGTGGCTCGACGCCATCGGGCTGGCCGCCTTTTCGGTGATGGGCGCGGCCAAGGGCCTGGCAATCACCGGTTCGCCGGTGGTTTCGATCATCACCGGCATGCTGACCGCGACCTTCGGCGGCATATTGCGCGATCTGCTGGCCGGCGAGCCGTCGGTGCTGCTCAGGCCGGAGATCTACGTCACGGCCGCCCTGGCGGGCGCCGCTATCTTCACATTGGGTGACGTCGCCGGATTGCCGCAGATTGTCTCGGGGTTGGCCGGCTTCGTCGTGGCGTTCGCCGTGCGCGGCGGCGCGCTACGTTTCGGCTGGTCGTTTCCGTCGTACAGGAGCCGGCCTGGCCGGCGGCCGGAGGATATTCCGTGAATCAGGCCTTCGCTGCCTGCCAAGCGTTCATCAGCTTTTTGGGCGCTTGTCGGATCCATGTCTGTTCGAGCCGATGGCGCAATTCTTCGGGCGGAATTTGACTCAACCTGACAAGGATCGCCGGCCAGCCCTTGTAGTGATCCGTCTCGAAATAGATTGCGGGCGCCGCTTCCAGCAGCATCTCTTTCTCGTCGAGCGGGCACATCAGGACGACCGTGTCGGCGTCCTTGACGCGGGCGAGCAATTTCTTGCCAACCTTCAGCGCCGGCGTCCCATAAGATGTCGTTTCGATGGTGTCCGGCAAGCCGCTCGCGGCACTTCGCAATGCTTCGAAAACGGTGGAAAGCTCGTCGCTCACCGTTTCACGCTGCGAAGCGCTGGGCTTCCCCGCCGTAGTAGTTGACGTAGCGGGCGCCGATTTCCTTGACCGGCATTACGACGAACACGTCGACCGTCGAGAATTCGCGGTCGATGACGCAGCCATCGCCGATGCGGGCGCCGACGCGCAGATAGCCCTTGACCAGCGGCGGCATCGCTGCGATCGCCGCCTTGGCATTGACCGCCTCGATCGGCATCAGATCCATCGAACAGTAGCGCCCGGACACCGCGCGCACGTCCCAGGCCGAATTCGTCCGGCAGTGATGGGCGAGATAGGTAAGCGCCTCGGCATGCGCCGCCGGCACGGTGCCGTGGAACGACGCGCAACCGGTCATCACACCGATTTCGTAGTGGTTGATATAGGTCCAGATACCTTGCCACAGCGCCTCGATGGTGCGCTTCGAACGATATTCAGGCAAAACGCAGGAGCGGCCGAGCTCGAGAAAACGCTGGCCGGGGTGACGGGCGATAAGATTGGTCAGCTCGAATTCACCTTCGGAATAAAAGCCTCCAGCGGCGGCCGCGATTTCTTGCCGCAGCAGGCGATAGGTGCCGACGATGCGGCGATGTTCTGGGCCGGAAAGCGAAGTATCGAAGACGAGCAGATGGTCGCAGAGCGGATCGAACCGGTCGGTGTCACGGCGATCCGGCGCCTGGAACAAATCCTTCCTGGCGCCGAGTTCATCGTAGAACACCCTGTAGCGGACTTCCTGCGCGGCCGCGATCTCGGCCTCGTTGCGGGCGAGCCGCACTTCGAGATTACCGATACGGCCGAGTGCTGCGCCCTTTATGACGGAATCGACGTTACGTCCGGCAAGCAAGGCGCTGCTGGCGTTCGGCCGAGTGTCACATTCCGGCATAACTGTATGCACGAGGATTCTCCTTCGAGCCATCCCTCTTGGCACGGGGATACGGTGTAGGTGCAACAGGATTGTGACAGTACCGTGATACGACGTCGTGGGCAATACTTCGTCGGCTGGCGAATACGGTCAACCGGCTACGTTACGCCAGCGGGCGGTGTGGATGGGCTGTCGAAGTTCCTGACCTTCGGCTCGGGATCATGCCCTAGGCCGCGACCTGTCCCTCGACGGCATTGACCAGCGCGTCAGGGTCGAGTGGCTTGGTAACGAAGCCGCTGGCGCCATGGGCAAGCACCGCATGGCGGGTCTTTTCCTGGCTATCAGCCGACAGCACCATGATCGGCACCGGCGGCACGGCGGTCTCCTCCTCGTAGCGGCGGATGGCGGCAATCGCGTCCAGCCCGTCCATGACCGGCATGTGAAGGTCCATCAGAACCACGTCGAAGCGATGGTTGTGCCCGGCGCCGGTGACAGCCTCGACGGCCGCCTTGCCGTTGCCGACCACCTTGACGCGATGCCCGGCCTTCAGCAGCGTGGCGCGGGCAAGCATGGCGTTGATGTCATTGTCCTCGGCGATCAGCACCGACAGGCCCCGCTGGCGGCTGCCGACGGCACGAAACGCCGGCGCGTGGCGGTTTTCTGGCTGCGGCGGGGCGAGGGCGGGAGCATTGCTGCTCAACAGCACACGCAGAAGCGTTCCGCCCCGCACCGGCCTGGCAAGGAAGGTCGCGTAGCCGCTGGCGCGAAATTCGCCAAGCATGCCGCGGTCGGTCGGTGCGATCAGTGTAATGGCCTCGCAGTCGGCGAAACCGCTCTGGCGAAGACGCTTGAGCAGCCTTCCATCGCTCGCTTCCATCGCCGCGTCGACCAGGAGCATATCGCAGCCGTCGGCGAAGGGCGCGGCCTGCGCGACGGTCGTGGCGACATCGACCGCGCCGCCATTGGCGCGGATCGTGCGGGCGATGGCATCGGCCTCGACGGCATTTTTCGACAGGATCACTGCGCGCTTGCCCGAGAGCGCGTTCTGCCAGCCCTGCGGCGCTTCGGTGGCCGATATTGCCGGGATTTCAAAGACGAACTCGGATCCCTGACCGAGCCGGCTCGATACTGAAATCGTGCCGCCCATGGCGGCCACCAGGCGTTTGGAGATGGCGAGGCCGAGGCCGGCCCCGCCATGCGTGCGCGTCGACGTGCCGTCGGCCTGCTCGAACTCTTCGAAAATGCGCTCCAGGTCGTCTTCATGCAGACCTGGACCGGTGTCGGCAATGGTGAAGCAGATGCGGTCGGTGGTTTCGGTGCGCGCGCGTGCGATGCTCACCAATACACCGCCGCTGTCGGTGAACTTGATGGCATTGCCGATGAGGTTGAGCAGCACCTGCCTGACCTTGCCCGGATCGGCGGTGATCAATTGCGGCACGTCGGGTTCGACATGGCAGCCCAGCCCGATATCCTTGGTGAAGGCGCGGGCAGCGAGCAATTCGACGATGTTGTCGGCGATCTCGCGCACCGACATCGGCTGCGGCTCCGGGTCGAAGCGCCCCGCCTCGATCTTGGAGTAATCGAGCAGATCCTCGATCAGGGCGAGCAATGCGCTGGCCGAGGTCGAGACGGCGCCGACATAGGTCTGCTGTTCCGGCGACAGCCTGGTGTCGGCCAGCAACCTGGCCATGCCCATGATGCCGTTCATCGGCGTGCGAATTTCATGACTGACCGTGGCGAGGAAGCGCGATTTGGCCTGGCTGGCGTATTCGGCCCGCTCGCGAGCGGTGATCAGCGAGGATTCGGCGCGTTTGCGGGCGGTGATGTCGCGCGCGATGGCGCGATGCGAAACGGCGCCGCTGTCCTTGTCGCGCACCGACAGTTCGATCCAGGAAAACCAGCGCGGACCGCTCGGCGTGCGGATGGAGACATCGGTGGAACTCAGGCATTCATGATCGGAAAAGGCAGCATCGGGAACGATGCCGACATCGATGCCGAGTTCCGCCAGGGTCTTGCCGGCGAGGTCGCGTTGATCGCTTTCGACGAGGTCGGCGAAGATCTTGTTGGCATAGACGATGTAGCCATCGCGGTCGCGATGAATGACGAGGTCGCCAAGTGCGTCGATCAGGCCGCGAAAGCGCTCCTCGCTCTCCTGCATTTCCCACATGCGGTCGGCAAGCGTCTCGATCTCGGCGCGGCTGCGGGCGGTGGTCTCGTCGAGCAGGACCGCCGTTCGGTGTTCGCTCCGCCTGACGCGCAGATGCAGGGCAACGCCGGCTAGGCCGACTGCCAGCAATGCGACGCTGATAAAGATCGGTGCTCCGGTCAGATGCGCAAGGCCTGCCAGCACGACGATGGCGGCGAAGGCCAGCAACGGAAGGCCTTCRCGCCCGGCGGGTTCGGGCTCGGGCACCAGCGGCGGCGCGGCGACAAAGCGCCGCGTTGGCGTCGGCGCCGCATCGACGTCTTCGCCCGTGTCCACCTGTTGGCTGCCGGATTCCGCGATCATGCGAAACCCTTGCCAGATAGAGATTATGGAAAATTGCGGCGGATCGTTCGAATTTTAGCGGATGAGTGCTTTTCGCCCCGGCGGTGATGGATTTGCCGGCCCACGTGGCAATTCCGTCCGCCTTCTCAGGGCAGTCGAGCGGCTCACATATCCACGACGACGCGCCCGCGGATCTTGCCGTCGACGATGTCATGCGCGGCATCGATGATGCCGTCGAAACCGATGGTCGTCGCCAGGCTGGCAAGCTTCTGCAGATCGAGATCGGTGCCGATGCGCCGCCATGCTTCGAGGCGGACTGCCTTCGGCGCCATCACCGAATCAATGCCCAGCAACGAGACGCCGCGCAGGATGAAGGGGGCGACGCTCGCAGGCAGGTCCATGCCTCCGGCCAGGCCGCAGGCGGCGACCGCTCCGCCATAGGAGGTCATCGACAGGACGTTGGCCAGCGTGTGGCTGCCGACCGCGTCGACGCCGCCGGCCCAACGCTCCTTGGCCAGCGGCTTGGCCGGCTGGGCAAGCTCGTCACGCGATATCACTTCGGCGGCGCCAAGGTTGATCAAATAGGGACTTTCGGCGTTGCGGCCGGTGGAAGCAACGACATGGTAGCCGAGGCTGGACAGGATCGAGACCGCGACCGAGCCGACCCCGCCGGCCGCCCCCGTCACCACCACCGGGCCGCGATCGGGCAGGATGCCGTGTCGTTCCAGCGCCATGACGCAGAGCATGGCGGTATAGCCGGCGGTGCCGACCGCCATTGCGTCATGCGGGCTCATCCCTTGCGGCAGCGGCACCAGCCAGTCGCCCTTGACGCGGGCGCGGCCGGCGTAGGCGCCGAAGTGGGTTTCGCCGACGCCCCAGCCGTTCAGGATGACCTTGTCGCCGGCGCGCCAGTCAGGATGGGAAGACGAGATGACGGTGCCGGCGAAATCGATGCCCGGCACCAGCGGCCAGCGGCGGATCACCGGCGCCTTGCCAGTGATTGCAAGACCGTCCTTGTAGTTCACCGTCGTCGCCTCGACCGCGATGGTGACATCGCCTTCCATCAGGTCGGCCTCGGTGAGATCGGTCACGGCTACCGACTGCTTTTTCTCGGCGTCACGCGAAACGAGGATGGCTTTGAAGGTTTCGGGCATCTCTTTCTCCGCGATCTTGTTTGGCGACATGGACTGTGCGGCGATGGCCGCACGGGGTCAATCTTTGGAAGACTTGGCATTCGAAGGTCTGGCCTCGCGCCGCCAGCCGAACAGTTCGTCAAAGACGACCAGGGCCGCGCCCACCGAGATGAAGGCATCGGCCAGGTTGAAGACGGCGAAGGACCAGACCGGCGTATGGAACAGGATATAATCGATGACATGGCCGTATATGGCGCGGTCGATCAGATTGCCGAGGGCGCCGCCGACGATCAGAGCAAAGCCGGTGCGAGCAAGGATCTGGGACGGCGCGATCCGCGTCGCCAGGAACAGCACGAAGGCAACGACCGCCAGCGAGATGACAATCAGCCCGGTGTCGCCGAAGGTCGAGAACATCGAGAAGGCGATGCCGGTGTTGTAGGTGCGAAACAGCGCCAGGAACGGCACGAGATCGAGCTTTTCCTGAAAGGGCAGGCCGGTCTCGACCAGATGTTTTATCCACTGGTCGAGCGCTATGGCCGCGACGACGAGCATCGCGTAGGGGGACCATGATCTCACGGGCGGGCAACCTTCATTGCTGGTCCACGATTGGTTCGAGCTTCAGCGCGCCGCGCCGGATCTCGAACAGCATTATGCCGGTGGCAACGGCAAGATTGAGCGAATCGGCGCGGCCAGCCTGCGGAATTCTAAGCAGCCTGTCGCAACTCGCCGCCAGGCTTTCGGGCAGCCCCTGCTGCTCGTTGCCCATCATCAGCAGCACCGGACCGCGGGAAAAGTCGACCGAGCGGTAGTCGACCGCGCCTTTCAGGTGGGTGCCGGTGACAAGGCCCGAAAATCCGCCTCGCCAGGCAAGGAAGGCCTCGGTCGTCGCCTTGGCCACCGGCACGGCAAAGATCGACCCCATGGTAGCGCGCACCGTTTCCACCGAAAAGGGATCGGTGGTGTCGCCGACCAGGATGACACCCTTGGCGCCGACAGCATCGACGGTGCGGATGACGGTGCCGAGATTGCCGGGATCGCGCACCCGGTCGAGCGCCACCCAGACATCGCCATTGTCGGCGCGGATATCCTTCAAGGCCAGGAATTTTTGCGAGAAGACCCCGACCACCATTTGCGGATTGTCGCGGCGGGTGATGGCGACGAGCACCTTTTCCGACACTTCGAGCACCGTGCCACCGGCGGCAACCGTGCGTGCAGCGACCTTCTCCACCGCGGCGTTGCCGCGTCCGGCCTTGGCGAAAACCAGTGTCCTGATCTGCCAGCCGAGATCGAGCGCATCGATGACCAGCTTCAGCCCCTCGGCCATGAAGGCATTCTGCTGGTCGCGGAATTTCTTCTGGGCGAGCGCCTTGATGTCCTTGACCAGCGGATTGGCGAGGCTGGTGACTTCCTTCACCAGTCCGGGTGCGCCTGCATGCCGCTCGTTCATTCAGGCCACCCAACGCGAAAACAGAGAGGTCGAAAGCGCCCGGCCGGCGGACTTTTCACGGATGATGAGCTCACCCGATTCGACCGTACCGCCCATGCCGGCAAAGGTGTCGCGCATCAAGGCATGGATGGCGAAGAAGGAGGCGCGGATCGAATAGGCGGTCAGCACCACGGCGAGTGGTCTCGGCGTCAGGATCGCGCGGCAAAGGTCGGTCAAATCAGGCAGGTCCTCGAACAATTGCCAGACTTCACCCTTCGGGCCGCGGCCGTAGGCCGGCGGGTCGAACAGGATGATGTCGTAGCGGCTGCCGCGCCGTTCCTCGCGCTCGGCGAATTTCACCGCATCGTCGACGATCCAGCGGATCGGCTTGCTGCCAAGCCCGGCCATTTCCTGGTTTTCGCGGGCCCAGCCGATCGCCTTCTTCGAGGCATCGACATGGGTGACCTCGGCGCCGGCGCGGGCCGCCACCAGCGAGGCAAGACCGGTATAACCGAACAGGTTCAGCACCTTGACCGGCCGCTTGGCCGCAGTGATCAGCCCGGCCATATGGTCCCAGTGCGAGGCCTGCTCCGGAAAGACGCCGACATGGCGAAACGAGGTGAAACGGCCGAGATAGTCGATGCCGTCATGCTTCATCGGCCAGGTCTCGCCGAGCGGCGTCTTCGGGAACCGCCAGCGGCCGATGCCTTCCTCGTCAGTATCGCCGGTAAAAATGGCGTCGGCGCGCTCCCAGTCCTTTGCCGGCAAGGCCTTTTGCCAGATCGCCTGGCCCTCGGGCCGCACGATGCGGTAGGGGCCGTATTGTTCGAGCTTCTGCCCGGCGCCGCTGTCGAGCAGCGCATAATCGGCATTCGGCGCCACTTCGAGGATCACGGGGAGGTGCTCGGTGGGCAGGACGCCATCGCGCCGGGCAAGGATGCGCGGCGCCGATTTCGGCTCGGAGCGGTCATCGACCTTCGCCTCAAGCCGCTCGCGCGGCTGCGGTTCCGGTCTGCCGGGAGCGCGGCCGGCCTGCGGACGTGGCTGGTCCCCCGCACCCTTCGCGGATTGATGCGGACGGTTGTCGCGGCGTTTGTCGCGAAAAGACTTCAAGCGGGAGCAACTCCGAGCGGCGTGGCCGCTTTTGGCATGCGGACAGCGGCGGTGCAACAAGCGATGGCCTGCAGGTCGATTGGCGCAGGCCTGAAGCCTTCGCGTTCGAAACAGTGCGGCGGGTGTTGCAGCATTGCGCTTGTTTTTCCACGCGCTTCGTTTATGAGGCCCGGATTGTTTTCTGGAATGGGAGCGAAAGATGACGAACATCTTCACCGCGCACCCCTCGAGGGTTCCGGCGTAAGCCAGCATCTTGCTGACTGCCGCCGGTCGAACGGATGCCTGATGGCGTCCGATTTCTGACCTGTATCCAGAAGTGTTCCATCATGGGCAATTTGATTGGGAGCTCAGGCTCCCCTGCGCCGCGCGTCGTCGCGACGGCGCATATCCAGCATTGTTTTTCACCGCGTACCTGGATCGAAGGAGCGGCGCTTCAGCAGCTGAAAACCGTTGCGGCTCTGCCCGGCGTTACCTCGGTTGCGGCGTTCCCCGACCTGCATCCCGGCAAATATGGGCCGACCGGGATTGCGGTGTTGTCGGAACGGCTGCATCCGCAGCTGATCGGCAATGACATTGGCTGCGGCATGTCGCTGTTCGAGCTCGATCTACCGCTGCGCAAACTCAGGATCGACAAGGCCGTCGAATGCCTGCGCCAGATCGAAGCGGAGGATATCGACCCGCGTGCGGAGCTCGCTGGCGCGGACCTGCCGCTGGATCTCTACCCCGATGCGTTGGGCACGATCGGCGGCGGCAATCATTTCTGCGAGCTGCAGGCGGTTGACCAGGCGATCGATGCGGCTGGTGGAGGCCTGTTCGACCGCCAGAAGCTTTATCTACTGGTGCATTCCGGCTCGCGTGGGCTTGGTGCCTTTGTGTTCGGGCAGATGCTCGACCTTCAATCCGCGTTCATAGCCGGGCTTGATCCGCAGTCCGTCGAGGGAAGGAACTGGCGCCGCCAGCATGATCTCTGCGTCACCTGGGCATCGCTCAACCGCAGGCTGATCGCCGAGCGTGCGGCAAGCGCCTTGCGCAGCGAGGTCCGGGTGGTGGCTGATGTGCCGCATAATCTAGTCCGCAACCGGGCCGATGGTTTCGTCCATCACAAGGGGTCGGCCGCGGTGCGGATGGGAGATGTCGCGCCGATCGCGGGTTCGCGCGCCAGCCTGAGCTATGTCGTGCGGGCGCTCGACGGGACGGGTTCATCGCTGGGCGGCATTTCGCACGGCGCCGGGCGCAAATACGACCGCGCCACCATGCATGGCCGCACGGGGCGCAACAGGTCGGAGCGCGACGCCCTGCTGAGGAACGTATGGGGAGGGCAGCTGATCTGCGATGACCGTAACCTGGTCATCGAGGAAGCGGCTTCGGCCTACAAGGATGCCGGGCAAGTGGTGCAAGATCTCGCCGATGTCGGCTTGGTCGTGACGCTGGCGGCGATGAAACCGCTGGTGACTTACAAGAAGGCGATAGACGGCCCGCTCGACCGGACGCGCAAGAAGCCATCGCGTGAACAAGCATCGAGGAGGGCAGATCATGGCCGCAGTTGACATGCTTCTCACATCGGGCAGCGGGCCGGTGGAATGCCGCATCGCCCTGATGGCTCTGGTCGACATAATCAAGAGCGAAGCCGGCAGGCTTGGCTATGCGATCGAAGTTACGCTTGGTCACGAACCGGACCGGCATGGCGCCAAATCCGCCATACTCAGCCTTGAGGGGCGCAACGCCGAGGCACTCGCCGAGGAATATTGCGGCACCGTCAAGTTCGTCTTCAAGAGCCCGGTGCGGCGGGGCCACAAACGGCAGAACTGGTTCGTCGGCGTGCAGACCGTGGATTTGACGGTGGCCGCTGCCTTGTCGGTCGCACTGTCCGATGTCCGGTTCGAAACCTTGCGGGCTGGTGGTCCCGGCGGACAGCATCAGAACACCACCGACAGTGCGGTGCGGGCCGTTCACCTGCCGACAGGCATTGTCGTCACGGCACGCAACGAGCGATCGCAACACCGCAACAAGGCGATCGCACTGAGGCGGCTGGAGGCGATGCTGCGCGTCCTTGCCGACCGTGAAGTCGACATGTCGAAGACGCAGATGTTCGTCGCCAACAAGGCCTTGGAACGCGGCAACGAAGTCAAGGTATTCCATCTCTGATGTCGCGGCTTGGACCACCCGTACACTTCCGAACGAGATGCATTATCGTGGAGACTACAAAGCCCGGAGAATCATGTCCCGCTCTGAACGCCTGCTCGACCTGATCCAGACGCTGCGCCGGCATCGCAGGCCGGTGAGCGGGCAGGCGCTGGCCGATGAGCTCGGGATTTCGATCCGCACGCTCTACCGCGACATCGCTACGTTGCAGGGCCAGGGCGCACCGATCGAGGGTGAGGCGGGACTGGGCTATGTGCTCAAGCCTGGCTTCATGCTGCCGCCGCTGATGTTCAGCGACGAGGAGATCGAAGCCATCGTGCTCGGCTCGCGCTGGGTCGCCAAGCAGCCGGACCAGCRTCTGTCGGCGGCCGCCGCCAACGCGCTGGCCAAGATCGCTGCCGTGCTGCCGGATGATTTGCGCGAGGATCTCGATGCGAGCACGCTGCTGGTCGGGCCTCCCGCAGCAGTCATCGAGGGCATCGACCTCGGCCTGGTGCGGCAGGCGATCCGCAACGAGCGCAAGCTCGGCTTTTTGTACCGCGACGCCGGCGGCGCGGCCTCCGAACGGGTGGTCTGGCCGTTTGCGCTGGGATTCTTCGACAAGGTGCGGGTCGTGGTGGCGTGGTGCGAGATGCGCCAGGATTTCAGGCATTTTCGCGCCGATCGGATATCCGGCCTCAACGCCACCGATACGCGCTATCCGCGCCGTCGCCAGGCGCTCCTCAAGGAATGGCGGGCAACGCTCGACAAGCCGCGCAGTTCGTGACCGTGCGGTTCGTGACGACTGCTGCCAGAATCTGACAGTAGCTCATTCTATGGTCGCCAAGTTGAAACACTGAACCTTGGAGAGCAGACATGATCGCCCCGAATTTCGTCATCCTCTATGTCGACCAGCCGCAGCAGAGCGGCACCTTCTATAGCGCGCTGCTCGGTCGCGAGCCCGTCGAAAGTTCGCCGACCTTCGTGCTGTTCGTGCTCGATGCGGGCTTCAAGCTCGGACTCTGGTCGCGCCATACCGTGGAGCCGGCCGCAGCGACGGCAGGCGGCGGCGCCGAAATCGTCTTTGCGCTGGATACGCCGGACGCGGTCGATGCCGCCCATGCCGACTGGGCCGGGCGCGGGCTGAAGATCCTGCAGACGCCGACCGACATGGATTTCGGCCGCACCTTCGTCGCGCTCGATCCCGACAATCATCGCCTGCGCGTTTCCTGGCTCTCCGATGGGGAACAAGCCAATGGGGGACAAAAATGAGTGCGCATTGGATTGCGGTGGCGTCGGCCGAACATGTCCGGCGCGGGCGCCAGGGCGGCTTCATGCAGGTCAATCACGGCAAGGCAGCACCCCTGCGCCGCGTCAAGCCCGGTGACGGCATCGCCTATTATTCGCCAACCACCATTCTCGGCGAGAAAGACGGCCTGCAAGCGTTCACGGCAATAGGCACGGTGCGGGAAGGCGAGCCCTATCAGGGCGATATGGGCGCCGGCTTCACGCCGTTCCGCCGCGATGTCGCTTGGGCAAAGGCCGAGGAAGCATCGATCAAGCCGTTGCTCGACAGGCTGGACTTCAGCGCCGGCAAGTCCAACTGGGGTTATCAGCTGCGCTTCGGCCTTTTCGAAATCAGCGCGCATGATTTTTCGCTGATCGCAGAGGCGATGGGCGCCAAAACGGCTGCGGCGGTGAGCTAAGCCACGAGCGCCTTGTAGATGGCAATGCCGGCGGCAAGGTCCTCGAGTGCTGCGCCAACCGATTTGAACAGCGTGATCTCACTGGCGCTCTCGCGCCCCTTCTTCTGACCGCGCGTCAATTCGTGCAGGTCGGCGACAATGGCGTCCGGCTTCWGCACGCCGGAGGCCAGAGGCTGGACGATGTCGCCAGCCTCCTTGGTGGCGCCGGTGCGGGTGTCGACATAGACGCGGGCAAGCGCGATCGCGTCATCATCGCTTTCGCGCATCGTCGGCGTAAAGCCGCCGACCAGGTCGACATGGGTTCCCGGCTGCAACAATGCGCCCTTGATCAGCGGTGTCGTGGTGATCGTCGCCGAGGAGACGATGTCGGCCTGCCCAAGTTCGGCATCGAGATCGCTTGCCGCGCTAGCCGTGAAGCCTTCGGCGCGCAGGTCGGCTGCGACCTTCTCGGCATTGGCAGGGGTACGGTTCCAGATGCGGATGGTCTTGATCGGCCGCACGGCGCTATGCGCCTTGGCGAGGAAGGGCGACAGCGCGCCGGCGCCGACCACGAGCAGCCGCGAGGCGTCCTCGCGGGCGAGATAGGAAGCAGCCAGCGCCGAGGCGCAGGCGGTGCGCCACTGCGTCAATCTCTGGCCGTCGATCAACGCTTCGGGTTCGCCGGTGGCGCCATTGAGCAGCAGATAGAGCCCCATCACCGCCGGCTTGCCGATAGCGTTGTTGTCAGGCGAGACGGTGACGATCTTGACGCCGATGTGACCACTGGCCGACGTGCCGGCAGCGTTGAAGTCGGTCCATGCCGGCATCAAAAGCAGTGTCGAGGCGGCGCCGTCGGGCCGTTCGACCGAGTGATGATGTCTGACCGGCTGCACCGCACCGTCACGAAACGCGGCGCGCAGCGTATCCACGAGTCCGGAAAAGGTCAGCGCATGATCGACCTCGGCGGCCGAAATGGTCAGCATGGAAAACTCCGCGGAGAGAAAACCGCCGACCGGCGGTTCAAGTGGTTGGCTTCGGCAAGGCCGATGCCTGGGCTGACCCTTGGGCCGATCCTTGTGGTGCCGCCGGCGCGCGGCTAACCGCCTGGCGCAGGTTCTCGGCTTCGACGCCACGCTGGCGCGCCAGCTTGCGGTAGCGGCCCTGCTTGACCCAGGTTGCCAGGCTGCCAACGACCATGCCGATGGCGAGCGCCAAAAACAGGAAGATGAACAGCGGCAAGGTCAGCGTCAGCTTTGGATTGCCGGGGTTGAACGGGTCCAGCGTGAAGGCGACCAGTTCGCGATTGGCGACGGCGAGCGCGATCAGGATGATCGCCAGGGGCACGAAGACCACGATGAGCATGAAGCGATTGAACATGATGTTTTCCGTCGGAAAGGCTGTCTGGCGCTGACGCCGCGCCTATTTGCCGCCGTTCAGCCTTTCGCGCAGCTCCTTGCCGGTCTTGAAGAACGGCACCCATTTCTCCTCGACCTCGACGGACTCGCCGGTGCGTGGATTGCGGCCGGTGCGGGCGGGACGGTTTTTCACCGAAAATGCACCGAAGCCGCGCAGCTCGACGCGATTGCCTTCGGCAAGAGCGTCGGTGATCTCATCGAAGATCGCGCCGACGATGTTTTCGACGTCGCGCAGGAAAAGATGCGGATTGCGCGTGGCAATAATCTGCACAAGTTCGGACTTGATCATCAGACGGGTCCCCGTGAAAGCAGTACGGTCAAAATTATGAGGATGATTTTATTTGCTTTTTCACTTGCCCCAAACGGCATCTCAAGGGTGCCAGACGGAAACGAGACCGTCAAGAAACAAGCGGTCGGCGCCGAGTTCATGAATGACATCGCCGCTGTAGGCGGGCAGGCCGAGCGCGCTGCCGATGGTTTGCGCCATCGCTTTCGAGAACAAAAAGCCGCCGCGCCGTTGCGTATCCTTCCACTCGACGACCTTCAGTTTGGCATCGACGCCCTTGGTCGCCAGCCAGCCGACCGCCTCGGTCTCGCCGCCGACAGCGTCGATCAGCCCGTTGGCGACGCCCTGGCGGCCGGTGAAGATCGAGCCATCGGCGAGCGCCAGCGCTTGCTCGCGGGTCATCTTGCGGCGCTCGGCGACGATGCCGACGAACCAGTCGTAGCTGTCGAGGATGAGCTTGCGGACCATGGCGCGCTCGTCGTCATTGGTCGGCTTGAAGGGAGATGGCGAGGCTTTCAGCGGCGAGGATTTCACTTCCTCCAGCTTGACGCCGAGCTTGTCCATCAGGCCGCTGACATCAGGATACTGGATCAGCACGCCGATCGAGCCGACGATCGAGGTCTTGCGGGCAACGATGTGATCGGCGGCGCTGGCGATCATGTAGCCCGCCGATGCGGCAAGCGTGCCGACTTCCGCGACCACCGGCTTGTCGGCGGCCAGCTTGCGCACCTCTTCATAGATCGATTCACCGCCGACCGTGGTGCCGCCAGGCGAATCGATCGACAAGATCACGCCTTTCACCTTCGACGACTGGCGGATGGTTTCCAGCCGCTTGATGAGCTCCTCGTCCTCGGTGATGGTGCCTTCGATCTTGACCTTGGCGATATGGTCGACGGCCGAGCCGGTGAAATCGTCGCCATAGAACCAGGTTGAAAGTGCAATCACCCCAAGTGCCACGATGCCGATGGCGGCAATCCGCCAGAATGTCAGCTTGCGCCGCAAGCGGCGGCGGTCGATCAGGTCGTCGGCTCTCAGTGCCATGGTCAGCCTTTCAGTCGGCGGGAGGAGACGCTTTTAGACCATCATCTTCCCATCTGGAAGCAATTCTCTTTTCCGGCGCAACAAGACAATCCGCGCGGACAGTCGAGTTGGCCATGCCGGATGCGCCATCGGGCAGGTCAGGGCGGGCTCCGCCCCTCTCCAGGCACAGGTCTCTTCACGTATTTGTGCAATCGCCGCGAGGTCTGGCGGCGAAGATCGGCAGCTGATAAATTTTACGCCGCGTGTCTGTTTCTGCTATGAAGAACGGGCAGTTGTGCGGATCTCATTTTCATCTGTACAAACGCGGCTGTCACATTTTTGCAGTTTTCATGGGCTTGTGCTTGCTTGCAGGCGGCGGCGTCCCACCTATAGGCGGTGCTCGCGGGTGGGCAAGGGGTTAGAAGAAAGCGTTGAATGTTAGCGCGACCGATTGAATCGACCAACGCCGAGACGGAGTTGGCTCCCCCGGCGGACGTCCGGATGCGTGGCGATGCTTTCGACCGCGCCCAGCGTCATTCGCGCCGCGTGCGCGTTCTCAAGTTTGCCGTGCCGCTGGCCGCGGTTCTGATCGCTGTCGCCTTCCCGGTCTATTCCTATCTGGCCGCACCCGTCTCCGTCGCGGTCCAGGCGGAAGGTACCGCTTTTTCCAACGGCAAGCTGGTGATGGCCAATCCCAAGCTCAACGGGTTCACCAAGCAGAAGCAGCCCTATTCGATGACGGCGCTGCGCGCCATCCAGGATGTCGGCACGCAAGGCATCATCGAACTGGAAGGCATCGACGCCAAGATTCCGGTCGGACCTGACAATATCGCGGCGATCAAGGCCTCGCACGGCACCTACGATCGCAACGGCAATACGATGAACCTGACCAGCGACGTTGACATCACCACAACTGACGGCATGCGGGCCAAGTTCAAATCGGTCTTCCTCGACATGGGCAAAGGCACTATGAAGACGGGAGATCCCGTCGATGTCAGCCGTGAGGGGTCACGGATCACGGCGGATTCGATGTCGGTCCAGGACAATGGCAAGGTTCTGGTTTTCGAGAACAAAGTGCGCGTCAACATCGATTCCGCCGCCTTGAAGACGGCAGAGGGAAACAGCGGAGAAATCAATGCGGCTCAGTAGTTCGACGCGGCTCGCGGCTGCAACTTCGGCGTTGCTGCTGCTCGGGCTGGTGCCGTCATTGGCGCAGTCCACCAGCCAATCAGGTCTGAAACTGTCCGGCGACAAGCCGATCCAGATCGAAAGCGACAAGCTGGAAGTCCGCCAGGCAGAAAATGTCGCCATCTTCACGGGCAATGTCAGCGTCGTCCAGGGGCCGACATTGATGAAGGCTGGCAAGATGACGGTCTATTATGTGAAGGATCCCAACGCCGCGGCCAAGGGCACGGAAGCCGCAGGCGCGGCGATGACCGGCTCCGCCAACATCGACCACCTGGAGATTTCCGACAAGGTTTACATCAAGTCGGACGCGCAGATCGCCACCGGTGACCAAGGCAGCTTCGACATGAAAAGCCAGGTTCTGGTGCTTTCGGGCAAAAAGGTCGTCCTGTCGCAAAACGATAACGTCCTGGTCGGCTGCAAGCTCGTCGTGCAGATGAAAACCGGGCTGGCCCAGGTTGATCCATGCGCTGGGCAACGCGTCCAGATGTCGATCACACCGCCGCCGAAATCGGGAGCGGCGAACCCCTGATGGCCAGCCTGTCGTCGCTGACGGCGCGTCTTCCGGGACGGGCCGCCGGCAAGCTTTCGGCGCCGGCCACGGTGACCGTCGATACGGGAAAGTTCAAGGGAACCTTGATCGCCAAGGGTCTGACCAAGAGCTACAAGGGCCGCAAGGTCGTCAGCGGCGTCACCATCGGTGTGCGCGCGGGCGAGGCGGTTGGACTGCTCGGCCCCAACGGCGCCGGCAAGACGACCTGCTTCTACATGGTCACCGGCCTGGTGCCGGTGGACGAGGGCACGATCGAGATCGACGGCTTCGACGTCACCTCTATGCCGATGTACCGTCGTGCGCGCCTCGGCATCGGCTATCTGCCTCAGGAGGCATCGATCTTTCGTGGCCTGAGTGTCGAGCAGAACATCCGCGCCGTGCTCGAAGTGGTCGAAAAGAGCCGCAAGGAGCGCGAACGCAATCTCGACGAACTGCTCGAGGAATTCCACATCAGCCATCTGCGCAAGGCGCCATCCATGTCGCTTTCCGGCGGCGAGCGGCGGCGCCTGGAAATCGCGCGTGCGCTGGCAACGCGCCCGGCCTACATGCTGCTCGACGAGCCGTTTGCCGGCATCGATCCGATCGCCGTCGCCGATATCCAGCAACTGGTGCGTCACCTGACGGCGCGGGGCATCGGCGTCCTCATCACCGATCATAATGTGCGCGAAACGCTTGGCCTGATCGACCGCGCCTACATCATCCACGCCGGCCAGGTGCTGACCCATGGGCGGGCCGACGAAGTGGTGGCAAACCCGGATGTCCGCCGGCTCTATCTCGGCGAGGGCTTTACGCTCTGAGCGTGAAATTTGTTTCCTGACACGATTTTTGGTGCCTTCACCGCGCTTTTTCTCCGATTTTGCCGCCAGATAACGCTCCGGTAAGTGAGTTTTGCTAGCTATTGCCTTGACAAGCAAAAGCTGGGCCAGTTTCTATGACCCGCTGCAAAAATTCCTGTCCGGAAGCCCGGATGCGTAGACGAGGCGTTTGAACCAGACAATGGCGTTGGCGGCGAAACTACAGCTACGACAATCGCAGTCGCTGGTGATGACGCCGCAGCTGATGCAGTCGATTCGGCTGCTGCAATTCACCCATACCGAGCTCGAGCATTTCATCGATGACGAAATCGAGCGCAATCCGCTGCTGGAGCGCGCGGAGCCGCAGGACGATGCAGCCAGCGACCAGTCGCAGAAGATCGAGGCGGAGCCGCAAGCCGCCGCTGCCGCCGATGGCGACTGGTTCGAAAACGAGACGCAGTGGAGCGCCGAGGCGATCTCCGACAAGCTCGATACGTCGCTGGAAAACCTGTTTCCCGACGATCCGGGGACGAGCGAGCGGCTCGGTCCCGACCTGACGGCGCAATGGAAATCGGCTTCCGGCAATGGTGCGAGTTCCTCATCCGAGGGCATTGATGCCGGCGACATGGCGGCCGCGGCGATCACGCTGCGCGACCATGTCGGCGAACAGGTGGCGCTCGCCTTCGTCGATCCGGCGGCACGGCTGATCGCCGCCGACCTTGCCGACGGCCTCGACGAGACCGGCTATCTGCGCGGCGACCTCGCCGAGATCGCTGCGCGTCTCGGTACGGACGCTGCTGCGGTGAGAAAGGTGCTGGCGGTATGCCAGACTTTCGAGCCGGCCGGCCTGTTTGCCCGCGACCTTGCCGAATGCCTGTCGCTGCAGCTTGCCGTGCGGGATCGGCTCGATCCGGCGATGAAGGCGCTGGTCGCCAATCTCGAACTGCTGGCACGTCGTGATTTCCATGCGCTGAAGCGGATCTGCGGCGTCGACGAGGAGGATCTGCTCGACATGCTGGCCGAGATCCGTGCCCTCGATCCCCGGCCCGGTATGGCGTTTTCGGGCGGCGCCAGCGATGCGATCGTTGCCGATGTCGAGGTGCGTGCCGCCAATGACGGCAGTTGGACGGTCGAGCTCAATGCCGAAACGCTGCCGCGTGTGCTGGTCGATCATATCTATTTCGCCCAGGTTTCGCCGCAGGCGAAGAACCAGGCGGAAAAGGATTTTCTCGCCGAATGCCTGCAAAACGCCAACTGGCTGACGCGCAGCCTCGACCAGCGGGCAAAGACCATCCTCAAGGTCGCCTCGGAGATCGTTCGCCAGCAGGACGCCTTCCTCGTCCATGGCGTGCGCCAGCTGAAGCCACTCAACCTGCGCACGGTGGCCGATGCCATCGGCATGCACGAATCGACCGTCAGCCGGGTCACCGCGAACAAATACATGCTGACGCCGCGCGGCGTGTTCGAACTGCGGTACTTCTTCACCGCCTCGATCGCCGCGTCGGGTGGCGGCGATGCGCATTCCTCGGAATCGGTGCGTGACCGCATCAAGCAGCTGATCGATGAGGAAAAACCCGTCGACGTGCTTTCCGACGATGCGATCGTCGACATGTTGCGCGAGAGTGGCGTCGATATCGCCAGGCGCACGGTCGCCAAGTACCGGGAAGGCATGAATATTCCCTCCTCGGTGCAGCGCCGGCGCGAGAAACGGGCGCTGGCCAGCGCCGGCCGCTGACACGGTTCGATTTTCCACAGGCCAGCACTTCATTGACAAGCCGCGGCGAAGTGGCTAGAAGCCCGCCCGCATGAGTGGGGCTAGATGCCCGCGTGTGGATGGTCCGTCACGACGTTGGCCTCGGGACGGTCAAAAGGGCGGCTTGTGATCAACCGGAAAGTTCGGATTTAAAATCGGCGCGAGTGACGCCGCAAAGCTTGTGCGCACGGACCACGAGTATAAACTCGGGCSAGTTTGAAGCCTGAGCAAGGAAGGTCAGTTTTCAGATGAATCTGCGCATATCGGGAAAACACATGGATATCGGCGATGCGTTTCGTACACGCATCAACGATCGTGTCGGCGAAGCGATCGGCAAATATTTCGATCGCGGCTTTGCCGGACACGTCACAGTCATCAAATCAGGTTCGCGCTATTCGGCGGATTGCATGATCCGGCTGGATTCCGGTGCTTCGCTGCAGGCCACCGGCGACGCCCAGGATCCGACGGTTGCCTTCGAGGCCGCCGCCGATCGCCTGGAAACGCGGCTGAGGCGCTACAAGCGCCGGCTGAAATCGCACAATTCAGGCGCCGCCAATGGCGATCCGACCGACATTGCCTACACGGTGATGGCGCCGCTGGCCGATGACGACGAGGATATTCCGGATAATTTCGCGCCGGCCATCGTCGCCGAATCGACCATGACGCTGAAGACCATGTCGGTGGCGTCGGCAGTCATCGAGCTCGACACCAAGGACAGCCCGGTCTTCGTCTTCCGCAACGCCGGAAACGACCATCTCAACATCGTCTATCGCCGGCCCGATGGAAACATCGGCTGGATCGACCCGTCCACGACCAAGGTCGCACAAGGATAAGAGCCGGCCGCACGAGGGGTGAGGACTGGTGACGGCAGGCGAACAAGGGATTTTCAAGCATGGATCTGAGCGATCTTATCAACGTTCCGGCGATACTGCCGGCGTTGAAGGCGAACTCCAAAAAGCAGCTGTTGCAATTGCTTTCCGAACGGGCAGCCGCGATTTCGGGCATCCCGGAGCGGGAAGTGTTCGACACCATCCTGCAGCGTGAACGACTGGGCTCGACGGGCGTGGGCAACGGCATCGCCATTCCGCATGGCAAGCTGGCCGGCGTGAAGCGCATCGCCGGGGTTTTCGCCCGGCTGGAGACGCCGGTCGACTTCGAATCGCTGGACGATCAGCCGGTCGATCTGGTGTTTCTGCTGCTGGCGCCGGAAGGGGCCGGCGCCGACCATCTCAAGGCCTTGTCGCGCATCGCGCGGGTGTTGCGCGACGCCGACACGGTGGCCAAGATCAGGGGGACGCGTGACGCCGCGGCAATCCACGCGCTTTTGTCGGATACCCAGGCCTCGCACGCGGCCTGACATTTTCTGATTGGAACATCCAGCCAAGGGCCGCCACGGGCGGCCCTGTCCATTTAAGCCCGGCCCGCCGGGTTTAGTGAATGGCGACCGTGGTCAGGTCGTTTTCCATGGCGCCGGCCAGCGCGCGGTCACGCGCATCCGAAAGCAGGATCGGCTGGCCGTTGGCAGCAAACAGCGCCCACAGTTCCATGCCGGGCGCGATTTCACCGAGGTTCGGGAAACGGCCGAGCAATTCGTCGCTCGAGACCTTGCGCAGATAGGCGACCGAGCCCTCGCCGAGATGGGCGAATTCGCCGCTGGTCATGGTGAGATTTTCATCAGTTCTGGTCATTTCAAAGCCTCCTTGGCGCGAGGACGCCGCTCAAGGCCATCCCGCATGAGAGCCATCGGTAAAGATCAGTCTTTCACCGATATGTTTATTTTCCGTACCAGCCGTTCGGACTCCGGCCGATCGAGATCGATCGACAAAAGGCCGTTCTTCAGTTCCGCCACGATCACCCGCATGCCGTCGGCCAGCACGAAACAGCGCTGGAACTGGCGCGCGGCGATGCCGCGATGAAGAAACTCGCGCTCGGTATCGTCGGACTGACGGCCGCGCACGACCAGCTGGTTTTCCTCCGTGGTGACATCGAGATCGCTTTCGGCGAAACCGGCGACCGCCAATGTGATGCGCAACCTTTCGGTCTTGCCGTCGGCGCCGCTGAGGCGTTCGATGTTGTAGGGAGGGTAGCTGTCGCCGGACTTCGCCAGGCGTTCCAGAGTCTTTTCCATGGCGTCGAAACCAAGGAGAAGCGGGCTGGAAAAGGGCGTCATTCGGCTCATGTTACACTGTCCTCTGTAGAGCGACATAAAGTGGAAAAACCCAGATGGCATTTTTCCCGGTGGTCTTGATATGGTCCGCCCCGCGACCAAGTTCAAGCCATCAAAAGACCCGCCCAAAAAGACCAGGTCGTGGACTCACAGGAATGATCGACATGGCGCTTGAAACGGCCAGCAGATGCAAGGAGAAGCGCGCAGGTCGGGATTGTCTTCCCCGGTCGAGCGGTTCGACTTGGCAGCCCGCAGCCGCTTCGGCGTCATCCCGGATTCATCCCAAGTCCACGGCTTCGCCAAACAAGGAATTGAAATGCCTCAATTACGCAAGATCATCATCGACACGGATCCCGGCCAGGATGACGCCGTCGCCATATTGCTGGCACTCGGCAGCTCCGAGCTGGAGATCGTCGGCATCACAGCCGTTGCCGGCAACGTGCCGCTGAAGCTTACCGAAAAGAATGCCCGCAAGGTCTGCGAGTTGGCCGGCCGGCCGGACATCAAGGTCTATGCCGGCGCTATCCGGCCGTTGATGCGCGAGCTGGTCACCGCCGAGGAAGTGCATGGCAAGACCGGTCTCAACGGGCCGCAATTGCCCGAACCGACGATGAAGCTGCAGGACCAGTATGCCGTCGATTTCATCGTCGAGACGCTGATGAAGGAAGAGAGCGGCACCATCACGCTTTGCGCGCTCGGCCCGCTCACCAACATTGCGCTGGCGCTGATCCGCGAACCGCGGATCGCACCGCGCATCAAGGAAATCGTGCTGATGGGCGGTGGCTTCTTCGAAGGCGGCAATGTCACGCCGTCCGCCGAGTTCAACATCTATGTCGATCCGCAAGCCGCCGACGTCGTGCTCAAATCCGGCATTCCGATCGTGATGATGCCGCTCGACGTCACCCACAAGGTGCTGACCACCGCCAAGCGCACGCAGGCCTTCCGCGAACTCGGCACCAAGGTCGGCACGGCGACCGCCGACATGCTGGAATTCTTCGAGCGCTTCGACGAGGAGAAATACGGCACCGACGGCGGGCCGCTGCACGACCCCTGCGTCATCGCCTATCTGTTGAAGCCGGAGCTGTTCAAAGGCCGCAACTGCAATGTCAGCGTTGAAACCACCTCGGAACTGACCATGGGGATGACCGTCATCGACTGGTGGGGCGTCACCAAGCGGCCGAAGAACGCCATGGTGATGCGCGACATCGACCATGATAGCTTCTTTGCGCTGCTGGTCGAGAGGCTGGGGCGGCTTTAGGGCCGACTTTCACCTTCTCCCCTTGTGGGAGAAGGTGGCCGAGCGAAGCTCGGTCGGATGAGGGGTGTTCCAGAAAACACCAACGCCTCATTTCTTCCAGCACCCCTCAACCGTCTCGCCGCTGCGCGCCGATCCACCTTCTCCCACAAGGGGAGAAGGAAGGCGTTACTTACTTCGACCGCGAAAACGCCAGCCACAGGCCGCCGCCGACCAGGAAGCTGYCGCTGATCCTGGACATCAGCTTGATGCGGCTGGCCGACAGCAGGCGCCCGGCGCGGCCAGCGGCCAGTGCATAAGTCGAATCCGAGATGGCGGCGAAGATCATGGCGGTGAGGCCCATGACGACGATCTGTAGCGAGTAGTTGCCCTGAGGCGCGATGAACTGCGGAAAGAAGGCGCCGAAGAACACCAGCGTCTTGGGGTTGCTGAGCGCCACCAGCAGGCCCTGCAGGAAGAAGCCGCCGCGCGGTTTCCTTGCCGTTCCGTCGGCGTTCAGCGTGCCCTTGGAACGGAACATCTGCACGCCCATCCAGATCAGATAGGCGGCGCCGATCAGCCGCACCCATTCGAACCAGTGGCCCATGCCCGAGATCAGCGTGTTGAGGCCGATGCCGACAATGGCGATCATCACGGCAAGCCCGGCCTGCGTGCCGGCGACATTGGCGAGCCCGGCGCGGGAGCCATGGCGGATGCTGTTGGCGATGATCAGCGTGACCGTTGGACCGGGCACCAGGATGATGACGATGCAAGCGAGGACATAGGCGGCGTAGAGTTCCAGCGACATGATTTTTCCTCAAGGATGCCGCCGGGGCGGCGCGGACTGACGACAATCAATGCATGGCAGCGCAGCCGGTGCAAGGCGGTACGGAAGCGCCGCGATACGCCAATGCTCCGGTTCAGGCGCCAGCCTGCCAGGGCAGCGTTGCCTCATAGGCGGCTGCCGCTCGGAGCACGGCAAGATCGCCGCGTGGCCGGCCGATCAACTGCATGCCCATCGGCCGGCCCTTGTCGTCGAAGCCGACCGGCACGTTGACCGCCGGGCAGCCGCCCAGGGTGGCGAATGCGGAAACCTGCATCCAGCGGTGGTAGCTGTCCATCGCCCGTCCGGCGACCTCGCGCGGCCACGGCGTGCCGACTTCGAAGGGGAAGACCTGCGCGGTCGGTAGCGCGATCAGGTCAAAGCGGTCGAAGATCGACAGCAGCGTGCGATGCCAGGATGTGCGGATGACCGAGGCCGCGCGGATCTGCGGCGCCGTCAGTCGCATCGCGTTCTCGACCTCCCAGACGGCTTCCGGCTTGAGCAGGCCACGCTTCGAGGGATCGTCATAGTGGGTTTTGAGCGCACAGCCGCTGCTGGCCTGGCGCAGTGTGACAAAAGCCTGCCACAGCGCTTCGAAATCGAAATCCGGCTGCAGAGGCTGCCGGGGGAAGGAGGATGCATCCGCCAACCGGCCGAGCGCTGTCTCGCAGAGATCGAGAATCCCGGCTTCGATCGGCAGATGACCACCGAGGTCGCCGAACCAGGCGATGCGGCCGCCAGTCGTCCCTGTCGCAAGCCCATCGAGGAACGAGCCAGGTTTCTCATAGGACAATGGCGCTTGCAGATGATAACCCGCCTGCACGTCGAGCAGCAGGGCCATGTCGCGGACGTTGCGGCCCATCGGCCCATCGACACCCATCTGCGCATGAAAGACCTCGACGTCGGGTCCGCCGGGAACTAGCCCTTGCGACGGGCGGAAGCCAAAAACATTGTTCCAGGCCGCCGGGTTGCGCAGCGAGCCGCCAAAGTCGCTGCCATCGGCGACAGGCAGCATATCCAGCGCCAGCGCCACCGCCGCGCCACCGCTCGAGCCGCCGGCGGTCAGCGCCGGATCGAAGGCGTTCAGCGTCGGCCCGAACACATTGTTGTAGGTGTTGGAGCCAAGCCCGAATTCCGGAACGTTGGTCTTGCCGATGATGATGGCGCCGGCGTTGCGGATACGCTCGACGAAGAAATCATCCTCCTGCGGCACGAAGTCGGCGAAGATCGGCGAGCCGAGCGAGGTCCTGAGGCCAGTGGTCGAGGCGAGGTCCTTGATAGCGATCGGCAGGCCGAACAACGAGCCGGTTTCGGCATCCGCCCGTCGGGCATCGGCAGCGTCGGCCTCGCGCAGGATGTCGCCACGGTCGCGCAAGGAGACGATGGCGTTGACCAGCGGGTTGACCGCCTCGATCCGGTCGAGGAATGCCGTCACCACCTCGCGGACGGAAAGTTTCCTTTGGCGGATCGCGTCGGCAAGCGCGACCGCGGACAGGCGACAGATGTCGCTGGCCGGCGCCACGGCATGTTTCGTCTGAGGGCGCAGCATCTCAGCGCGTTTCCTGCAATGCCTGGTCGACATCCTTGGCCAGCGGAATCGCCGGCTGGGCGCCTGGCTTCAGGCAGGCCAGCGAGCCCGCCGCGCCGGCGCGCGCCAGCGCCTGTTCGAGCGCCAGGCCGGACGACAGGCCGGCGGCGAAGTAACCGCAGAACGTGTCGCCGGCGCCGACCGTGTCGACAGGGGTGATCTTCATTGCCGGAACGGTCAGGAAATCGCTTGGCGTCGCCGCCATCACGCCGTCGCCGCCGAGCGTCACGACGATGGTGCGGCCGGTCTTCCCGGCATAGTCGCGCATGCGCGCCGCCCGGTCGCGGCCGTTGAGCGACAGCGCCTCGCCATAGAGGTCGAATTCGGTTTCGTTGGCGACTGCATAATCGGCCTTGGCAAGAAAGGCCGCTGCTTCGCCCTGGAAAGGCGCGGTGTTGAGCACGGTGATGGCGCCAGCCGCCCTTGCCTGGTCGAGCGCGGCACCGACGGTCGCCAGCGGGATCTCATGTTGCAGGAGTACGATATCGCCCTTTTTGAAGAAGGCTTTTGAGAGGTCGCCGGGCAATACGGACGCGTTGGCGCCCGGCACCACGGCGATGATGTTCTCGCCGTCGTCGCCGACCATGATCAGGGCTGTGCCCGTCGACGCAAAAGTCTCGGCGACGCCGGACAGATCGACCTTGCCGTCGCGCAGCAATGCCAGCGCCTCGGCGGCGAAGCTGTCCTTGCCGACGGCGCCGACCATGCGCACCGGGGCGCCGGCGCGTGCTGCCGCCAGCGCCTGGTTGGCGCCTTTGCCGCCGGGCGCGGTGGCAAAGGTCGAGCCGGCTACTGTTTCGCCAGGGCTCGGCAAGCGGTCGACATTGGCGATCAGGTCGAGGTTGATCGAGCCGATAACGATAATCAAGCAAGGCCTCCTGCCAGCACGAATTCAAAAACTGGAGTGTCTTTTGAGCGTCCGGGCGAACGCAGGTCGTTCCTATTGCGCGGGAAGCTAGCCTGTAAGGCCGCGGCTTGCCAGACCACGCGAATGGTCCAGCTCGATTTGTGCCTATTCACAGCGCACGGTGACCGTGCCCTGGTAGTTGCCGGCGGGAAAGATACCGCTCGACTTGGTGGCGGTGAGGTCGACCTGCATGGGGTGGGTGCCGTTGACGACACGCTGCGGCACGCTTCCGGAGGTGTCGACGCCGGTGCCGTCGAGGCGGTAGACGGTGCTGAAGTTGACGTTGGTACCGCCGCCGCTTGGCGCTGACGAGAACGAGGCGGGCGCCGGCGCGGAAACGGAATAACAGTCGAGCAGGTTGAGCAAGGTGCAAAGCAGCGAACTGGCGGTGATGGTGGCGGTCGCACTCGACCCGCCTGCCTGTTTGGAGCCCAGGATGCTGATGGCAGGATTTGCGGTCATCGTTCCCGACGCCCCGACCATGATGGTGCAGGTGCCGATGATCGCCGCTCGCGCCGGAAGGCAGAGGCCGGCAAGTGCCGCGGTCGCAAGCAGCGCGCGGCTATTTCTTCTTCTTTTTCTTGCCATCGCCATTTCCGGTCCTGATGCTCCAGCCCTCGTTGGCCCATCCGGGTGATGCGACCGCGGGAGCGGGAGCGCTGGTGGCCACGCTCGCCGTCGGGCCGTCGGCGCCGAGGCCCATTTTGAGGAGTTTCAGCTCCAGTTGCAGGCGCTCGACCTCAAGCTCGTAAAGACGGCTGCAATCGACGCGCTTGGGCGAGCGCCCGATCGGGATCACCACGCGGCCGTAGGTGGCGAGGTCATTGTTCGACCGGTTGTTGCCTCTGATGACGCCGAGGTCGACATAGGCGCCGGTACCCGATACCGCCGAACGGCAGGTGGTGCCGTCGGAAGCGTGGACCTCGTCCTGCCCCTGAGGCAAGGTTACGCCGGGCAGGTTGAAGCCGCTCTCATTCTGGTTGAGATTGTAGACATCCTCGGCCAGAACCGGCGAAATCCCCGCAGACATCGCTGCAAGTGCGACTGTCAGGATTTGCGGTGCCCAAAAAACTTGCCGCATATCTGTGCCTTTATCTGCGTCTGTTGATTGGGAAAGGGGATGCTTTCGGTACAGATACGCACTTTGCGCTCGGCAGCGCCGCCGAAGGGCACGACCACAAGGACAGGACGGGAAGCCTGGGAAGCCAATTGGAAGGAAATCGGAGAGATCCTGGCGGCCACCGGCTGAAAATCCTGATCGTAGACGTGGATTTCGACCCTGATCTTCTGGTCGTAGGGATTGGCCGGGAATACGCGGACCGCGAAGACGTCAGTGAAGCTGTTGACCTCGCCTCGCATCGGCGACATCGACTGGGCAGCGGCGGCAATGGGCATCAGGCCGACGGCCAGCGCCGTCGCCAAGGTTCGAGCATGTGTCAAAGGCCCCTCCTTCCGAGAGCTTATTCGCAGCGCACAGTCACCGTTGCCTGATAGTTTCCGGAGGCGAAGCGGTTGCTGCCGCCCTTGGTGCCGGCGAGGTTGACCGAGACGAGGTCAGCGCCGGGTGTGCCGAGGCTGGTGGCCGAGCCGGTCTCGGCGATGGAGTGCGTACCGGCGGCGGAGTAGGTCGGTGTCCAGGTGGTCGACGTCGTGTCGGCAGCCGGCACAGTGGTGATGGTGACCGGGTCTACGCTGAGCGATACGCCTCCAGTGGTGGTCAGCGTGACCGTTCCGGCCAAGCCGCCGCTGTTGTGCGAGCTTAGCGACTGAAGATCGGGGCTCACCGTCATCGTGCCGTTGGTGGCGACCACAAGCGTGCAGGTTGCGGTGATCGTGCCATTGAAAATGACATTTTGCGTTGTGGCCAATGCGGACTGTTCAATACAGGCGACCAGCAGGGCTGCGCCGAAGACGGCGCGAAACGATGTCATCGAGACCTCCCATTAAGCCGGATAGTCCGAATTAATATGGGTCATCATCACTTTATCGTAGTTAATTTAGAGTTAACTTGAACAATTGCTTAAAATAACAATCGCTAAACCAGAGGTTGCTTTTGGTTGCAATCAAGAAAATCCGATGCAATAATCGCACTTATACTTGATAAGTCCGGCATTTATAGATTCTGCGGGGGGTTCTTGGAAAATCGACATTCACGACGACACTTGCCCTGCTTCCCAACCCAGAATGGCTCGCTTGCGGGTCAGACCCCAGTGATAGCCGGTGAGGTCGCCGGACTTGCCGATGGCGCGGTGGCAGGGAACCACGAAAGAGAGCGGGTTGGCGCCGTTGGCGGCACCGACGGCACGGCTGGCGCTCGGCGCGCCGATGCTGGCGGCGATCGAGGAATAGGTGCGGGCCTTGCCCATCGGTATGTTGAGCAGCGCCTCCCAGACGCGAACCTGGAAGTCGGTGCCGATCATGACGACATGCAGCGGCTGGTCGGGGCGCCACAGCGTCGGGTCGAAGATGCGCGCCGCATAGGGCCCCGTCGCGGCCATGTCCTCGACATAGATGGCGTTCGGCCAGCGGCTGGACATGTCGGCGAAGGCGGCGCGTTCCTCACCCGGATCACTGAAGGCGAGGCCGGCAAGTCCGCGGTCGGTAGCCATGATCAGGGCAGTGCCGAACGGCGAGGGGTGGTAGCCGTAGCGGATGGTGAGGCCTGCGCCGCGCGTCTTGTAGTCGCCCGGCGACATCGCTTCATGGGTAACGAAGAGGTCGTGCAGCCGGCCGGGGCCGGACATGCCCAGCTCGAACGACGTTTCGAGCAGCGGCATGCCTGAATCCAGCAGCTTGCGGGCATGGTCCAGTGTCACCGCCTGCAGGAAGGCTTTTGGCGACAGGCCGGCCCAGCGGGTGAAGAGTTTCTGCAGGCCAGTCGGAGTCTCGCCGACCTCTTCGGCCAGTTCTTCCAGCGATGGCTGGTCGCGATAGTCGAGGCTGATCTTCTCGATGGCGCGGCGCACGATTTCGTAGTCGCTGCCTTCGGGCGTGATGTCCTTTTTGAGAACGGCCGTCTGTGTGCTCATGGAACTGTCTCCTTGGGCAGGAATATCGCCCCTTGGGGCGTCGATCGCCACCCGAAACTTGCCTTCTTGCGGCGCGTACCCAGATAGACTCGGGTTTTCGAGAGCCTGTTCCATCCCGATGAGGTCGGGATGGGGCTCTGTCTGTTTGTATAAGCATGATCTTTCCCGAAAACCGGATTCCACTTTTCGGGATCATGCTCTGACTAGGAATCGCACATGGCTGGCGAGAAGATACATCTGACCGGGGAAAAGGGGACGTTGCTGTTGACGCTCTACGGCAAGGCTCTGGAGAGCAGGTTGCCGGATACGCTGCTCGGGGATCATTTCGCCGACGAGGCGGTGCGCAAGATCGACTACGATTTCTCCAGGCTCAAGGTCGACACCAATCTTGGCGTCGGCCTGGCGATCAGGGCAAAGACGCTGGATGTTCATGTTCAGGACTTTCTCGCGAGAAATCCCTACGCCATCGTGTTGCATCTGGGATGCGGGCTCGATACGCGCATATTTCGTGTCGATCCGCCACAGGGCGTGGACTGGTTTGATGTCGACTACCCTGAAGTCATCGAGCTCAGACGCAAGCTGTACCCGTCCCGGGCCCATTGCCGTCTGATCGCCTCGTCGGTGACCGAACCGGATTGGCTGGCCTCTGTGCCGCGCAATCGCCCGGCCATCGTGGTGGCGGAAGGCCTGACGCCCTATCTCCCTGCCAACGAGGGACCACGCCTGTTTGCGCGGCTCGTCTCGCATCTTGCCAGTGGCGAACTGATGTTCGACGCCTACAGCCGTTTTGGCCTGAAGCTGCTTCGCCTCAATCCGGCCATCAAGGCGACGGGTGCCCAGGTGTATTGGGCGATCGACGATCCGCACGACCTGGAACTGGCCGTCCCAAAGCTACGGTTCGTCGATGACATCTCCGCCTACAAGCCTGAACACGCCGCCCGCATGGGCTGGGTCGCGAAGCTGTTCGTCCGTCTTTGGAGATACATTCCAGCCCTGCGCAAGGTCGGCAGGCTGTTGCGCTACCGGTTCTAGGATCAGCGTGCCTTGGCGGTCGCAAGCGCCCGCGAAAAGGCGGTGGCGAAGGTCTCGCGATCGTCGGGATTCAGGAACCCGCCGATCGGCACGTTCAGCCCCTGTGCTTCCACCGTCATCCTGGTGATACCGATTTCGGCGTGACGGGCGACCGAAAACCGCGCCCAGAACGGGTTGAAGCGATGCGCTTCCGATTTTCCGGATGGCGCGGTCTTGCGGATGTCGAGGCTGGTGCGCGAGACCGACACCTCCTCGCGGGCACGCGCGGCACGATAGTTGGCGCGGAAAGCGATGTAGACGGCGACCACGTCGAGGCCGAGGAAGCCGAACACCGGCCAGGCACCACGCGACAGGAAAAAGGCGCCTGTCACCAGCCAGCCGAACAGCAGCGCGCCCATCAGCAAGGCAAAGCCGGTTTTGCCCAGGGACCGGTGCGGGGTCAGCAGCGCCCGAAAGAATGGCTCGTCGGCCTGAAATGAGGCGTTTGTGTCGCTCATGGCGGGATATTATAGGAAGGAAATGGCGAGCCCCAAGTCCAAAGAATCATCCATGCCCAAAAATGAGCTGTTGCCCGGCCGGCGGGACGGGTCGAACGCCAAGCCGCGTCCGCGGCCGGTGCGGCGTTCGTCGCGCTACAGCGCGGCCGAAGTGCACGAGATCTTCCGGCGTTTTGCCGTCCAGCGGCCTGAGCCGAAGGGCGAGCTCGAACATGTCAACGCCTTCACATTGCTGGTGGCGGTGGTGCTGTCGGCGCAGGCGACCGATGCCGGCGTCAACAAGGCGACGCGGGCGCTGTTCAAGGCCGCCGATACACCGCAAAAGATGCTGGCGCTGGGTGAAGCCAAGGTTGGCGACTATATCAGAACCATCGGGCTGTGGCGCAACAAGGCCAAGAACGTGATGGCGCTGTCGCAGGCGCTGATCCGCGACCATGGCGGCGATGTGCCTGACGACCGGGATCAACTGGTCAAGCTGCCGGGGGTCGGGCGCAAGACCGCCAATGTCGTGCTCAACATGGCCTTCGGCCAGCACACGATGGCGGTCGACACCCACATCTTCCGCATCGGCAACCGGCTCGGGCTGGCGCCCGGCAAGACGCCGGAACAGGTCGAGCAGGGACTGTTGAAGATCATCCCGGACGAATACATGCGCCACGCGCATCACTGGCTGATCCTGCATGGCCGCTATGTCTGCAAGGCCCGTAAGCCGGATTGCCCGGCCTGCGTCATCGCCGACATCTGCAAGGCGCAGGAGAAGACGACCAGCATTCCGGCGCCGCTGGTGCCGATAGCTCCGCTTGAAACGGTTGCCGCCAGCGATCAGTAGCCGTAGCCGCGTGCCATCGCGGCGGCGAAGACCGGGATCAGCAGGAAGATGAACGCCTCGGCGCGGACATAGGTCTTGATGGATGCAAGCTCGGCTGCCGGCACCAGGAACGAGGGATTGGCGCCTGCCTGCCTGTTCCAGGAGATGAAGCGGACGGTCGGGATGATCGACAGCAGGCCGACGATACCAAACGCCGCCATCTTGGCCCAGAACACCCAGTTGTAGACGTAGAATTCCCAACCCTTGAGGCCATAGAAGACGCGGCCGATGCCGACGATGATGATCAGCGCGGCGATGATCCCATAATGACGGTCGATGCCGGCGAGCCGCTTGAGCGTGGCGGCGGCCAGGTCGCCGCGGATCAGCACGAATTCGGCGCCGATGATCCCTGCTAGCGAAAACGCCAGCAGATGGTGGACGATGGCAAGCACGAGATCGGTGGTGTCCATGCTTTTTCCCTGGGTTTGACGGCACAAGCCCGTGCCTGAAAGGATTGCGCTTGCAGATGCTGAATCAGCCTGTCGCGAAAATAGCATCGTCGCGCCGAATTCCCATAGCGGAGCTTGAGACCATGTTGCCCGCATGGGTGCCCGTCGTATTTGTGGCGCGGCTTAGCGCGATTTTCTCGCCTGGAAGATGATATGCCCTGCCTTGGCCCTTGCCTGGCCAGGGCAATTTGCTACGCGCCGGGTAGATAAGCGAGGCAATCCCATGAACAATCCGCGAGCGACCATCGCCCCTGTGATCGAGACGCAGCGAACCATCCTGCGGGCACACCGGCTGGGAGATTTCGACGCCTATGCCGTGATGTGGACCGATCCCGTGGTCACCCGTTTCATCGGCGGCAAGCCGCGCACGCGTGAAGAAAGCTGGATGCGCTTCCTGCGTCATGCCGGCCTGTGGTCGCTGCTCGGCTACGGCTTCTGGGCGATCGAGGAAAAGGCGACGGGCCGTTTCATCGGCGAGGCCGGGTTTCACGACCTGAAGCGCGATATGCAGCCGTCGATCGAAGGCATTCCCGAGGCCGGCTGGGCGCTCGCTCCGGCCATTCATGGCGCAGGCTTCGCCACCGAGGTGGTTGGCCGCGTCCTGGCATGGGGCGAAGAGACTTTCGGGTCCGCGAGGACCGTTTGCATTATCGATCCGGAAAACGCCGCGTCGCTGAACGTTGCGACGAAGTGCGGCTACCGGGAAGTGGTGCGGACCACCTACCATGACACCCCGACCATTCTGCTGGAGCGACTGCCCTGAGCGGCGTCATCGACTGGAGATCCCCGCGCGGCCAAGCATAGATCGCAGTGCGCCTGTCGCCAGCAATGACGACGAGGCGGGCCGTGCCAAGAACCGCCGTGTGGTTCTGGTCAAATTTGAACTGAGGCAGCTCCGGCTGCGGCGCCTTCGACCCCACTACGACACGGCGTCTGCGGCGAGGCTCGCCTGCTCGAGCATGGAGGCGTCCTCGCCGAAGGCGCGGGTGGCGCGCGCCGCCGCCTCGAGCAGCGGGCGTTTCATGCGCTGAAGGAACGCGGCGTCGACGCGCGAACTGGGGCCGGCCAGCGTCAAGGCGCCGAGCAGGGCCCGGCCCGGACCGAACACCGGCGCCGACACGCCCGCCGTCTCTGGGTCGCGGTCGCCGACGGCGAGACAGTTGCAGGTCTTGCGGATGGTCTCGTAGGGTTCGCCCTGCTGGCCGGAAAACGCCGCAAGCACGCGGCCGCCCGACCCAACCAGCAGAGGCAGCACGTCGCCTTCGCGTATCGTGTAGCGGATCGGGTGCTTGGATTCGACGCGGTAGAGACAGGTGCGGACGTCGCCCGAGCGAACATAGAAGGCAACGCTCTCCCAGCTTCGCTCGGATAGGTCGCGCATGATCGGCAACAGGATGTCGACCGCCACCACCGAACGCTGATAGAGCGCGCCGAGCCGGAAAGTGGCGGGTCCTACACGGTAGCGGCCATCGTCCAGGCGCTCGAGCAACTGCCCGCGCAACAGGGAATGCGCAAGCCGCAGGATGGTGCTCTTGTAGAGGCCGGTACGGGCCGCGATTTCGGCCAGGCTGAGCGACCGGTCGGCCTTGGTGAAGGCGTCGAGGATGGCGATTGCCCGATCAAGCGCGGCAACCCCTTCGGTAGCCGCGTGCCGGATGTCTGGATCAGCCGATCTGCTTGATGAGTCCATTGCGGTTTCCCAATTCGGAAGGTCCTAAGCAGACACCGCTGGCTTCGCCAACGCGTCGTCTGCTCAGGTTTCTTCGTTTGCCGCAGGTTCTTGTCGCAAAACCGCGGGACACTTTTGCGGAACCTGCTTGGCGGAGCCATTGTGTCGCGCTGCCGGTGCGTTCTGTCTAGTAGAATATCGTTCCCGTTGACAGAACTCGGTAACATCTGCTTGAACTCGATTACGGGTCTGGATTCAGGCGCGTTTTGGCAGGCACCGGAGGAGGTGTCGTGATCTGGAGGAATCCCATGCTGAACAGACGCAGATTTTTGATAAGCACGGCCGCCGCAGGCGCTGCCGGCTTTGCAGGACTTCATCAATCTCCCGCTTTCGCCGAAGGCGCGCCGCAGATCCAGATTTTCGTGCCGGCGGCACCTGGCGGCGGCTGGGATCAGACAGGGCGCACGATGGATCAGGTGCTGCGCAGCGAAAAGCTGATCTCCGGCTCGCAGATCACCAATGTCGGCGGCGCCGGCGGCACGGTCGGGCTGCCGCAGTTCATCAACCAATGGAACGGCAAAGGCAATTCGCTGATGGTTGCCGGCATGGTCATGGTCGGCGCGATCATCGCCAACAAGGCTGCCAACAATCTGACGCAAGTCACGCCGATCGCGCGCCTTACCGGCGAGTTCGAGGCCTTGGTGGTGCCGGCGGAGTCGCCGTTCAAGACCGCAGCTGATTTCGTCGCCGCACTCAAGGCCGATCCGACAAAGGTTCCTGTCGCTGGCGGCTCGGCCGGCGGTTCGGATCACATCCTGTTTGGGCTGATTGCCAAGACCGTCGGCGTGCCTGCGACAAGCCTGTCCTACGTGCCGTTCGCCGGCGGCGGCGAGGCACTGTCGGCGCTGCTCGGCAATCAGGTGGCGGCCGGCATCTCCGGCTTCGGCGAGTTCTCCGAGCAGGTCAAGGCGGGCGCGCTGCGGCTGCTTGCCATCTCGGCCGACAAGCGCCAGGACGGCATCGACGCGCCGACGCTGAAGGAAGCTGGCATCGATGTCGAGCTGTTCAACTGGCGCGGGGTCTTCGCACCTCCCGGAGTTTCCGATGCCGACAAGGCGGCGATGATCACGCTGGTCGAGAGCATGGCCAAGAGCGATGCCTGGGCGACCGAGTGCAAGAACCGCAACTGGACGCAGATCCTGCTCACCGGCGACGATTATGCGAAATTCGTGGCCGAGGATACGGCCCGCATCGAGGCCATCCTGAAAGACCTCGGGCTCGCCTGATCTTCCCAAAAAAGGGGCGGCGCTCGCCGCCCCTTCTCGCATGGAATGCAAAGCCGGCACTGCGGTGAGGACCGGCCGTGCGGTGCCGGGCATCTTGGCCAGCTATCCTGGCCAGTATTCTTGGGGAGGACAATCATGAGCAGCAGTGACCAGCAGGTGGCGCCGTCGCGCCTTGCCGTGCCGGAATTGTTGATCGGCGTCGGGCTTCTGGCCTGCGCCGGCGCTGTAGCCTGGCAGACGCTGGCGATCCCGGTGTCGCCGCTCTACTCCAAGGTCGGTCCGACCGTCTTTCCCTACCTCACCATGGTCGGTCTTGTGGTGCTTTCCCTGTTGCTCATCCTCGCTGCGCTTCGCGGCGGCTGGCAGCCGGAGGAGGAAAAGGAAACGCCGACCGACTGGAAGGCGATGGGTTTCGTCGTCATCGGCCTCGTCGCCAATCTGCTGCTGATCCAGCCGCTGGGCTTCACGGCGGCATCCGTAATCATGTTCGTTCTGGTCTGCTACGGCTTCGGCAGCAAGCGCACGCTGCGCGACGTAGGGCTCGGCCTGATCCTGGCGCTGGCCGCCTATTTCGGCTTCGCCAGGGCGCTCGGCGTCAACATCGGCGCCGGCTTCATCGAGAACCAGCTGAACACGGTGATCGATGCGATCATCGGCACGTTTGGAGCCTGACGCCATGGAAACGCTCGGCCATCTCGGACACGGCTTCTCGGTAGCCTTCACCCCAGTCAATCTTCTGTGGTGCCTGCTCGGCACCACGCTCGGCACCGCCATCGGCGTGCTGCCCGGTCTCGGGCCGGCGCTGACCATCGCCCTGCTTTTGCCGATCACCTACCAGGTGGCGCCGGAGGCCTCTTTCATCCTGTTCGCCGGCATCTATTACGGCGCCATGTATGGCGGCTCGACAACGTCGATCCTGCTCAACACGCCCGGCGAAAGCGCCACGATCGTCACCGCGCTGGAAGGCAACAAGATGGCGCGATCCGGCCGCGGCGGGGCGGCACTTGCCACCTCGGCGATTGGTTCCTTCGTCGCGGGCACCATTGGCACCTTGGGCGTCGCCTTCCTGGCGCCCGTGGTGGTCAAATTCGCGCTCGCCTTCGGCCCGGCCGAATATTTCTCGCTGATGGTATTGGCCTTCATCACGGTTTCGGCGGTGCTCGGCTCCTCGTCCGTGCGCGGCCTCACCAGCCTGTTCGCCGGCTTCGTCATCGGCATGATCGGCGTCGACCTGCAGACCGGCCAGCCGCGCTTCACCTTCGGCATGACCGAACTGCTTGACGGCGTCGACGTCATCATCTGCGCCGTCGGCCTGTTCGCCGTCGGCGAGACACTCTACATGGCCTCGCGCCGCTATGCCGGCAAGGACGAGATCGTGCCGCTGAGGGGCTCGCTCTACATGACAACAGCCGAATGGGCGCGATCGTGGAAACCCTGGCTGCGCGGTGCGGCGATCGGCTTTCCGATCGGCGCCATGCCGGCAGGCGGCGCCGAAATCCCGACCTTCCTGTCCTACGCAATCGAAAAGAAGCTGTCGAACCACAAGGAAGAATTCGGTACCGTCGGCGCCATCGAAGGCGTCGCCGGCCCCGAAGCCGCCAACAATGCGTCCGCCGCCGGCGTGCTGGTGCCGATGCTGACGCTCGGCCTGCCGACCTCGGCGACGGCGGCGATCATGCTGTCGGCGTTCCAGAGCTACGGCATCAATCCGGGGCCGCTGCTTTTGACTACGCAGGGCGACCTCGTCTGGGGACTGATCGCCAGCCTGTTCATCGCCAACGTCATCCTCGTCATCCTCAACCTGCCGCTGATCGGGCTGTGGGTGCGGCTGTTGAAGATCCCGGCGCCGCAGCTCTATGCCGGCATCCTGGTGTTCGCCACGGTCGGCACCTATGGCATCTCGCAATCGCCTATCGACCTGGTCATCCTCTATCTCCTGGGGGCGGCCGGGTTCCTGATGCGGCGCTTCGATTTCCCGACCGCGCCGGTCATCATCGGCATGATCCTGGGGCCACTCGCCGAAACCCAGTTCCGCCGGGCGATGACCATCTCGAATGGTGACTGGTCGGTGTTCTACAAGCATCCGCTGTCGCTGACGCTGCTGACGCTCGCCTTCATCGGCCTGGTCGGGCCGCATATCTGGGCCTATGTCGAGCACCGCCGGCGGCGCGGACCGGAGCATGTGCCGGGCGATGCCTGATCGATTTGAGCTGTCATGACCGAATTGCTTTCCGGTATCCGCGTCCTCGACCTGACCAACGTCCTGGCCGGCCCCTATTGTGCCTATCAGCTGGCGCTGCTCGGGGCCGACGTGATCAAGGTCGAGGTCCCGCAAGGCGGCGACCTGGCACGCCAGCTCGGCGGATCGCCAACGCTCAACAGCGCCGGCATGGGCGCCTCGTTCCTGGCGCAGAACGCCGGCAAACGATCGGTGGTGCTCGACCTCAAGAAGCCGGCCGATCGCGAACGCTTCCTCGATCTGGTCGCGAGCGCCGATGCGCTGGTGGAGAACTTCCGCCCCGGCGTGATGGATCGGCTCGGCCTTGGCTACGAGGCGCTCAAGGCGGTCCGCCCCGGCCTTGTCTATTGCGCGATATCCGGTTTTGGCCAGACCGGACCGATGCGTGACAATCCCGCCTATGACCAGATCATCCAGGGGCTGTCGGGGATCATGAGCATCACCGGCACACCGGAGACGGCGCCGCTGCGGGTCGGCTATCCTGTCGCCGACACGCTTGGGGGGCTGGTCGGCGCGTTCGCCATCGCCTCGGCGCTGGTCCGACAGAAGACGAACGGCGAGGGCGCCTTTCTCGACGTCTCGATGCTCGAATGCACGCTCTCGGCGCTCGGCTGGCCGGTCTCCAACTACCTGACGGCAGCGGTCGATCCGGAGCCGATGGGCAATGAGAACATGACAGCGGCACCCTCTGGGGCCTTCCGCACCGGCGACGGACTGCTCAACATCGCCGCCAACAAGCAGGAGCAGTTCGTGGCGCTGTGCCGGCTGATCGGGCGGGCCGAGCTGGCAGTGGATCCGCGCTTTGCCGAGCGCGAGACGCGCAAGCGCAACCGTGCGGCGCTCAAGGTCGAGATCGAGGACGCCCTGGCGGGCGCTGCGGCGGCAGTCTGGGAAGAGACGCTCAATCGCGCCGGCGTGCCCGCGGGCAGGGTGCTGACGATCCCGCAAGTGCTGGCCGAGACGCAAGTGCTAGAGCGCCAGGTGACCGCGAATTTTGAGGGCGTGCCGGGCATGGACAGGCCGCTGACGGTTCTGCGCGGCGGCTTCATGGTCGATGGCGCGGCACCCCTGCCGACGAAGCCGCCACCGGCGCTGGGCGAGCATATGGACGAGGTTTTCGCCGATCTGCCGCCGCGCGCAAAGACAAAGGCACGGGCATGAGCACCGAGAAGAAGACCGGCCGTGAGCGTGGCGAGGAATGGTGGCAGACCGATATCATCGAGATGCGGCCCGGTGTCATCCGGCTTCGCGGCTATGAGATCCAGGACCTGATCGGCCGCGTCAGCTTCCCGGCGATGATCTGGCTGATGTTGCGTGGCGAGTTGCCCAGCGAGGACCAGGCGGCGCTGCTCGGCATTGCGCTGGGCGCCGCCGTCGACCATGGGCCGCAAGCGCCGTCGATCGCGATTGCGCGCATGGCTGCAACCTGCGGCGTCGGCATCAACAGCGCCATGGCCTCGGCCATCAACGTGCTCGGCGACGTGCATGGCGGTGCCGGCGAACAGGCGTTGACCTTCTACGGTGAMATCGCTGTCGCGCTCGACGGTGGCATGACGCTGAATGAAGCCGTCTCGACGCGGCTCGACCGGTTCTTCGCCAAGGAGAAGGGTTATGTGCCGGGGCTCGGCCACCGTTTCCATCCGGTCGACCCGCGCGCGCCGCGCCTGCTGGAACTGACCCGCGCGTTTGCCGCGCGTGGTGTCGTCAATGGACGCTTCGCCGACATCGCCGAGGCGATCGAGGCGGACGTCGCCCGGCGCAAAGGGAAAAAGATACCGCTCAACATCGATGGCGCCACCGCCGTCATCTACGGCGAACTTGGCTTTCCGCCGCCGCTGACGCGCGGGCTTTTCGTGCTGTCGCGCTCGGTCGGCATCCTGGCGCATGCCTGGGAACAGTCACAGCAAGTCGAGCGAAACAAAGGGCCGCTGCCGCGCGAATGGTTGTGGGCCTATACCGGCGCGCCGGTGCGCCCCTTTCCCGAAGCGGACGACACGACCGAGTGAAAGTCCCGCCTCAGGCGAGGTCGAGTGGCTCGGGCTTGGCAATCATCAAGTTCGCCACCAGGCTCGAAAGGTCCGGCTCATCGATGAGCGTGGCCGCATCTGCGGCCGGCAGCCAGGCCCGCTGCCGCCGTTTGGCTTCCTGCCAGTCGGCCAGTTCCTCAGTGACCTCCAGCAGATAGACGATAACGTCGACGCGGACGAAGCGGTTGGCCAGCCGTTTCCAATAGGAGTAGCTGCCCGCCGGCTCCTTCAGCGTCTTGCCGAGCACGCCGGCTTCCTCTCGCGCTTCGATGGTGGCCGCCTTGCGTCCGCTCTTGCCCTTCATCGGCCAGCCCTTGGGGACGATGAAGCGTCTTGTGGTTCGCGATGTGACCAGCATCACCTCGACATCGCCACGCGCGTTCAGCCGAAACGGAATCGCCGCCACCTGACGGATGCTCTCGCCCTTCTTTGCCTTGCGTACGGCCTTCTTCTTGGTGGCTATCATTCGTGAATCCAGTCGATGCAATGCCGCATAGCGCGACAAGGCATCGTTGCAAAACCAAAACTTTCGCGTGTGCCGAAAGACACTCCGAATACATAAGTCGGCTAATAAATGAAAAACGCCGGCTTGTCAGCGGCAATTGCTCAAAACGGTGGCGCCGATTATCTGCGTCGTACAGCTTGGCTTGTATTGTGGCACCACCGGCTGCGGCTGCTGGACGATCTGGCGGTCCTGAGCACGATACTGCTGCTGTTGCTGCTGGTAGAGCTGCCGCTGCACCCGGTTCTGAAGGACTTGCAGGTCGTTCTGCCGGATCAGCGCGTTGTTGCCGTTGAGGGAATTGACGGCTTGCGCGGAAGCCGGCAGGCAAGCGCCGGCCAGCACTGCCGTCGCCAGCATTGCCGATGTGAAAACCATCAATGGTCGAAACGCCGACATCCGCTCATTCCCGCGTGAAGAAGTCATGGCCTTAATATAGGGCGTCTGTGCGGCTGTGCCATATCTTGGGGCTGATCGAAACAATATCGGTTTGTCGACCGGCGAAGGCCACCTCACGGCGGCGGAGAATCTGCCTGACAACCCCGCATTGCACTTGACGGAGGTCGTCGATTCGCCGCTCTATCGGTCGGCGCCCGTCGTGAGCTGCGTGGCGTCAATGGCGCCGGCCGTCAGCTATAACGGCGCCTCCGGCGAAACGGTTTGAACAGAACGCGATCGGCGCGTCTCTCAAGGTCAGCATCCAGCTGGCCCCAGGCGGAGCCGGGCGGGAGGAGTCTTGATGAGGAAGTACGCGTATTTCGTGGCAATGCTGGGTGTAGCCTGCGTCGTCGGTGTGCCGGCCGTGGCGGCGCAAACCAAGACCGCGGCGGCGCCGGCCGCCGATGCGCCGCAACTGCCCGGTGGCGCGTCGGCGTTGTCCGAGACCCATGGCGACTGGACGGTCAATTGCCAGATATCAGGCGCGACCAAGACCTGCAGCCTGTCGCATCAGCAATTCAACAAGCAAAACAACCAGCGCCTGCTGGCGATCGAGCTGTCGAGCAAAACCGGCGAGGATGCCGCCGGTACGCTCGCCCTGCCGTTCGGCCTGGCGCTGGCCAAGGGCGTCAGCCTGAGCATCGACGACCAGAAGCTGGATGGCAGCCTGCCATTCAACACCTGCCAGGTCGTCGGCTGCCTGGTGCCGGTGGCGTTCGATGCGACCCTCACGCCGCTGCTGAAGTCGGGTACCACCCTCAAGATCGATGCCTTCGCGGCAGACACCGGACAAGCGGTGACCTTTTCCATTCCGCTCAACGGTTTTGCCGGCGCCCTTGCCCGAACCGCGGAGCTTTTGTCCAATTGATCGCAGGTTATGCAGAGCCGAATGACCTGAAGCGCGCCGTCGTTCCAGCGCCGCTGGTCAAACGACGGTCGTCTTCAGCCGTTCGGCGATCAGGGCGGCGAGCCGCGCCGCCACCTCGTCCTTGCTCATCTCGGGCCATTCCTCGACGCCGGCCCTGGATACGATCCGCACCCGATTGCGATCCCCGCCCATCACGCCTGAAGGACCGATGCCGCTTTCGTGCGACACGTCGTTGGCCACGATGAAATCGGCGCCCTTCTTGCGAAGCTTGGCTTCCGCGTTGCGCAAGAGATCCTGTGTCTCGGCGGCGAAGCCGACCACAAGGCCAGGTCGCTGGCTGTGATGGCCAACCCCGGCGAGAATGTCGGGATTCTCGACCATGCGCAAAACCGGCGGTCCTTCGCCGGGGACCTTCTTGATCTTCTCACCGGCCGAGTTCTCGCTGCGCCAGTCGGCAACGGCGGCGACGAACACCGCGGCGTCCGCAGGCAGAAGCTGCTCCACCGCATCGCGCATCTCTTGCGCCCGTTCGACATGGATGGTCTTCACCCCGGCGGGATCGGCGATGGTGACCGGACCGGAGACGAGGCGGACATCGGCGCCGAGCCTGGCCAGTGCCGCCGCAATGGCGTGGCCCTGCTTGCCGGACGAACGGTTGGCGATATAGCGCACCGGGTCGATCGGCTCATGCGTCGGGCCAGAGGTGACGATGATCCTGCGTCCCAACAGCGGCTTGGGGCTGACATCGAGCAGTGCCTCGATGGCGGCGACGATCTCCAGCGGTTCGGCCATGCGGCCTTCGCCCGCCTCATTGCTTTCGGCCATCTCGCCCCTGGCCGGACCGACAAAAGCGACGCCATCCTTCTGTAACGTCGCGCGGTTGCGGCGTGTCGCCGGATGCGCCCACATTCTTGGGTTCATGGCTGGCGCCATCAACACCGGCTTGTCGGTGGCGATCAGCACTGTCGAGGCAAGATCGTTGGCATGGCCGTTGGCAAGCTTGGCCATCAGGTCGGCGGTGGCGGGCGCCACTACGAGAAGGTCAGCCTCGCGTGACAGCCTGATATGGCCGACATCGTGCTCGTCATTGCGGTCGAACAGTTCGGTGAAGACATGGTCGGCGGAGAGCGCGCCCACCGACAGCGTGGTGACGAATTCCTGCGCGGCTGATGTCATGACCACCCGCACCGCGGCACCTCGCTCGCGCAGGCGACGGATGAGATCCAACGCCTTGTAGGCGGCGATGCCGCCGCCGATGATGAGCAGAATGCGTTTGCCGGAGAGGCCGCGCGGCAAGGCTTTGCCTGCCGGTGCGGCAGCGGGAGTCGCTACACCGTGCGAACTGGTCAGCTGGCGGAGGGTTTTCTCGATCTGGTCGATACGGCCCACAGGACCGATCTGCCCGTCAACGGCAGCCCGGATCATGACCCGCGCCTGCTCCTCCATGGAGCGGTCGTTCTCCGCCGCCAATCGGCGCAGCAGTTCCTTGACCTCGTCGTCCAGATTGCGGATCGTAATGCTAGCCATATGATTGCACTCTGCCGCAGTTTCTGAATGCAATGATAGCAATGCAATCAGATCGCCGCAAGTTGCGGCGCTAAACCCTGCTGTGACTGGGTGCTATATGATCTTCCAGGCGATATAGACCAGCGTCAGCGCGATCACCCATAGCGCCAGGCGGCCGGAGCGGCTGTAGCGCGCCTCGGCCTTGCCGATGGCGCGGGCGGTGGTCTCGTCGAAGCGCAGGCCGTGCTCGGCCATCAGGTCGATCTCGCGCGACAGCCGATCGGTGCGAGCCGCAAGCTCGGGCGCCTGGCTGGCCAGCGTCAGCAGCGCCTTGGCGCCATCGCGCGCATCGACCATCATGCCACGCGGGCCGAGATTGCCGGCGATCCAGCCGCTAACCACCGGCTCGGCCGTCTTCCACATGTTGAAGGCCGGGTCGAGCGTGCGCGCCACGCCCTCGACCACCACCATGGTCTTCTGCAGCAGGATCAGTTCCGGCCGCGTCGCCATGTCGAAGAGTTCGGTCACTTCGAACAGCAGCGTCAAAAGCTTGGCCATCGAAATGGTCTCTGCCGGCTGGCCGTGGATCGGCTCGCCGATCGCCCGGATTGCTTGCGCAAAGGCCGCGACATTGTGCTGGCGCGGCACGTAGCCGGCCTCGAAATGCACTTCGGCGACACGCAGGTAGTCGCGGGTGATGAAGCCGTAGAGGATTTCGGCGAGGAAGCGGCGCTCCTTCTTGCCGAGCCTGCCGGCAATGCCGAGGTCGACGGCGACGATGGTGCCGTTTGCTTCGACAAACAGATTGCCCGGATGCATGTCGGCGTGGAAGAAGCCATCGCGCAGCGTGTGGCGCAGGAACGACTGGATGAGGTTGGCGGCGATTGTCTTCAGGTCGTGACCGGCAGCGGCAAGGCCGGCAATGTCGTTCATCTTGACGCCGTCGACCCACTCCATGGTCAGCACGTCGCGGCCGGTGCGCTCCCAGTCGACGGATGGCACGCGAAAGCCGGGATCGTCCTTGGTGTTTTCGCCGAGTTCCGAAAGGGCTGCCGCCTCGAGGCGGAGGTCCATCTCGATCCTGGTGGTCTGCGCCAGCGTCTCGGTGACCTCGACCGGCCGCAGCCGGCGCGACGACGGAATGTATTTCTCCTGCAGGTGGGCGGCGAGGAAATAGCTTTCGAGATCCTGGAAGAAGTGGCGGCGCACGCCCGGCCGGATGACCTTTACAGCGACCTTGGTTGCAGAGCCGTCATGGATGGTTTCGGCAGCATGGACCTGGGCGATGGAAGCGGCTGCGACCGGGTCGCCGAATTGCGCGTAGAGATCGCCGACCTTGCGCCCGAGCGAAGCCTCGATAGCCGCGATCGCCTCGGCTCTCGGGAAGGTGTGCATCTTGTCCTGCAACATGGCGAGATCGAGCGCCATGTCGTTGCCGACGACGTCGGGGCGTGTCGCCAGGAACTGGCCGAGCTTGACATAGGACGGCCCGAGCCGGACGACCGCCTTGGCCAGCCGGTCGCTGCGCTCATAGGCCAGCGCGCGGCGGCGGGTGAACAGCCGCGCAAGCCGCCAGCCGAATTTCGGCAGGCCGGACAGTTCCTCTCCCGGCAAGGCGGCGACGACGCCCTCGCGCACCAGCACCCAGCCGGCCCGTACGAGCCGAAATCCTGCGCTGACGGTGCTCATGGCCGTGCCCGTCCTACCGGTTCTTCGAACCGGCATGGCGCACGTCGACTGGGAGAAATGCGGTCCAGCCTCAAAGCTTCCAGCCCGAATGAAGTGCCGCGATGCCACCGGAATAGTTGCGGAAGGAGACGCGATCGAAGCCGGCGCGCGAAATCATCGACGCGAAATTCTGCTGGTTGGGAAACCTGGCGATCGATTCGACCAGATAGGAATAGGGCTCGCCGTCGCCGGTGACCATCTTGCCGATCTTCGGAATGGCGTTGAACGACCAGGCTTCATAGGCCTTGTCGAGCAACGGCATCTCGACTTCGGAAAATTCGAGGCAGAGGAACCGACCGCCCGGCTTCAGCACGCGGAACGCTTCACTGAGCGCGACATCGATGCGCGGCACGTTGCGAATGCCGAAAGCGATGGTGTAGGCATCGAATGTGGCGTCGGGGAAGGGCAGTTCCTCGGCATTGGCCTCGACGAAGTCGGTGTTGCCGGACAGGCCTTTCTTCTCGGCTCGATCGCGGCCGACGGCGAGCATCGAGCCATTGATGTCGAGCACGGTGGCATGGGCATTGCCGTGGCTCGCATCGACGATCCGGAAGGCGATGTCACCGGTGCCACCGGCAACGTCGAGCACGCGCCAGCCCATTCTTTTGGGAGGATGGAGCCAGGTGACCATGGCATCCTTCCACAGCCGGTGCAGGCCGGCCGACATCAGATCGTTCATCAGGTCGTAGCGGTTGGCAACCTTGTGGAAAACATCGTTGACCAGGGACTGCTTGTCGCCAGCCCCTACACGCTTGAAACCATAGGAGGTTTCCATGCCGCCCGCGGCCGTGGTTCTCTCAACTGACATTTTTTTGATCCGTCATAAAACCGGCGGGACCATAGCCGATCGATGGTGCGGGCGCTATTGTTTAAGGCGCGGTGTTCAGCCGCGCTTCCAGGTGTTGGATTTTCAAGACTTGGACTGACCGACGGGATGATTGAATGCCTTTGAAAGCGGAATTGCACTGCCACATTGAAGGGGCAGCGGCGCCTGAACTCGTCATCCGCCAGGCGCAGAAATACGGCAAGGATACCTCGCCCTATATCCAGAACGGTTCATTCGTCTGGCATGATTTCACATCCTTCCTCGCGGCCTATGATTTTTCCGCCGATCTGTTCCGGACGGAGGAGGATTATGCGCGGCTGGCCGACCATTATCTGACCAGCCTCGCTCGCGACGGTGCTATCTATTCCGAGGTGTTCACTTCGCCCGACCACGCCACGAAAGCCGGCCTGTCGCCCAAGGCCTATACCGACGCGCTTGGCGAAGGCATGGCCCGGGCCAAGGCCAAGACCGGCATCGAGGGCCGCATGATCGTCACCGGCGTGCGCCATGTCGGTGTCGAGTCCATCGAGCAGGCGGCGCGCTTCGCGGCGCGCTGCGGGCACCCGCTGGTCACCGGCTTCGGCGTCGCCGGCGACGAGCGCATCGGCGACATGGAGGACTATGTCAGGGCCTTCGAGATCGCCCGCGAGGCCGGGCTCGGCATCACCATCCATGCCGGCGAACTGACAGGCTGGGAGACCGTCAAGGCGGCGCTCGATCACATCCGTCCCTCCCGCATCGGCCATGGCGTGCGCGCCATCGAAAACCCGGACCTTGTCCGGCGCATTGCCGATGAGGGCATCGTGCTGGAGTGCTGCCCCGGCTCCAACATCGCGCTCAAGGTGTTCGAGAGTTTTGCCGACCATCCCTTTCCAGCCCTGCAGGCGGCCGGCTGCAAGGTGACGCTCAATTCCGACGATCCACCCTATTTCTGGACCTCGCTGAAGCGCGAATACGAAATCGCCGCCGAGCATTTCTCTATGACCGAAAAGGCGCTGACTGCCGTCACCAGAACGGCCATCGAGGCTGCTTTCGTCGACCGAAAGACCAAGACCGCGCTTCTTGCCCGCCTCAACGGCGCCTCACGCTGATTTCTACCGACAAAGCTGTGGTCGGTGCTGGCCAAACGGTTCCTTGGCCGGCGTATTGCCGCTAGGGTTCACTCAAGCAGCTTGAAGCGCGGCGCGTCCGAAAGGGACCATGCGCGCACATTCGGGCGCAGGCATCAGGAGAACACCATGCAGGGCGTCACCGTCGTCGACCATCCGCTTGTCCAGCACAAGCTGACCATCATGCGCAAGAAGGAGACCTCGACGGCCGGCTTCCGGCGGCTGCTGCGCGAGATCTCGCTGCTGCTCGGCTATGAGGTCACCCGCAACCTCGAACTGACGACGACGACGATCGAAACGCCGATCGAGACGATGGAGGCGCCGACGCTGGAGGGCAAGAAGCTGGTTTTTGCCTCGGTGCTGCGCGCCGGCAACGGCTTGCTCGAAGGCCTGCTCGACCTGGTGCCGGCGGCCCGCGTCGCCCATATCGGCCTTTACCGCGACCATGAGACGCTGGAGGCGGTGGAATATTTCTTCAAGGCGCCGAGCGACCTCGCCGACCGGCTGGTGATCGTCGTCGATCCGATGCTGGCCACCGCCAATTCGGCGATCGCGGCGATCGACAAGCTGAAAGGGCGCGGCGCCACCAACATCCGCTTCCTTTGCCTGTTGGCGGCGCCCGAGGGCATCGAGCGCTTCACCAAGGCGCATCCGGATGTTCCCGTCTTCACCGCTTCGATCGACCGCCAGCTGAACGAGAAGGGCTACATCATGCCTGGGCTCGGTGATGCCGGCGACCGCATGTACGGGACCAAGTAGTACCAGGCAAAGTTGCCTGGTACGATTTACCAAATGTTTACGCAAAGGCGTGGTTTTGGCGTGCGTTAAAGCGGCAATCACCATCCGGGCTTATGGATCGGCCGTCACGAAGGCCGATCCATGCTGCGCAAGCTTCTCATCCTTGGCGTTTTCGCCGGCACATCGGCATCGATACCGATCGTGTATCAGTCGAATCCGCAAATCATCGAAAACCTGCTGAGACCGCCGTTGACGGGCAAGGCCGCGGTCGAAGCCCAACCGAACGTCAATCTGGCAGCGGTGCCCAGCAAGCCGGCCACGCCGCTGCTGCTTGGCCGCAAGGTCATCGTTACGGCTGACGAGCGCGGACATTTCTCGTCGGCCTTCAAGCTCAACGGACGCCAGGTCGACGGCATGATAGACACCGGCGCCACGCTGGTCGCCATCAACACCTCGACGGCTCGCAGGATCGGCCTGTCGCTGAACCCTTCCGACTTCAGCCACGAGGTCAGCACCGCCAACGGCTCGATCAAGGCTGCGGTGGCAATGATCGACCGGCTACAGATCGGCAGCATCACGGTCAATGACGTCCAGACCATCGTGCTCGACGACAAGGCACTGCAGACCAATCTGATCGGCATGAGCTTCCTCAATCGGCTTGGCAAATTCCAGGCCGAGAATGGGACGCTGCTGCTCGTTCAATAATCTGCCGCGCGGAAGAATTCGCAATTAGCCGCGTGGAAGGATCCGCCGGATGACCGACTTGTCGGCAGCCGGCTTTGAGGCGCCAATCGCATAGGCCGAAATCACAGCGGCGGCGGCCGCCTCGGCATCGGCCAATGAGCGGGCATGGACCAGCGCCAGCGGCTCGCCAGCCCGAACCTCCGCGCCGACCGGCAGCAGCCTGGTGATGCCGACCGCGTGATCGACCTTGTCGTCCGGCCGCGTGCGTCCGCCTCCCAGGCCAACCACGGCGAGCCCGATGTCGCGGGTCGTTATGCCGGTGACGAAGCCGTCTTCGGTCGCCTTGACAGCAAACTCGGTCACCGCCGCGGCCAAGTATTTTTCCGGTTTCTCGATGAAATCGGCGGGACCGCCGAGCGCGGCGACCATGCGTGCGAAAGTGGCGGCGGCGCGGCCGCTGGCAAGCGTCTCGGTAGCGCGCCGCATGCCATCCTGGTTCGACGACACCAGTCCCGCCGATTGCAGCATCTCGGCGGCGAGCGCCAGCGTCACGTCCTCAAGCCGACGATCACGAAGGCGGCCGGTCAGGAAGTCGACGGCGTTGCGCACCTCGACCGCGTTGCCGGCGGCCGAGGCCAGCGGCTCGTTCATGCCGGTGATCAACGCCGAGGCCTTCAGGCCCGCGCCATTGGCGATCTCGACAAGACTGTTGGCAAGTGCTGTCGCGTCCCGCGATTTTTCCATGAAGGCACCGTTTCCGACCTTGACGTCGAGCACCAGCGACTGCAGCCCGGCCGCCAGCTTCTTCGACAGGATCGAAGCGGTGATCAGCGGCACCGATTCGACCGTGCCGGTGACATCCCGGATCGCGTAGAGCCGTCGATCTGCCGGCGCGAGGTCCGCGGTCTGGCCGATTATGGCGCAGCCGGTTTCAAGCACCGCCTTGCGAAACAGCGCGATATCGGGCTCGCTGGTATAGCCAGGGATCGCATCCATCTTGTCCAGCGTGCCGCCGGTATGGCCAAGGCCACGGCCGGAGATCATCGGCACATAAGCGCCGCAGGCGGCGACGATCGGCGCCAGCATCAGCGAAACATTGTCGCCGACGCCGCCTGTCGAATGTTTGTCGGTCACCGGGCCGGGCAGGTCCGACCAGTCGAGCACGTCACCGGAATCGCGCATCGCCAACGTCAGTGCCACCGCCTCGTCGCGGCTCATGCCGTTGAAGAACACCGCCATGGCGAAGGCGCCGACCTGGCCGTCCGAAACGGCCCCTTCGGTGATGCCCTCGACGAAGCCGGCGATCTCCTGCGCCGACAGCTTCAGGCCATCGCGCTTGCGTCGGATGATTTCCTGGGGAAGCATCAGCTCTCCAGCAGTCCGTCGCGGAACACGCGCTGCAGGATCGTTGCCAGCCGCGCGCCGCCGATCGGCGCCATGTCCTTGGTCTCCTGGTGCGAAAGCTCGGCCCCGGTCATACCGGCCGCCAAATTGGTGATGACCGAGCAGGCGGCGACCCGAAGTCCGAGGAAGCGGGCAAGAATGACCTCCGGCACGGTCGACATGCCGACCGCATTGGCGCCCATGATGCGCGCCATGCGGATTTCGGCGGGCGTTTCGAAGCATGGGCCCGAGAACCACATGTAGACGCCCTTGTGAAGTGCTGTGCCGGTCGCCTTCGCCGCCCGTTCGATCGCTTTGCGGATGCCGGCGTCATAGGCCTCGGTCAGGCCGACGAAGCGGCTGTCGCTGGGCTCGCCGATCAGCGGATTGGTGCCCGAGAAATTGATGTGGTCCGATATGAGCATGACCGAGCCCGGCGGCATGTCGGGATCGACCGAACCGGCGGCATTGGTGAGGATCAGCTTGGTGATGCCGATACCGGCAAGTACTTCCAGCGCCGGCCGCATCGCGGCCGCGTTGCCGTGCTCGTAGTAATGGGCGCGGCCGGACAGCATCAGCACCGGCACGCCAGCGAACAGCCCCGCCACCACTTGGCCAGCATGGCCGGTGACGCCACTTCTGGGAAAGCCCGGCAGGTCGGCGTAGGAAATGCGGATCGGATCCTCGATCTGGTCGACCAGCCCGCCCAGGCCTGAACCCAGCACCAGTGCGGTCGACGGCGCCAGGCCGTCGAGCCTTTCGACGAGATGGTCGAGCGCCTTTTCCTTCATCGCAGCCAACTCTTCATTGCAGCCAGTTCTTCGTTCAACCAAGTCTTCATTTCAAAATGTCGCCGCGGAAACCGTAGGGCAGCATGTCGCCCATGGTCACGGTCTCGGCCACGCCGGCATTGTCGCAGAGATAGAGTTTTGTTTCCGGCCGGCAAAATTCGGCCAGCCGCTGCCGGCAGCCGCCACAGGGCGAGCATTTCGCCATGCGTTCGGCAAGGACGGCGATTTCGACGATCTTGCCGCCTCCACCCATGATGTAGTGTCCAAGCGCTGTGGTCTCGGCGCACCAGCCTTCCGGATAGGAGGCAATTTCGATGTTGGCGCCGGCAAAGACGCGCCCGTCCTCGGTGCGCAAGGCGGCGCCGACCGGAAACTTCGAATAGGGCGCATAGGCCTTGGCCATGGCAGCTTTGGCCGCTTCGAACAGATCATGCGACATTGGTTCGTTCTCTCCGACGATCGTGTCCAAAACCCGGCGCCTACGCCGGGCAGCGCTTCGACCTCAGCGTTCCTTGACGTAAGGCACGCCGCCGGCGCGCGGCGGGATCGCCTTACCGATGAACCCAGCGAGCAGGATGACAGTGAGGATATAGGGCAGCGCCTGCATGAACTGCACCGGCACCTTGCCGATGATGGGCAGCGGCGAGCCTTGCAGGCGGATCGCCGCTGCATCGAGGAAGCCGAACAGGAGGCAGGCGAACATGGCGTTGACCGGCTTCCACTTGGCGAAGATGAGCGCGGCCAGCGCGATGTAGCCCTTGCCGGCGGTCATGTCCTTCACGAAGCCGCCATTCTGCACCATCGACAGATAGGCACCGGCGATGCCGGTCAGCACGCCGGTGCAGATCAGCGCCCGGTAGCGTAGCCAGGCGACCGAGATGCCGGCGGTGTCGACCGCGGCCGGGTTCTCTCCAACGGCGCGCAGCCTGAGGCCGAAGCGGGTGCGAAACAGCACCCACCAGGTGAACGGCACCATCAGGAAAGCGAGATAGACCAGGATCGAGTGGCCCGACAGAAGCTCGGCATAGATCGGTCCGATGATCGGCACGTCGTGGATGGCGTCGGCACCCGGCCAGGTGATGGCCTCGAAGCGCTCGCCCGGTTGCAACGCCGGCGTGCGCCCGCCTTGCTGGAACCACGCCTGGCCGAGGATGATGGTCGATCCGGCGGCGATGAAATTGATCGCCACGCCAGAGACGATCTGGTTGCCGCGGTGGGTGATCGAGGCAAAGCCGTGGACCATGGCAAAGGCGACGGAGATCAGGATGGCCATGCCGAGGCCGAGAAAGGCCGAATGGAACACGGAAGCGGCCGCGGCACCGGCGAAGGCGCCGACCAGCATCTTGCCTTCGAGGCCGATGTCGAAGATGCCGGCGCGTTCCGAATAGAGGCCGGCAAGGCAAGCGAGCAGCAGCGGCACTGAGAGGCGGATGGTGGAGTCCAATGTCTGGACGATTGCGTTGAACACATCCATCTCAGGCACCCTTCCCCTTGACCGCTTCCATGCCGACCGATCGCGGACTGAACGAGGCGAACAGCGCCTGGATGTAAGGCCTGAACATGTGCTCGAGCGCACCGGCGAACAGGATGACCAGACCCTGGATGATGACGATCATGTCGCGGCTGATCGCCGGCATTTCGAAGGCAAGCTCGGCGCCGCCCTGGTAGAGCATGCCGAACAGGATAGCCGCCAGCACGATGCCGACCGGGTGCAGGCGGCCCATCAGCGCCACGGCGATGCCGACGAAACCGGCACCACTGACAAAGTCGATCGCGACATTGTGCTGGTCGCCCATCACGGGGTTAAGAGCCATCATGCCGGCCAGCGCGCCGGAGATCATCATGGCGGTGATGATGATGCGGGTTTCCGAAATTCCGGCATAGCGTGCCGCCTTCGGGCTGTGGCCGTAGGTGCGCATCTCGTAGCCAAGCTTGGTGCGCCAGATCAGCAGCCAGACCAGGAAGGCCATGACCAGCGCCAGCAGGAAGCAAACATTGAGCGGCGCCGAGCGGATCTTGGCGCCGAACAGTTCGATGATCCAGTTGAGCTTCGGCAGTTCCGCGCCGGCGAGGAAGTTGCGCGTCTGCGGCGCTTGCGACCCTGCCGGCTTCAAGGGGCCGACCAGCAGGTAAACCATGATCGAAGCGGCGATGAAGTTGAACATGATGGTGGTGATGACGATGTGCGAGCCACGCTTGGCCTGCAGGTAGGCGGGGATAAGCGCCCACAACGCGCCCACGACCGACGAAGCGACGATGGCCAGCGGAAATGTCAGCCACCATGGCAGCACGCTGTCGAAGGAAAGACAGACGACGGCGATACCAAGGCCGGCGATGTAGGCCTGTCCCTCGGTGCCGATGTTGAACAGGCCGCAATGCGCTGCCACCGCCACCGAAAGCCCGGTAAATATGAAGGTGGTGGCATAGAAGAGGGTGAAGGCAATGCCAGTGCCCTTGCCGAAGGCGCCCTCGACCAGGATGACGGCGGCACGGAACGGGTTCTCGCCGACCAGAAGCACGACGAAACCGGCGACGACGAAGGCAACGAACAGGTTGATCAGCGGGATCAGGCCGTAGTCGGCCCAGGCCGGCAGTTTGGCGTAAGGCGTGCTCATTGGGCGGCCTCCTGATGCTCGACACCAGCCATCAGCAGGCCGAGTTCGCCTTCGGTCGCTTCCGGGCCGCGCTCGCCGACGATGCGGCCGGCAAACATCACCAGGATGCGGTCGGAGAGCGAACGGATCTCGTCCAGCTCGACCGAGACCACCAGCACCGCCTTGCCCTGGTCGCGCATGGCGATCAGGCGCTTGTGGATGAATTCGATGGCGCCGACATCGACGCCGCGTGTCGGCTGGCCGACGATGAGAACACCCGGGTCCTGTTCCATTTYCCGCGCCAGCACGATCTTCTGCTGGTTGCCGCCGGAGAAGTTGGCGGTCTTCAGCCGGCAGTCGGCCGGACGGATGTCGTATTTGGCGATCTTGTCCTTGGCATCGTTGCGGATGGCATCGATGTTGAGGAATGGCCATTTCAAATAGCGGGGGTCGTCGTGATAGCCGAGGATGGAATTCTCGTTCTCCTCGAATGCCAGCACCAGCCCGACGTGATGGCGGTCCTCCGGCACGTGGGCGAGGCCGCGGTCGCGCAATTCGCCCGGATCGGCGGCACCCGTCAGGTCGATCGGCTTGCCGTCGAGCATGACCGAGCCGGAAACGGCGTGCCGGATGCCGGAAATCGCCTCGAGCAGCTCGGATTGCCCGTTGCCGGCGACGCCGGCGATGCCGACGATCTCGCCGGCGCGAATGTCGAAGGAGATGTCGTCGACCATGGTGACGCCGCGCGTATCCTTTACCGTCAGGTTCTTGACCGCGAGCTTGACGGCGCCGGCATCCGCCTCGCCCTTCTCGACCCTGAGCAGCACGCGCCGCCCGACCATCAGCTCGGCCAGTTCCTCGACGGTGGTCTTCTTGGTCTCGCGCGTCGCCACCATCGTGCCCTGGCGCATCACCGACACGGTGTCGGTGATGGCCATGATCTCGCGCAATTTGTGGGTGATCAGCACCACCGTCTTGCCCTGTTCCTTCAGCTGCCCGAGGATACGGAACAGATGGTCTGCCTCGGCCGGGGTCAGCACGCCCGTCGGCTCGTCGAGGATCAGGATCTCGGCACCGCGATAGAGCGCTTTCAGGATCTCCACACGCTGCTGCAGGCCGACCGGCAGTTCCTCGATGATCGCATCGGGATCGACCTCCAGCCCGTATTCGCGTTCGAGACGCTCGAGTTCGGAGCGCGCCTTGGCGATGCTCCGCTTCAGCAGCGCGTCGCTCTCGGCGCCCAGAATGATGTTTTCCAGCACGGAGAAATTGTCGACCAGCATGAAATGCTGATGCACCATGCCGATGCCGAGCGCGATGGCGTCATTGGGTGTCTTGATCGAGGCCGGCTGGCCGCCGACGTGGATCTCGCCGCTGTCGGCCTGGTAGAACCCATACAGGATCGACATCAGCGTCGACTTGCCGGCGCCGTTCTCGCCGACAATGCCATGGATGGTACCGCGTGCGATCTCCAGATTGATATCGCGGTTGGCGCGCACGGCGCCAAAACTCTTGTTGATACCAATCAACTCGATTGCGGCTTGCGCCATGCAGCCTGTCCCACTCTTATTTTTTATCGCTTGGTCAAAACGCCTAGCATGACACTCCGCCCGTGCCAATTGGCGGAGCATTGGTCACTCTCGACAAATCCCGGTGTGCTTGTCAATTTCCAACGTGGCCGGGGCCTTCACATTCGCTACTATGGCAAAGGTGAAATTGACATCGCGGCGCAAGGCGTCGCCATGCACTGCGCTGCGAGGCACTATGCTGCCAGACTGGGGACTTTGAATGATCATGCCCGCCGACCGGCTGACGACGCTGGAGATCCGCGCCGCCGAACAGGAGAAGACCATCGAGGAACTGTCAGGCCAGATCGCCGAGCAGTGGAAGGTGATCGAGCGCATGCAGCGCAAGCTCGATGCGCTGACGGACCGCTTCCTGGCGCTGGAGGAGCAGGCGGCGCCGGACGTGCCCATAACCAAGCCGCCGCACTGGTGAGGAAGAAGGGGAGGGGGAAGTCATGGCCAGTGAAAGCGATCGCGTCGCGCGGGCCGGCGACTATGTGCTCGGCCTGATGAACGATGCGGAACGCGAACGGGCCGAGCGCGACCTCGARATCGACGCTGCCTTCCGGGACGCGGTCGTGCAACTTGCCGAACGCATGCACCTCTTCGACCGCGCCAAACCGGCTGATGGCGAAGAGCGTTGGACGGAGATCACGCAGCGCATTGCCGACCTGCCGCAGATGCGCACCTTCGGTCTGGGCGGCAGCGATGCCAAATCACCGACGGTGATCCGAAGCCTGTCGCAGGCGCCGCACGGCTTCGGCCTGCACGCGCTTGGCGGCCGTCGCGGATTTGCCGTTGCCGTCGGGCTGATCGTGGCCTTCGCGCTGGGTTATCTGGCGGGCAAGCTATAGCCAACGCAAAACCGCCGGGCTTGCGCCCGGCGGTTTGCAGATAATGGCTGTACGTCCGTGCCGATCAATACGGGCAGGCGTTGTCGGCGGTGTAGTCGTGCACTTCGAGCTTGCCGGCGATGATGTCGGCCTTGGCCTTTTCGACCGCCGCCTTCATCTCGTCGGTTACCAGCGCCTTGTTGTTGTCGTCCATGGCGTAGTCGACGCCGCCTTCCTTGAGGCCGAGATTCTCGACGCCACCCTTGAAGGTGCCGTTCTTGCCGTCCAGGAAGGCGGTGTAGACGGCAACGTCGACGCGCTTCAGCATCGAGGTCAGCACCTTGCCGGGCTGCAGGCCGTTCTGGTTGGAATCGACGCCGATGCCGAGCTTGCCGGCATCCGCCGCCGCCTGCAGCACGCCGACGCCGGTGCCGCCGGCCGCGGCATAGACCACGTCGGAGCCCTGGTCGATCTGCGTCTTGGCGATCTCACCGCCCTTGGCCGGGTCGTTCCAGGCAGCCGGCGTGTCGCCGGTCATGTTTTGGATGACGTCCGTCGCGCCTGCCGACTTGGCGCCGCCGACATAGCCGCATTCGAACTTGCGGATCAGCGGAATGTCCATGCCGCCGATGAAGGAGACCTTCTTAGACTTCGAAGCCATCGCCGCCATGATGCCGACGAGGTAAGAGCCCTCATTCTCCTTGAATACCAGCGAGCGGACATTGGGCAGATCGACGGCATCGTCGATGATGGCGAAGTTGAGGTCAGGATATTCGGCCGCGACCTTCTTCAGCGCATCCTCCCAGGCAAAGCCGGCCATGACGATGGGGTTGCGGCCGTCCTCGGCGAAGCGGCGCAGCGCCTGCTCGCGCTGCGAGGCGTTGGACACTTCGAACTCGACATAGGCGACGCCGGTCTCGGTCTTGAATTTCTCGGCGCCATGAAAGGCAGCCTCGTTGAAGGATTTGTCGAACTTGCCGCCGAGATCATAGAGGATGGCCGGCTGGACATCCGCGGCGAAAGCCGGAAGAACCATTGCGGTTGCGGCCAGGAGGCCGAGAACGATACGTTTCATGTGATCCACACCCTGTCGGTTATTTTTTCCGTTACGCGCCGCATGCCGGCCCGGTTCTTCGGCAGGCATACGACATCAGCCAGGAGTGTATTCCCCTCCCGCTCGGCGGCAATCTGGCACGGCCCGAAACAAAATTCACGCGGAATTTTGACCTTTTGGAAAAGCATGGCGCGGGCAAGCAGCACTGCGGCTCGATCCTTGCGCCAAGGGCGTCAGGCGGAGATGGCAGCCGGGATCCAAGAGATGCCGGTGCCCTTGAGGTTGCAAGTGCCGTAGGGGTTCTTCGCGAGATATTGCTGGTGGTCGCCTTCGGCGAAGTAGAATTCAGGCGCCGGCGCGATCTCTGTGGTGATTCTGCCATGGCCGGCCACGCGCAAAGCGGTTTCATAGGCATCGTGCGAGGCGCTCGCGGCCCGCAATTGCGCATCCCCGAATGTGTAGATCGCGGAGCGGTAGGTGGTGCCGACATCATTGCCCTGGCGCATGCCTTGCGTCGGGTCGTGGCTTTCCCAGAACAGCTTCAGAAGCGCGGCATAGGAGACGATTTTGGGGTCGTAGACGACCAGTACCACTTCGGCATGGCCGGTAAGGCCGGTGCAGGTTTCCTGATGGGTCGGATTGGGCGTGATGCCGCCGGCATAGCCGACCGCAGTGACCCAGACGCCTTCGAGCTGCCAGAACAGCCGCTCCGCGCCCCAGAAACAGCCGAGCCCGAACAGCGCCCTCTCAAAGCCCTCGGGATAGGGACCCTTGAGAGGCTTTTTCAGGACGTGATGCCTGGAAGTCGTCGGGATCGCCCGGGCGCGGCCCGGCAACGCCTCGGACGGCTTCGGCAGATTGAGCTCTTGTTCAGCATGTCGCTGAGAAAGAACATGCGCGGTCTCCGATGGTGGGACACAAGAAGTGGTCTATCGTTCGAGCATCGGGTTTTCCCAAAAACCGGTGCCCGCTTTTGGGTCCGCCCCTCTATCTCTTTGTTTTGACGCAATTCCGGACGGAAAACCGTTTCACACTTTTCCTGGAATTGCTCTAGGTGGCGGCGAACTGTCCAGGGCGTCGTTGCCGCCTGTAGCCGATCGCATAGAGCAGGAGGGCCAGCACCGCGAACACGGCGAAGCCGGGCTGGTTGAGCACCCAGGCGATGGCAACGTCCCACAGCAGCGGACCGGCCTTGGTTCGCACCAAGGTTTCGAAGGCTGCCCGCGTGTCAGGCGAGACCGCCAGCCAACTGGCGTTGAGCGGGGTCAGCACCAGCGCCGAAGCCGCCACGGTCCGCGTCGCGTCGAGCACCGCCATGATGACGGAAATCGACAGCGCGACCATCGCGGCAAGACGAAAGAGCAAGCGAAACATGCAGGAACCTTTTTCTCCCGGCCGGTCCTCAGGCTCCTCCCAAGGGTCGTCCGGTTTCAAATGAGAGATAGAATGCGCGTGCCGGGTTCGCAATCGCCTTACGCGAATTTGAAGTCCGGCCTATGCCGCCGGCTTGCGTTTGCGCCGATGGACGCGCCAGACGGCGAAAAGGCCACCAGCGATGGCGCCGACGACCAGCCCGGCCAGGCCGATGAACACGGCAAAATAGCCGCAGGCGCCCTCGAAGCAGCTCATGTCGGTGGCATCGGCAATCACCGAGCCGGCGAAGAATCCACCGACGGCGCCGATGACCGCGCCGAGGATGATGCCGAGCAGGGCGGCGACGACCGAGACGAAGACCGGCGGGCTTTCGATTTCAGGATTGACGTAGACGGTCCCGGCTTCGGAGCCGCGGCGCAGCAGATAGATGCAGAGAACCCCGATGGCGATCTCGGCAGCGGTGACGACAAGCGCCTGGCCCGAGAAGACGAAATCGGAAATCGTCAGCACATAGGCCTGCCTCGCCAGCAACCAGATGATGGTGGCGATCTGCCAGATGGTGAAATGGCGCGGGAAGCGGGCCGAGCGGCCGAAGGCGAGGCCGAGCAGATAAAGGCCCCACAGGATGGTGATGATGTCGACGGCAAGGCCGCTATAGACGAGATAGAAGACCCTGTCCGGCAGGCCGTAGTCGCCGACCAGTCGCCAGCTGGAGATCAGGCCGTAGACCGACCATGCCATGACGAAGACGAGCCATCCCGGCGGCACGAAGGACAGGCCGCTGTCCGGTCGCCTCGCTGGCGTCTGTCCATTGCTCGATGTCATGTCCGGACGATGCCCCCGCAAAGTCTTTCCACCACGAGACAGGCGACCCCGGGCGAAGTCAAGCGCCGCCAGCCTTGCGGCCCTGCCTGTGCACATCATTCGGGTGGCGGCGCCTCAAAACGGGGGCGCCGGCAGGCTCGCGAAACGCTGTGTGGCCGGCAAAGCGAATAGACTGCCGTTATGGCTTGGCATTCGGCGCCGGATCGACTAGATGAGCCCCGCGCCTGTTGCTTCGACGGCTCAGGTGCAGGGGAAGGCGTTCGCTGGTTGGCGGCGCCGGCGCGGAGGTTCCGCACCGCAGCCCCAAGGGAGGTGCATCTCCCCAACCCGCGCGGCGAAACCGGCCGGCGCGACATGCACGGACGGAGAGGTGGCCGAGTGGTTGAAGGCGCACGCCTGGAAAGTGTGTTTACGGGAGACCGTAACGCGGGTTCGAATCCCGCTCTCTCCGCCAGCACCTTCGGAACCCTATAAACCATTGAAATTTAACGGTTATTATCCACACCACCAGATCGCGGTGCCCCACGGCGGTGCCCCAAAAATCGCTCAGTTCGAAATTCCGCGTCGATTGACGTCTGAAAGCCATTCCCTCAATAGGCCGATAAAATCCCATACATCCGCTGGGGCTGGCGTAACGTAGCCCGCATCGGTCGGATCACTGCCCATCGCAGAAAAAATCCTCCGGAGCCATGTTGTCTTCGCACGCGGGACGTTGAGGCTGGGCAACCACGCTTCAACCTCTCCGTAAGGCACGACGAACATGCCGTATCGGGCTAAATCACTCAAAAGGTTGTCTGCGGTTTCTCGCTCGGCACCTGCCAGTACTTTAACGCCACCATCCGTCTTAAAGTTATGTGGCGCTCCCGATTTGAGGCTAGCGAGGACCGTTGCCCGCCTTTGACCGTAGGGGCCGAATTCACCATTTGGAACACCTGCGCCTGAGAGATGGCGGGTCCAAGAAGTTCCGCCCTCTTTTAGAACATCCAAGTCAACAATGCTTGCGGTCGGAATTCCTAGAGAGCGTAGCGGCGCTACGATCTGCGCTACCGTGTCTTTGCCATTCGCATTGAGAAACAAAGCAGCCCTAATCCCTCGACTGTCTCCCACACTCAAGAGCCTATGATTAATCTCGCTGTAGAACGCTCGGTCTGAGTCAGCCTCCGTAACGACCACAAAGTTGTAAAAGAGAGCCTCCAAAACCCCGGTAGACCTAAGCATTGGATCATTCATCAACGTCCGCAGGCTTTCATTCTGGAGATGACGAGCTGTCCCGACCCCTTGCGAATAGGTCAATCGCACAATGTTCACTCTTGCACCCGATTCGATGGCACCCATGACAAATTGCGGACTATGGGTGGATGCGAAAACTACTTTGCGCTCTTTGACCGCCGCATTAGAACTCTCAGTTCCAAGCGACCTCGCCAAAGCAGGATGCAGAAAGGCCTCGGGCTCGTCGATGAAAACCACTCCTGGATTTCCGGCGAGCATTTGCAGTAGGATGCCAGAGTATGCTTTTACCCCGTCACTGACGCTCGCAAGTGGCCGCGCACGGCGCATAAAATCCAAATTTGCATCACTGAGTGACCTCTCATCCTCCGGCGCATGGTCGGAGAAACGAACCTGCAGGGTCTTCCCTTCTGTGATATCGAGCACGAGGTATTGTCCAGTAGCCTCGTGCACCAGATTTCGTAGACGCAGCCGGCGAGCATCGTTAGTGAATAACTTCTCAAAAGAGCTCATGGGCTGCTTAAGATCATTAATTTCTTGCGGGTTGCATAGATTGACCCTTGTCTGTCCGTCCAAATTCAACATTTGCGGATTTGCGTACATCTGACCAAAATATTGCCTGTCCATTTCGGGGTTTTTTAGAACCCTCAATAACGTTGGGATATGGACATGGAACCTTCCCCCATTGAATGCTACAGCTATGTGGTCAGGCGGCAACGTTTCATTTGGACCTAACGGTGCAACTGCAGACCTTACGTAATCTTTTGCTGCCTTGGGGTTCAATGGCGTGATATTAACTTGTGATATGATCGAGCTACGTTGCAGGTCCGATCCATATAAACCTTGTTGCACCTCTGCTAGAGCCAGGCTTTTTCCAGAATTATTTGGGCCAACGAAGATTGTAATAGATGGCTCTGTCTTGAGATTCAGGGGTTCCGCGTCGGGGCCTGCTCCAATCCGAAACTTTAGGCCGCCAATCATTTCTCCCCCTCATCTCGGACTTTAGCTTGTGCCAGCCGACCCCTTCGTTGAACCTTTAATCACAACTTCTAACTCTGTTTCAACGTAACTGTGCGATACCTGCTGCATTATCCCCTTAGCCGCGTCGCGGAGCCCTGCCGCTACCATGATCCCGTCATGCATAGGCAGCGCCGCTATTCCCATCCTCGCCAGCCGGAGCAAGACGGCAACCAAGATGCTGCTTTCGGTGAACATCAAGTCCATGGCGATGTCCTTGCCGAAGAGCGGCACGAGAGCGGGGTGCTTAGCCCCAATCGCCTTCGCTAGTCGCCTTCCTGTCCAGCCCATCGGCAAGGCAACCTTCACGTCACTCGGCAAGCGGGTCATTTCGTTCGAAGACGACAGCATGGCCGCGAAGCCAGCCTTCACTCCGGCACGATGCTCCTCCAGGCCGGGGATAGCGTAGAGGTCACCCTCGGGCGGCTTAGCCCCTACTCGCGCATAGGCAAGCCTTGGGAACATGCTGGCGAAGTCGAGGTCGGCTATGGGCTCCCCATTGATGCGCAGGCCTGCCCTCAGTCTCTTCGGTAAGGACTCCCAGAAGCCCCCATAGAGCCGACCATGAAGGTGGAAGGTGTGCGGGTCTCCCATGTCGCGCAGCAGGAAGCGGCGAGTTAGCTTGAAACCGGCTTGGGGCTGGCCTTGAAGCTCTATGCGCTGGGTGGCGAGGAAGGTGTTGATCTCCTCCATCTCCCCCCGCAGTGAGCATGTGTCAGGGGTGTCCACATAGTCCACCAGTTGATAGGGGAGCTTCTTGCCTACCGCATCACGGCCCATCCTTGCGGTTAGCCATATGGTCTCCTCCCTCTCTGCTCTACCTACCTCCGCCATCGTCCCTGAGAGCAGGGTGTTGATTTCCACCGAGAACTGACCCGGCATTTCCACCGAGAAGTGACCCGCCTCTCATGTATGTTTCGGTTCGGTGTTGACGGTCAAGGTTCTGGCTTTCTCCTTCGCTTTTTTAGGCTCGTGTGCGGAGCTGTTTTTGAACCGGAAGCTGTCGTTCCCGGTTTCCAGGATGTGGCAATGGTGGGTCAGTCGGTCGAGAAGCGCGGTCGTCATCTTGGCATCGCCGAAGACACTGGCC
>NZ_JBFUFB010000014.1:0-138259 GCF_056403655.1 Mesorhizobium sp. P2_F8
GTGGTGACCGCGCCGCAGCCGGTGGTGCCCGACAGCGAGCGGGTCAAGATGGAGACGGTCAACGAGCTGTTCATGCGGGTGACGCTGACCTTCGGCTACATGGAGCAGCCCAACATCCCGCGCGCGCTGGCGATCTGCCGCAAGCAGGGCTGGAAGTTCGACATCATGACGACCTCGTTCTTCCTGTCGCGACGTTCGCTCAAGGCCTCGCCCAATTCCGGCATGCCGGTTTGGCAGGACCGGTTGTTCATCGGCCTGGCGCGCACGGCGGCCGACGCGACCGAATATTTCCAGATCCCGACCGGCCGTGTGGTAGAGATCGGTACGCAGGTGGCGATCTGACGGGCCCTTGCCGATGAACGGTTGAGGAGACGGGAATGAGCGGCGAATTGGTGCTTGTTACCGGTGGCTCCGGCTTCCTCGGCGCGCATTGCATTCTCGAACTGCTGAACGCCGGCTACCGCGTGCGCACGACCGTGCGCTCTGCCAAGCGCGAAGCCGATGTTGTGGCCATGCTCAAGGCCGGCGGCACCGAGCCTGGGGCGGCGCTCTCGTTTGCCGTCGCCGATCTGATGGCCGATGCCGGCTGGCCGGATGCTGTGGCCGGCTGCGACTATGTGCTTCATGTCGCCTCGCCATTTCCGCCCGGCGTGCCGAAACATGAAGACGACCTGATCATCCCGGCCCGTGAGGGCGCGCTCAGGGTGTTGCGCGCGGCGCGGGTTGCGAACGTGAAGCGCGTCGTGCTGACCTCGTCCTTCGCGGCAATCGGTTATGGCAAGCTGCCGCCCGGCGGGCAGCCGTTCACCGAGGAGAGCTGGACCGATCCGACGGCCAAGGTCAGCGCCTATGTGAAATCGAAGACGCTCGCCGAACGCGCCGCCTGGGATTTCATTGCCGCGGAGGGTGGCAAACTGGAACTGGCGGTCGTCAATCCGGTCGGTATCTTCGGGCCGGTGCTCGGCCCGGACCATTCGACCTCCACCGAATTTGTCCAGCGTATGCTGAACGGTGCCATGCCGGGGCTGCCGCGCCTGTCCTTCGGCGTTGTCGACGTGCGCGACGTGGCGGACCTGCATGTGCGTGCCATGACCAATCCTGCCGCCAGGGGCAAGCGGTTCCTGGCGGTTGCCGGCGATTTCATGACCGTGCGGGAGATCGCGCAGACTTTGAAAACGCGGCTGGGCGATGCCGGGGCGCGCGTATCAACGCGGGAACTACCCGATTGGCTGGTGCGCATCGTGGGCCTGTTCAACCCGGAAGTCGCACAGTTGGTGCCGGAACTGGGAAAGGTCAAGAATGCAACCAAAGCAAGAGCCGTGCGCCTGCTAAGCTGGGCGCCGCGATCACGCGAGGACGCGCTGGTTGCCACCGGCGAAAGCCTGATCCGGCTCGGTCTGCTCAAAAAGGCGAAGTAGCGCCGGAAGCCGGGGTTAGGCTTCCGGGACCACTCACCGACCGTCAGCCTGCCAAGGCAGCCTTGTTGGTCTCGAGGAACTGCTTCAGCGACACCGACTTGCGGCCGGAGAGCTTTTCCACGGCGTCCGTCACCATGCCAAGACCGCCGCCCCGCGTGGTGGCGTCGAAGGACACCAGAAGCTTGGCGAAGGGCTCAGGCAGGCCGGCTGCCTTCATGCCCTCGGTTAGGGCGTCGTCGGAAAGCTGCACGACCTGGATGGGCTTGCCGGTGACTTCGGTGACGAGGGCCGCGACCTCGGCAGTCGTATAGGCCTGGGGTCCTGTCAGCGTGTAGGTCGCGCTCTCGTTGGTGCCGGAGGCGAGCCCCGCGGCGATCGCCGCCGCGAGATCGTCGCGCGCGCCATAGGAAATGCGGCCATCGCCCGCCGATGTGTACCATTGGCCCGTCGCCAGGATTTGCGGCGTTGCCATGAATAGGTTCTCGTCATACCAGCCATTGCGGAAGATCGTATAGGGAATGCCGCTCGCCTTGATCGCTTGTTCGGTGTCGTAGTGGTCGGGCGCGAAATGGACCGGTGAACCCGGCTCGGGGTTAGGCATCGAGGTGTAGAGCAGGTGGGCGACGCCAGCCTTGCTGGCCGCGGTCACGGCCGCGAGCTGCTGCTCACGGCGCTTTCCCTGCACCTCAAGTTCGTTGGTCGAGATGATGAGCGCCCGGCTGGCGCCCGCGAAGGCCTTGGCAAGCGATGCCGGATCGTTGAAGTCGGCGGCCCTGACGACAACGCCGCGCGCCGCCAGGTCGGCAAGGTTGGCAGGCGTGCGCGTGGTGGCGATGATCTGCGCCGCCGGGACGTTGAATGTGTCCAGCAGGTGGTTGATGACGCTGCGGCCGAGTTGGCCTGAAGCGCCGGTGACGAGGAGGGTTTTGCTCATTGGAGATCCTGGCATGGGTCGGAGAGGAGGGGCTAAAGGTGGTCTCAAAAAGAGACCAGCACTAAAATAGGAATTGACCCTTGGCCGTAAAGAAGGCAGTTTTTCGGGAGGTAGGCACAGCCAGGGAACCAGCCGTGGACAGCACCATCGTCAATCTCAGATCCAAGCTCGAGATCTACAAATCCTTGAGCGATGGCGGCAACATCGCCGATTGCCCGGTTCGCGACGTGATCCAGGGGCTGAACGGCAAATGGAGCTCACTGTTGATGGCGGCACTGGCCGAGCAGCCCTATCGCTTCGGCGAGCTGCGGCGGCTGGTGCCCGACATTTCACAGCGCATGCTTACCCAGACGCTCTACGACCTGCAGCGCGACGGCTATGTGCATCGCGAAGTGTTCCCGACCAAACCGCCGAGCGTTGAATACAGCCTTACCGACCTTGGACGCTCGATGTTCGGCGCCTTGCACCAGCTGATCCTGTGGGCCGAGCTCAACCACGACGCGGTGCGCAACGCGCGCGCCGGTTTTGATGCCGCCCAAGGGTGAGCCGGCCCGCGAAGCGGACAAAGCCAAGGGCTGCGGCTTGATTTAGTCCGCCCGCTGAAGGATTGTCCGGCCAGTTCGGCTTTGGGGGCATTGGCATTTCCTACGATATCGCGATTGCCGGGGCCGGCCCGGCGGGGCTCGCCGTGGCGCTCTATCTCAAGCGCGCCGGGCACAAGGTCACCATCTTCGAGCGCTTCGAGGAGCCGAAGCCGGTCGGTTCCGGGCTGATCCTGCAGCCGACCGGGCTGACGGTGTTGGCTGATCTCCGCCTACTGGACGAGATACTGGCGCTGGGCAGCCGCATCGACCGGTTGCATGGCGCCGATGCCACGACAGGCCGCACTGTTCTCGACGTCCGCTATGATGCCCAGCGCGGCCACCGCTTCGGGCTGGCGGTGCATCGGGCGGCTCTGTTCGGCGTGCTCTTTCGTGCTGTGCAGCGCGAAGCGATCGCCATCGAGACAGGTGTCGAGATCGAGACTCTGGAGACCGGCGAACGGGCAACGCTGGTCTGTGGCAACGGCCGCAGGGAAGGGCCGTTCGACTTCGTCGTCGACGCCAGCGGCTCACGCTCGAAGCTGCGGCAGTGCACGGGCAATGCAGGCGCGCCACGGCCGCTCACCTACGGCGCGTTCTGGGCCTCGCTGCGCTGGCACGATGAAGGTTTCGACGAGCACGCGCTATTGCAGCGCTACGACAAGGCCAGCGTGATGATCGGTGTGCTGCCGATCGGCCGGCCGCAGCCGGGCGCTGAAAAGATGGCGGCCTTCTTCTGGAGCCTGAAGCCGGCGGACGCCGATGAGGTGCACAACCGGGGCCTCGACGCCTGGAAGGAGAGGGTGGTTCGGTTGTGGCCCGAGAGCGAGGCATACACCAGCCAGATCGAGGATTTCGACCAGCTTTCGCTGGCGCGCTACGGCCACCACACGATGAAGCGGCCGGCCGGGCGGCGGCTGGCCGTCATCGGCGACGCCGCGCATTCGACCAGTCCGCAGCTGGGGCAAGGGGCGAACATGGCGCTGCTCGATGCGGCGGCGCTCAGCCATGCGCTGGCGCGGACGCCAAACGTCGAGGAGGCACTTGAAGCCTATGGGAAGGCACGGCGGTGGCACGTGCGTGTCTTCCAGGCGCTGTCGCTGGCGTTCACGCCCTTCTACCAGTCGGACTCCATGGCGCTGCCCTTCATCCGCGACAGGCTGGTGGCAACGGTGGCAAGAATCCCGCCGGCGCCACAGTTCCTTGCCTCGATGGTGGCCGGCACGGTGGTCGATCCGTTCAGGCGTATCGGGCTCAAGGAAGCGCGATGGCCAGATCGTTCCGCTGAATAATCGTCGAGAGTTGCGACGTCTTCGCCCGCAGAAAGGCATGCAGGCGCTGCGGGTAGTCCGGCGCGACGGCGTGCCTGATCGACGGGCGCTCCCTCAACGCCTGACGCCAGGCGCGGACGAACGGCTTGCCGTCCAGAATGCCGAAATCGCCGATCCGGTCGAAGACGTCGAGATATCTGAAAACAGGGCCGTGGACGGCGTCGGCAAGCGAGAAGTGCTCGCCGGCGAACCATGGTCCGTTCCGTTCGGTGTCCGCCAGCTCGGCTTCGAGACGATCGAACATCGCCGACAGCGCGCTGGTTTCGGCGAGGAAGCCGGGCTCCGTCGAGGCCGAATAGAACCGGCCGATGGCGTTGAGGATTGCCGAGCCGAACTCGATCCAGGCACGATGCCGGGCGCGGGCATAGGGGTCGGCGGGGTGGAGGGGATTGGCTTGTGTCTCTTCGAGGAATTCGAGAATGACTGCGGATTCGAAGATCACCATTTCCTCGCCATTTCGCTGCACGCGCAGCAGCGGCACCTTGCCGAGCGGCGAGATCGCTCTGAACCAGGCCGGCTTGTTGGCGAGGTCGATATCGACGCGCTCGAACGGCACGCCCTTTTCCGCCAGTGAAATTGCCGCGCGCTGCACATAGGGGCAGAGAGGATGGCTGACGAGAATGAGTTTGTCGGTCATCTCACTCCCCAGACATAGTTCAACGCGCCGTCCTCGACGCGCGTCGACAGGAACATCAGGCGGGAATCCTTTGGCGCCGGACCATCGACGCGATCACCACTGGCCATATCGAACGAGGCGCCGTGCCATTGGCAGACCAACCTGCCGTCCTTGCAGTCGAGCGGCCCACCGAAGTGCAGACAGACATTGGCGGCGGCGCGGATGCGCTCGCCGCTGCGGTAGACATGGACCTCGCGGCCGAAGAACGGGGCGATCAGGCTGCCCGTCTGCGGAATGTCGGCGACCTTGCAGATTTCGTGTTTCATGACGCGTCCTCAACATTAATGCAATTGCATCTATATAGATGCATCTGCATTGACTGTCAAGCTTGATGCAGTTGCATCTATCGCCTATGGTGGGCCATGACTGAGAAAGCCATGCCTTCACCCGAAGCCATCATGGCCTGGGCTCGCCTGATGCGCGTTTCGCGCCAGCTCGTGGAAAGTGCTGAAGACGCGCTGAAGGAAGGCGGCCTGCCACCGCTTGCCTGGTACGACGTGCTGCACGAACTCGCCGAGGCGGGTGAGGGCGGCTTGCGGCCGTTTCAACTGATCGAGCGCACTTTGTTTGCGCAATACAACGTCTCGCGGCTGCTGGCCCGGCTCGAGGCAGACGGGGTGGTCGAGAAACTGCCGGTGGCCGATGACGGCCGCGGCCAGACCATCCGTATCACGGCCAGGGGCCGCGAGATGCGTCGCCAGATGTGGGCTGTCTATGGGCGGTCGATCAGCGAACTGGTCGGCGCCAAACTCTCCGCGGATGAGCTGAACATGGTGTCGGCACTCCTGGGTCGATTGCGCCATCCGCCCGTTGTGGACTGACGTTTTAGCGCCGGTCAGGCCGAATGACTGCCCCAGAGAAAGGCCAGTGTCGCCAGCACGCCAAGGGCCACGCGAACCCGGTGCAGATCGCCCCACTTGACGATCAGGGACCGGGCTTGCGGATTGCCGGCGCCTGCGTCCATCGCCTCCAGCACCCTGTTGGTCGGCATCATGGCGATCAGCGTCCACGGCCAGGGCAGGATGATCAGCACCGCGCCGACCAGAAAGGCGAAACCGCCAGTCTGCCACCAGGCAATGAGACCCAGAACGCAAGCAACAATGGCAATCGACGCCTGCATGGCGGCGCCCCGCTTGTAGGAAGGTTGCCATTCCTGCAGCAGCGCCTTGTCGTCGAGACGAAGCCGCGCCGGTTGCTCGGCGACACTGACGTAGATCGCGGCGCCAGAGAATACGGCGGCAACCATCAAGGCCAACAATCCGATCAGCATCTTCGTTCCCCGCGCAGGCGTCCGGCACGACGCCATGTGGATAGAAATAGGACTTGCATGGATCGGGACAATACGCCATAGAAGTGCCGAACCGTAACGTACGGTACGGCTTGCCGGAAATAACCGGCCGGCCTTGCCTGCCGAGACCGGCCTTTGCCTGCCGAGAGAAGAGCGTGTTGGACATCGTGCCCGAGATCGACACCAGCGAAGCGCTGACGGAGCGGCAGAAAGCCGTGCTCGACGCAGCGCTGCGCCTGCTCGTCGAGGAGGGCGATCAGCTGACCATGACCGCCGTGGCGCGTCGGGCAAGCTGCTCCAAGGAAACGCTCTACAAATGGTTCGGCGACCGTGACGGGCTGCTGACGGCGACGGTGCAGTGGCAGGCGTCCAAGGTGCGGGTGGCGCAGGTCGATGGCAAAGGGCTCGATCTTGTGTCGCTGATAGCAAGCCTCGAACGCTTCGCTTCCGACTGGCTGAAGGTTATTTCGAGCGACACTTCGATCGCGCTCAACCGCGTAGCGGTCAGTCATGCTGGTTCCGGCAAGGATAACCTTGGCGCCGTGGTGCTGGAGAATGGCCGCTTCGCTTTGGCTAAGCGGCTGAAGCCGCTGCTTGAGGCCGGACGACAGGCTGGACTGCTCGACTTTGCGGATGCCGAGACGGCGTTCCGAACCTTTTTCGGGCTGGTCGCCCGCGACGTGCAGATCCGTCTGCTGCTCGGCGACCGGCTGGAATTGACTGAGGCGGCGATCGGCGGCGATGCCGCGCGGGCGACGCAGCAGTTTCTCGCTCTTTTCAAGAGCAACAACCGGCCGCAAGGCCTCTGATTCATAACCGGGAAGGAAGACAAAATGCGTGTCTATTACGATCGCGATGCCGATCTCAATCTGATCAAGGGCAAGAAGGTCGCTATCATCGGCTATGGCAGCCAGGGCAGGGCGCACGCGCTCAACCTCAAGGATTCGGGCGCCAAGGACATCGCCATCGGCCTCAAGGCCGGCTCGGCGACCGCCAAGAAGGTCGAGGCCGACGGTCTCAAGGTGATGAGCGTGGCGGACGCGGCCAAATGGGCCGACCTGATGATGATGGCGACGCCTGACGAGCTGCAAGCCGACATCTATCGCAACGAGATCGCGCCGAACATTCGTGACGGCGCTGCAATCGCCTTCGCGCACGGCCTCAACGTGCATTTCGGCCTGATCGAGCCGAAGGCCTCGGTCGACGTCGTCATGATCGCGCCGAAGGGCCCTGGCCACACGGTGCGCGGCGAATACCAGAAGGGCGGCGGCGTGCCGTGCCTGGTCGCGGTCAACCAGGACGCTTCGGGCAATGCGCTTGACCTGGCGCTGTCCTATGCCTGCGGCGTCGGCGGCGGCCGTTCGGGCATCATCGAGACCAATTTCCGTGAGGAGTGCGAGACCGACTTGTTCGGCGAGCAGGTCGTGCTTTGCGGCGGCCTGGTCGAGCTGATCCGCGCCGGCTTCGAGACGCTGGTGGAAGCCGGCTACGCGCCGGAAATGGCCTATTTCGAATGCCTGCACGAGGTCAAGCTGATCGTCGACCTGATCTATGAAGGCGGCATCGCCAACATGAACTATTCGATCTCGAACACCGCCGAATGGGGCGAATATGTCTCGGGCCCGCGCATCATCACCGCCGAGACCAAGGCCGAGATGAAGCGCGTCCTGAAGGATATCCAGACCGGAAAATTCACTTCGGAATGGATGCAGGAATATCGCGCCGGCATGTCGCGCTTCAAGGGCATTCGCCGCAACAATGACAGCCACCAGATCGAGGAAGTCGGCGCCAAGCTGCGCGCGATGATGCCGTGGATTTCCAAGAACAAGCTGGTCGACAAGGCCAAGAACTAAGTTAAATCCACGTTCTTGCCTTTGCGTGTCCTCGGGCTTCGCCCTGCGGGCACGCGGGGATTTCCAAGAACAAGCTGGTCGACAAGGCCAAGAACTGAACCTTGCGCTCGAAGTCCTTGGGTTCGAAGAGCTGAAAATGAAAAACGGCGCCACATGGCGCCGTTTTTCATGTCAGGGCTCCGCTACAGCTAGCTCGTCAATAGGGCGAGTAGCACTGCTGACGCGGGCCGCCATAGGGCTGGAACGTGTTGTCCCAGGCGCGATACGACCGGTAGCGGTTATAGCACCATTGGACATGGGCGCTCGAAACCCGCGTGCGGTAGTAGCGGCGCGGTGGCGCGTCGTAGTAATTGTAGTTGTTGTACATGCTGCCGATGCCGAGCCCAAGGCCAAGGCCTAGAAGGGCAGCCGCGCCGTCATCGTAGTAGCCGCCGCCGTGATAATGATGGCGACCATGGCGCCAACGCCAATTGTCTCCATTGTTCCAGTTTCCGCCGCCGCCATTCCAGTGTCCGTGGCCACCGTTCCAGTGTCCGTTTCCGCCATTCCAATTGCCCGACCGGCGCCATCTCCAATTGCCGCCATTGTTGCCGCCCGCCCAGCCTTCGCGAACCACCATCGGCGCCGCAGTGCTGGCGGGGATCGACACGTCGGGCTGCATCATCGGCCCTGCGGCGGACGGCGCCGTGACGCCGGACAGGATACCGAGGGCAATCAGCCCGGATTTGACCGTGGAAGAAAAGAGCGAGTTCATTGCACTCTCCAAGAGATACAGGCCCCACGCCTATTTTAGGGGGCCTATTGTGGATGTTTGCATCTGAACGGCGGATGAACGGAAAGGTTCCGTCAACCATGGCGCGAGTGGCGTCAGGACCGATCGATCTCCGCTGGCGGTCCTGCGACCTTGTTTTCCGCCGCGCTTGCGGGCAAAGGTCATGACATGTCGCTGCGCCTCGCCACCTTCAATGTCGAGAACCTGATGAACAGGTTCGATTTTTCCGGCTATCGCAACCAGCTCAACGAGGATCGCACGCTGGCGCTGTTCGATATCCAGAGCGAGGCGGAATACAAGATGCTGGAGCAGGCGCGCGCCATAGCCCAGTCCGACGATACGCGCCAGCTGACGGCGCTGGCGATCGCGGCAACCCGCGCCGACATCATCTGCATGCAGGAGGTCGACAACATCGAGGCGCTGAAGGCCTTCGAATATGGCTATCTGTTCAAGATGGTGGGGCAGGGCTACCGGCAGAAGTACACCACATCGGGCAATGATTCTCGTGGCATCGACGTTGCCGTGATGATGCGCAACGAGACCGCGCAGGGCCAGGCGATCGAATTCGTGCGCATGACCAGCCATGCCTACGTCACCTACGAACAGTTCGGGCTGCACACGCCGGAGCTCGAGGCACTCGGCAACCAGGCCAATGAGCGCATCTTCCGGCGCGACTGCCTGGAAGTCGACGTGACCGTGGGCGGCGTGCCGCTGACGCTTTATCTGGTGCACTTCAAGTCGATGGGCTCGCCCCGCAACGGGCTCGACGGACGCGAAGCGACGATGCCGGTGCGCATCGCCGAGGCTCAAGCCGTGCGCCGGATCATCGAGGAGCGCTTCGGCAAGGACCACGCTGCCGACAAGCGATGGGCGGTCTGCGGTGACATGAATGATTACCGGCAACGCGTGAAGATCGCCGGCGACGCGATCGACGGCCACCGCTTCGAGGTGGTCAACGAGAACCAGTCCTGCATCAACGTGCTGACAGAAGGCGGCTTCTGCGAAAACGTCGTCGAGCGGCGGCCGGAGATGAACCGCTGGAGTTTCTACCACACGCGCGGACCGGAAGAACGGCATCTGTGCCAGCTCGACTACATCCTGTTGTCGAAAGGGCTCGCCGCCAGCAATGCGACGGCTGTTCCAGACATCATCCGCAACGGCCAGCCCTGGCGCACGATTTTCCCGCCCGGCCAGGAGGTCGACCGGTTTCCGCGCGCCGGCTGGGACCGGCCGAAGGCATCCGATCACTGTCCCGTGGCGATCACCTTGGACATGACTTGAGACGCCGATGAGTTTCGACCTGCCGCGCAATGTCATCCTGCCGGTCGATGCCGTCGACGTGCGGCTCGATCCCAGCACGCACCCGTTCGCACTGGATAATGCGGAGGCAATCGTCGAGAACTGGCAGCGCGAGCTGGCAGCCAAGCCGGCGCTGTTCGACGGCACGGTGGTGCTGCTGTCGCAACTCACCTATCGCGACAACCGTCTTGTCGGCCGCTGCCATGCGGTCAACTACTCCACCTTCATGCTTTGGCGTAAGCGGCGCGAGAATTCGGGCGCCGAACATGCCTATGCCCATGCCGTGCTGGTGGCCGGCGACAATGCGCTGGTGGCGATCCGCATGGGCTCGCACACGGTCAATGCCGGGCGCGTCTATTTCGCCGCCGGCTCGTTCGAGCCCATCGACTTTCGCGACGGCCAGGTCGACGTCGATTTCAACATGATCCGCGAGGTGCGCGAGGAGACCGGTCTGGATCTGTCGGACGCGCCACGCGGCAAGCGCTACCACGTCCTGTCGACGGCCAGCGGTACGGTGATCTTCCGCCGCTATCGCGAGACCGCGCCGGCCGACGAACTTGCCCGGCGAATCTCAGCCTTCGTCGCCACAGAGACCGAGCCGGAAATCGAGGGGCCGGTCATCATCCGCCACGCCGCCGACCTGCCGGACGGGTTGGCGGCACATATGAAGCCGCTGGTCGAGTGGCATTTTGCGGGCGTGGACTAACGACGCGTCTTGTCCTGCGCCGCCTTGCGATCGTTGCGGGCGGCGACGAAGAACAAGATAAAGCCAAGACCCAGCAAGCCGCCCATCGCCATTCCCATGGTCTGTCCGACGACTGCCTGGAAATCGGCGGCGACCCGATCGGGATTGGCCATGCCGAAGCGGGCGAGATACCACCAGATGCCTGCAAGGACTGCTTCGATGACGACCATCGCCAGGATCAGTCGTGTCTTCTTGCTCATGCTTTGTTCGCCCCCGACCAGAGATATCTTGCCTTAGGGCGTGGAGATCGCCGAGTCGATCGAATCTCATCGAAATGAGGTCGATTTGGGAGTGAAGGCGGCGGCACGCAACGCGCGGCCCCCCCCCCTTGCATGCCGCCAATCCGCCTGCTACATACTGAACCATATGGTTCAGTATTATTCTCAGACCCGCTTGGATGCCTCGTTTGCCGCGCTCTCGGACGCCACCCGACGCGGCGTTCTGGAGCAGCTCGGGCGTACAGACGCTTCGATCACGGAGCTTGCCGAGAAGTTCCACATGACCCTCACGGGCATGAAGAAGCACGTCGGCGTCTTGGAGCAGGCCGGGCTCGTCACCACGGAGAAGGTTGGGCGCGTGCGGACCTGCAAGCTCGGCCTACGCGGACTGGAGGAAGAGACGGCTTGGATCGAGGGGTACCGCCAGCTCTGGGACGCACGCTTCAACGAGTTGGACCAGATTGTCGAGAAATTGAAACGGAAGGAGAAAGCCGATGGACAAAAGAAGCGAGAGTGAGCCCATGAACAACCGTACGACGGTCGAACGGAAGTCCGACCGAGAGCTGGTCGTTACGCGAACCGTCAACGGCCCGGCGCGCATCGTGTTCGAGGCGTGGACCAAGCCCGAACTGTTCAAGCAGTGGTGGGCGCCGAAGTCGATGGGCATGTTCCTGCGTTCCTGTGAGATGGATGTTCGTACCGGTGGCACCTACCGTCTGGTGTTCGGCCACGATGCCTCAAACTCTGACGAGTTCTTCGGCAGGTATATCGAAGTGACACCACACTCGCGCCTCGTCTGGACCAATGACGAAGGTGGTGACGTTGGACCCGTCACCACGGTGACCTTCGAGGAAAAGGGTGGCAAGACGCTGCTGGTCCTGCACGAACTCTATCCCTCGAAGGAAGCTCTCGACGCTGCCGGGACCGGGGCGGCGGATGCGATGGGCGAGCAGTTCGAGCAACTGGACGAGCTTCTCGTCGCCCTGGGCGCGGTCGGGGGACGGTCATGAGGTTGTCCGCGCATGGAGTAGCGTCGACCGGTCGTTGATCGGACGGCGACAGCAAACATCCCAAGCTTGTGGATGGAGGTCCCCGTCGGGCTGGCCCGGGCTTACTCGTGCCGCAGCGCGTCGATCGGGTCGAGCCTGGCGCCACGCAGGGCCGGGAAGAAGCCGAACACCATGCCGATCAGTGCCGAGAAACCGACGGCGAGGAGGATGACCGCCGGGCTCGGTGCGAAGGGTATCGTCAGCGTCACCGCGGCAAGGCCGGCCAGCGCTAGGCCAATCAGGATGCCGATGATGCCGCCGAGCAGCGACAGCACCGTCGCCTCGACCAGGAACTGGATGAGGATGTGCTTTTCATGCGCGCCGATGGCGAGCCGGATGCCGATCTCGCGCGTGCGCTCGGTGACCGAGACCAGCATGATGTTCATGATGCCGATACCGCCGACCAGCAGGCTGACGCCGGCGACAGCACCCAGCATGCCGGTCATGGTGGTGGTGGCGCTGGCCATGGCGTCGGCGATCTGGGTCATGTCGCGGATGGCGAAATCGCTCTCGCGGTCGGGGGTGACGCGCCTGATATCGCGCAAGATATCCTCGACGCGCGGCTGCAGTTCGCTGGTCGGCGTCGTGTCGTCGGCGGCGATGTAGATGTTGTCGATGTCGCGGTTGCCGGCGATGCGGCGTTGATAGGCATGCAGCGGCATCAGCACCACATTGTCCTGGTCCTGGCCGAAGCCGGTATAGCCCTTGGGCTCGAGCAGCCCGATGATCTTGCAGGAGGTGCGGTTGACGCGGATGAACTCACCTTCCGGGTCACCGGCGCCGAAGAATTGCTGGCGCACCGTCTCGCCGATCAGGCAGACGCCGGTGCCGGAGCGGGTTTCGGAATCGCTGAACGGACGGCCGGAAACCAGCTTCCAGTCGCGCGCATCGAGATATGCGCTGTCGGTGCCGGTGACGCCCGAGGTCAGGCTTTCGGTGCCGAAGATGACGCGGACCTGCTTTTGCGAGGCCGGCGAAATGGCGCGCGCGCCGGTTAGATGCGCGACCAGTGCCGCGAGGTCCTTTTCGGCCAGCGGACGGACCACCTGGTCGAGCCCGCCCGGACCGCCGGGCCCAGCCGGGCGGCCGGAGCGGACGACCAGCAGGTTGCTGCCGAGCTTGGAGATGTCGGCCTTGACCTTTTGCGTGGTGCCGGAGCCGATGGTGAGCATGGCAATGACGGCGGCAACGCCAATGACGATGCCGAGCAATGTCAGGAACGAACGCAGCACGTTGCGGCGGATCGAGCGCAAGGAGAGGCGGACAGTTTCCCAGATCATGGTTACGCCGTCTCCAGCTTCATGGAATCGGAAGCGACGTGGCCGTCGAGGAAGCGAATGGTGCGCTCGGCATAGCCGGCGACGTCGGCCTCATGCGTGACCATGGCGATGGTCAGGCCAAGTTCAGTGTTGAGCTGCGTCAGCAACTCCATGATCTCGTGCGTGCGCGCGGTGTCGAGATTGCCGGTCGGCTCGTCGGCGACGAGCAGCGTCGGCCTTGTGACGATGGCGCGCGCGATCGCCACGCGCTGCTGCTGGCCGCCGGACAGTTCGGCAGGCGTGTGGTGCTCGCGGCCGACAAGGCCGACCTGGGACAGCGCCTGCATGGCAAGATCGCGGCGCTCGTGAGCGGCAACGCCGCGATAGATCAGCGGCAGTTCGACATTTTCCGCCGCCGTGGTGCGGGCCAACAGATTGTAGCCCTGGAAGACGAAGCCGACATAGAGGTTGCGCAGCATGGCGCGGCGGTTGCGGTCGAGCCGGCCGGCGTCGATGCCCATGAAGGAATAGGTGCCGGCCGTCGGCGTGTCGAGGCAACCGATGATGTTCATCGCCGTCGACTTGCCGGAGCCGGATGGGCCCATGATGGCGACGAATTCGCCGCGCCGGATGGCAAGATCGACGCCGGCCAGCGCATGGACCTTGGCTTCGCCCTGGCCGTAGCTCTTCCAGACCTTGTCGAAGGTGATGAGGGCAGCACCGGCAGCCACGGCCTCAGCTCCGCTGCTGCGATGCGGTGATGACCTCAGCGCCTTCCTTGAGGCCCGAGGTGATCTCGGTCAGTTCGCCATCGGTTGAGCCGATCCTGACGTTGACCGGATGCGGCCGCCCATTCTCCAGCACATAAAGCGTGCGCGAGCCGTCGGTGGGCGTCGTCGCGGCCTGGCGCTGGCGGTTGCCGCCGGGGCGACCCATGCGGCCAGTGAACAGGTCGCTGAGGCTCCAGCCACGGGCCGCCTGCTGGACCGGGCGATAACGGAAGGCGGTGGCGGGTACAGTGAGCACGTCCTTGGCCTGCCGTGTGACGACCGAAACGGTTGCGGTCATGCCGGGCCGCAGCAACAGCTCGTTGTTGTCGACCTCAAGCCGTGCATTGTAGGTGACGACGCCGTCGGTGGTGACCGAGGCATAGGAAATGTCGCGGATCTCGGCGTCGAACGGCCGGTCCGGGAAGGCATCGACGGTGAAACGGGCATGCTGGCCGGTCTTGACCGCGCCGATGTCGGCCTCGTCGACCGCCGCCACCAGCTCCATGTTTCTGAGATCGGCTGCGATGATGAACAGCACCGGCGCCTGCAGCGAGGAGGCGACCGTCTGGCCGGGGTCGACCGAGCGCGTCAGCACGATGCCGTCGATCGGCGCATAGATGGTGCTGTTGGCGAGGTCGGTCTGCTGTGATTTCAGATCGGCATTGGCGATGGCGAGATTGGCCTCAGCGCTGTCGAGTGCCGCCTTGGAGCGGTCGCGCGTCGCGGTCGCCGCCTCGAGCGACTGGTCGGTCGCCATGCCACGATTGGTCAGCGAGGCCGCGCGGACAAGCGCCTTCTCATTCTCGGCGAGCGTCACCGTGGCGTCCTCGACATTGGCGGCCGCTCCCTTGGCGGACGCCTGCGCCCGCTCGATCTGGACCTGCAGCTTGGCGGTGTCGAGGGCGGCCAGCACATCGCCCTTCTTGACCTGCTGGTTCTCCTCGACGGACACCGAACGGATGATGCCGGACAACTGGCTGGAAATGTCTACCTGGGTGAGCGGCTGCAGAGTGCCGGTCGCCGATACGGCGACGGTGAGATCGGCCTTGGCGGCCGGCACGGTGGTGTAGTCGATCTTGGCCGGCGAGCCGGCATACCACTGATAAAGGCCAAGCCCGGCGGCAAGCACGATCAGTGTCAGCAGCGCATAGAGCCAGCCACGCCGGCGCGTCTTGCGCAGACCTCGCGTGTCGAGCCCGAGCGCCGTCTCGATGGCGGAATCCGATTCCGTCTTTGGCAGATTGACAATCTGGTCCACGTCGGACCCCTATGATGCGCAATGTCCCTATCTGTGCACAGATCAGGCTGACTGGTTCAAATATCAAATTAAATTTCGCCCATGTTGGGATTGAGGCAGGCATGCAAACCCGGAATTACTTACTTTACGACGTGTTTACGACCGAGCGACTGGCCGGCAACCCGCTGGCCGTGGTGTTGGATTGCAAAGGTCTGGACACGGCCGCGATGCAGGCCATCGCGCGTGAGTTCAATCTGTCCGAATCGGTCTTCGTGTTGCCGCCGGACAATCCCAAGCACAAAAACCGCATCCGGATCTTCACCCCCGACTATGAAATGCCGTTCGCCGGCCATCCGACAGTGGGTTCGGCGATCGCGCTGGCCGAACTGGCGGGAGATGGCGGCGCTGGCATCTTCGTGCTGGAAGAAAACATCGGTCCGGTGCGTTGCGCCGTCAGCAAGCATGATGGCGACACCTTCGCCGAATTCGATCTGGCGAAGCTGCCGGAGCCGCTGAAGCTCGAAGCCGATCCGGAGGCGATCGGCGCGGCCCTTGGGCTGGCGCCGCATGAGATCGGCTTCGAGAATCACCGCGTCTCGTTCTGGTCGGCGGGTGTGCCCTATGTCACCATCCCGGTTGCCAATCTCGAAGCGGCGGGCCGAATCCGGCTGGACAACCAGGCGTGGTCGGAACTGGCGCCGCGCAAGAGCGAGTGGGCCTTTGCCAGCCCCTATGTCTATTGCCGCGAGACGGTGAACCACGAAAGCGCGTTCCATGTCCGCATGATCGTGCCGGGCACGCCGTCCTATGAGGATCCGGCGACCGGCTCGGCGGCGGCCGCCTTCGCCGGCGCGATTATACATTTCGACGCGCCGACCGACGGTGTTTCGCAACTGTGGATCGAGCAGGGGCTGGAGATGCACCGGCCGTCGCGCATCCGCCTCGAACTGACCGTGCAAGGCGGAAAACTGGCCTCGGCACGCATCGGCGGCAACGCGGTCAAGGTGGCGGAAGGCAGACTGTTCGTCTAACCGCAGACGGGCACTTCGAGCCTGTTCCATCCCGATAAAATCGGGATGGGGCTCGGTCTTTTTGTATGAGCATGATCTCTTCCGAAAACCGGATTCCACTTTTCGGGATCATGCTCCAGGCGATTTGTCGGGAAATGATTCCGGCAGGGCTGGACAGGACCGATGGTGGCGGCTATATGCCCGCCAACGCCGGTTTTCGCCGGCCGAGTGGGTGCGTAGCTCAGTTGGTAGAGCAGCTGACTCTTAATCAGCGGGTCCACAGTTCAATCCTGTGCGCACCCACCAAATTCTTCAAAGACTTGGTGGAAAAGACCTGAAAACGAGACGCGTTGACGCGTCTCGGGCATGGGCCAGTTATGGTGCGGTCTTCCCAAGACTGGCTTTGAACCTGGCCCTCATGGCGATTTGACCGGCGGCGCCCTCAACGGGGCATCAAAGGCTGCGATTGCCGCGCCGAAAAATGCGGTTCAGAAACCTGCCGAGCCGAAATGCGATGCCGTCGTCCGCACTTTGATGGCCATCGGCATCAATGCTGGCCTTGCCGCCTGAAAAATCACTGATGAGCCACCAGAAGAAAACCAGGAAAACCGCCAGAATCGCAGTGTCGATCGGGCCGTAACTTGAATATCCATTACGCCGAAGCACAACTGCAAGCAGCACGGCGATAGTCACAGCAGCGGCGGCAGGATGAAGCTTTTTCATCCACCAGACCTATTCGAGAATCGCTACAATTGAAAGATACCGCCCTTGCTGTGATGCCTGTGGCTTGTCCGATCTATACGGGAAGTCGGCGTTTACTTCTCCGACACACCAGCTTCGGCAAAACTTGCCATGCGGGTGTGGCACTCCAGCGCCGAGCGGACGATGTTGACGGCGAGGCAGGCGCCGGAGCCTTCGCCGAGCCGCATGCCGAGATCGAGCAGCGGGGGCAGGCCGAGCGCTTCGAGCAAGCCGCGATGGCCCGATTCGGCCGAGACGTGTGCAGCGATCGTATGGGCAAGGCCTGCCGGGTGCAGCCTTGCCAGTGGGGCGGCGGCGGCGGTGCAGACGAAGCCATCGAGCAGCACGGGTATGCCCAGATGGCGGGCGGCGAGCRTGGCACCGAAGATGGCGGCGAGTTCGCGCCCGCCGAGTGCAGCGGCAACCCCCAGCGGATCGGAAAGGGCGGCGGCATGGCGCTTTAGGCCGGCCTCGATGGCGACCACCTTGCGCTTGAGGCCAGCGTCGTCGACGCCGGTGCCGCGCCCGGTCCATTTTTCAGCGCCGCCCCCGAACAGAGCCGCTGAAATGGCGGCGGCCGGCGTGGTGTTGCCGATACCCATTTCGCCAAAGCAGATAAGGTCGAGGTCCTTCGTCACCGCGTCATAGCCGGCCGACACGGCGGCGAGAAACGCCTTGTCGTCCATCGCCGGCCCTTGCGTGAAATCGCCCGTAGGATGGTCGAGATCGAGCGGGATGACATCGAGGTCGGCGCCGGCGATGCGGGCCAACTGGTTGATGGCGGCACCGCCACCGGCGAAATTCGCCACCATTTGCACCGTGACTTCGGAAGGATAGGCCGACACCCCTTGCGCGGTGACACCGTGGTTGCCGGCGAAGACAAAGACCTTCACCCGATCAAGCCTTGGCATATCGCGACCCTGCCAGCGTGCCAGCCATGCTGCGATTGTTTCCAGTCGGCCGAGGCTGCCTTGCGGCTTGGTCAGTGTGTCCTGGCGGCGGGCGACCGCACTGGCGGCGGCATCGCTTCCGGCGGGTAGGTCGACGCAGGCGGTGCGCAGTTCATCGAGCGATTTGAAGGGCATGGGGGCAAAGTCTCCAAAAGGGAATCAGGCCAAGGGGGAATCAGGAGAGAGCTACGGAAGCGACGAGCAGCACGGCGATTTCACTCAACTGCTGCAAAGCGCCGATCGTGTCGCCGGTCTGGCCATCGATCTGGTTGAGGCAAAGGGCGCGGAAGGCGGCAAACAGCAGGCCAAGCAGGACGAGCGCGACAATGGCGCCGCCGAGCCCGAGCAAAAGCAGCGGTACCGCGCCGAGCACGGCACCGGCGATGGCGGTTTCAAACGAAACCGTGCCGGAATCGGCCGAGAGACCATCGGACCGGGCCGGGGGCAAAAGGTGCATGAAGACGCCCAGCACGCCGCGCGAGGCGGCATGTGCGGCCACGAGCGCGAAGAGGGCCTGCGTGGGTTCGACGAATTCCTGCAGCGCGCTCCAGCGGATCAGCAGCGACAGAGCGAGCGCTGCGGCACCATAGGCGCCGATGCGGCTGTCGCGCATGATGTCGAGTTTGCGGCCGCGCGATTTGCCGCCACCAAAGCCGTCGGCGACATCGGAGAGCCCATCCTCATGCAGGCAGCCAGTGGTGAACAGGGTTGCGACAAGGGCAAGGGCCGCCGCCGGGCCCATGGCGAGGCCAAACCGTTCCGCCGTGGCAAAGACGATGGCGCCGATCAGGCCGACGACAAGGCCGGCGACCGGGGCGGCCCAGATCGCGGCGGCAAGGCTGCGACCGCGAAAGTCGAAGACGGGCAGCGGCAGCCGGGTGAAGAAGACCAGGCAAAGCGCGATATCGCTGGGGATTTGCCGGGGCGAACGGCCGAAGTTCTGGAATTTGAGCCGGATTTCTTCCCAAAACCGACTGCCATTTTTCGGGATCATGCTCTAGCCCCTCGCAATGGCGTGGAAGAAGGTGCCGCTGACATGGCCGCGCCGGTAACCCGAGGCGCCAATGGGGTTGCCCTGGCCGTCGGCGAGGTCGGCCAGCGGCTCGTCATTGCCCGTCGCGATCATCTGCGCATAGTGGAATTCGTGGCCGCGGATCAGTGCACCTTGCGCGCCCAGCGGACAATCGGCGCGCAGCCGCGCCTCGCGGTAACCGAGATTCATCTTGCGTTTGGCAAAGCTGGTGGAATGGCCGAGCAGGCCGAGCATTCCATGCTTTTCGCCCGACGCGTCCTCCAGAGCTTCGCCCAGCACCATGAAGCCACCGCACTCGCCATGGATGGGCTTCGTCGCGGCGAATCTCGTCATTCCGGCGCGGAAATTTGTCGCTGCGGCGAGCTTACCGGCATGGAGTTCGGGATAGCCGCCGGGCAGCCAGCAGACATCGCAGCCTTCGTCGGGTCCGTCGTCGGCGAGCGGCGAGAACGGGACGATCTCGGCGCCGGCCTTGCGCCAATAGGCCGCCACATGCGGATAGAGGAAGGTGAAAGCGGCATCTTCAGCCAGTGCAATGCGTTGGCCGGGCGGCGAAAGCGCGTCGTCAAAGCCCCCGGGCGCCGGGGTGAGGGGTGTCGCCAAGGCCATGATGGCATCGAGATCGAGCGACTTTTCCGCCATGTCGGCCAGCCGGTCGAGATGCGCCATCAGGTCGTCATATTCGCCGGCCTGGACGAGGCCGAGATGGCGCTCGGGCAGGTTCAGCGTCGGGTCGCGCAGGATGGCGCCGACGACGGGCAGGCCGATCGCCTCGATCGCGTCGCCGGAGAGCCGGCGGTGGCGCTCGCTGCCCAGCCTGTTGAGCACGACGCCGGCCATGCGCACATCGGGATCGTAAGTGGCAAACCCCTTGGCGACAGCGGCCGCCGTGGTCGACTGGCCGGAAACGTCGAGCACCAGCAGCACCGGCAGGCCATAGAGGCGGGCGAGGTCGGCTGCGGAGCCGGTGCGGCCGGGAGCCGCAGGAATGCCGTCGAACAGGCCCATGGCGCTTTCGAGGATGACGAAGTCGGTGTCGTCAGCCGCTTGCGCGGCCAGTGCGTTGAGCAGCGATGGCGGCATCGCCCAGCTGTCGAGATTGACGCCGGACAGACCGGTAGCGGCGGTGTGGAAGCCGGGATCGATATAGTCGGGGCCGGACTTGGCGCCGCGCACTTTCAAGCCCCGCCGGGTGAGCGCGCGCAGGATGCCGATGGTGACGCTGGTCTTGCCAGAGCCGGAACGCGGCGCGCCGATGATGATGGCGCGGGCGCTCACGGGTTGCCCGCCAGTGCCGCGCGCATGGCAACGATGCCGCCAACGACGATCAGCGCCGGCGAGGTCAGCCCGGCGGCGGCGGCTTGCTCGGCAATGGTGGCGAGCGTGGCGACGACGGTCTGTTCCTGCGGCGTCGTCGCGGCAACGATGACTGCCGCCGGCGTCGACGGCGCCAGCCCACCGTCGAGCAGCGCGGCGGCGATGAGGGGGAGATTGGCCATGCCCATGTAGACCACGACCGGCTGGCCGGTGCGGGCGATTGCGCCCCAGTCGATATCGTCATCGGAACCGGCGGCATGGCCGGTGGCCAGGATCACCGCCTTGTTGATGCCGCGCATGGTGGCGGGGATGCCGGTCGCGGCCAGCGCGCTCAGCCCCGATGTCAGGCCGGGCAGCACGCGGAACGGGATATGCTCCCGCGCCAGCGCCAAGGCTTCTTCACCGCCACGACCGAAAATATAGGGATCGCCGCCCTTCAGCCTGACGACGCGGCGACCTTCGCGCGCCAGCCGGACCAGCAGGGCGGTGATGTCGTCCTGCTTCATCGACGGTTTCCCGCCGCGCTTGCCGGCGAAGAAAAGCTCGGCGTTTGCGGCAACGGCGACGACATCGGAGGAGACCAGCGCGTCGTAGACCAGGGCATCCGCCTCGGCCAAGGCCGCCAGCACCTCCAGGGTCAGGCAGCCGGGGTCGCCCGGGCCGGCGCCGGCCAGCCAGACATGGCCGGGCTCTAGCCGGCGCGGCTTGAAATTCAGCCGGGACAACGCCTGCTCGAGCGTGGCGTTCTCGCCCTTGTTCCTGGTGCTGCCGCTCACAATCCGTCCCGTCCGCGAAAACGCCGCTGGTAATGGGCGTCGTATAATGAACTCTCGCCAAAGCCCTCCGCCGCCAGCGAACGGCCGACGAAGATGATCGCCGTGCGCTCCATCGGATCGGCAGCGAGTTGTGCCTCGATTGTTTCCAGCGTGCCAGTCAGCACGCGCTCGTCCGGCCAGGAGGCGCGGAAGACGATCGCCACCGGGCAATCCCCGCCGTAGTGCGGCGTCAGCTCGGCGACGACGCGGTCGATGGCGTGGATGGCAAGGTGAATGGCGAGCGTGGCGCCGGTGCGGCCGAAACCGGCCAGCGTTTCACCGGGCGGCATCTTTGAGGCGCGGCCGGAGATGCGGGTCAGCACCAGGCTTTGTGCGACTTCGGGAATGGTCAATTCGCGGCGAAGGGCTGCGGCCGCGGCGGCGAAGGAGGGGACGCCCGGCGTCAGCGTGTAGGGAATGCCGTGCTTTTCCAGCCGCCGGATCTGCTCGGCAACCGCGCTCCACACCGACAGGTCGCCGGAATGCAGACGGGCGACATCGTGGCCGGCCTTGTGCGCCTCGAGATACGCGGCCTCGATTTCGTCGAGCGACATCGGCGCGGTGTCGATCAGTTTTGTCCCAGGCGCACAGTGCTGCAGCAATTCGGGCGCGACGATCGAACCGGCATGCAGGCAGACCGGGCAGCTTGCCAGCAACCTGGCGCCACGCAGCGTGATGAGATCGGCGGCGCCTGGACCGGCACCGATGAAATGCACGGTCATGGCGCGTCTCCGCTGATGGCGATGGCGCAGGTCACGGGGCCGAGCACTGTACGGGCTCCGAGCAGCCTCGCGCCCTTGCCGGCGACGGCAAGCGCGGATGCTTCGGAAACCGATGGCGTGCCAGCCAGATCCTGCGAGAGAACGGAATGGCTGAGCGTGGCCGACGAGGCGGCCTCGATCGCGGCCGCATCGGCGACGATGACCGGAAGATTGAGCTGATGTCCGGCGGCGAAAACAGCGTTCTCGTCCTGCTTCAGGGGAGCGGTCGCCAAGGCGGACAACGCCGTCATGGTCAGTCCGTGCGTCTCCAGCGCGGTTTCAATCGCCGCAAGCACGTCCTCGACGCTCACGCCTTTTCGGCTGCCGATGCCTGCGACCATCATGGCTTCACCCAATTCCATTGGGTGACCGGCATGGCCGGCCGCCAGGCTTGCATCGAGCCGACCGGCGAGGCGCGGGCTATGTTTATGCGGGTAAGGTCGCCGCCGAGCGAGACGTGGCGCGCGAGAAGCAGGGTTTCCATCTCCAGCGTCACCGCGTTGGCGACGAGACGGCCGCCGGCGCGCAGGGCTTTGAAGGCAGCGTTCAACACGCCGGTATCGCTGCCGCCACCACCAATGAAAATCGCGTCCGGTGTATCCAGCTTGGCAAGCGCCTTGGGCACGCTGCCTTGCACCACGATCAGGCCTGGAACGCCACAGGCGGCAGCGTTGCGGCCAATGCGGGCGGCGCGGATCGGGTCCGCCTCGATGGCGATGGCACGCATCGAAGGATGGGCGAGCATCCATTCGATGCCGATGGAGCCGGAGCCGGCGCCGATGTCCCACAGCAACTCGCCGCGACGTGGCGCCAGCGCCGACAGGGTGATAGCGCGGATTTCGCGCTTGGTGATCTGGCCGTCATGGTCGAACAGATGATCGGCAAGGCCAACCGTGAGCGGCAGGATGCGCGCATCAGGACCCGATTCAACGTCGATCGCCAAAACATTGAGCGGATTGATGTTTTCGAGGTCAAAGGCATCGGCGCGGGCCGAGCGCGATATCTCCTTTGGTCCGCCCAAGGCCTCAAGAACGGTCAGCCGCGATGCGCCGAAGTCGAGTTCGGTCAGCAGGCGCGCGATTGCAGCAGGCGCTGCGGCGTCCGACGTCAGCGCCAAGATGCGCGCGTTCGGCTGCAGCAGCGGCCGGATCAGGTCGAGCGGCCGGCCATGTAGCGACACGGTCTCGATATCCGGCAGCGGCCAGCCAAGGCGGGCCGCTGCCAGCGAAACGGCCGATGGTGCCGGGATGACATGCATCTCCTGCGCCTTCACCTTGCGGGCGAGAGTGGCGCCAACCCCATGGAAGAACGGATCGCCGGAGGCGAGCACACAGACGTTTCTGCCGGCAAGCGCAAGCACATCAGCCATCTCGGCATCGAAAGGAACCGGCCATGGGCGCGCCTCGCCCTTGGCGAAGGAGGCGACAAGGGCGAGGTGCCGCTTCCCACCGAAGATGATCTCCGCCTTGGCGATCAGCCGCTTGGCCTCGTCGCCGAGACCCGCTAAACCGTCCTCGCCGATGCCGACGACTGTAAGCCATCTTGAGTTGAGCTTGGCGCCGCGCGGACCCTCAGCAGGCATGATGACCCACCGCATTCTGATCCTCGGCGGAACCACGGAAGCCCGGCAGCTGGCTGGAAAACTGGCGGCGCGTGCCTCGGTCACGCTGTCGCTGGCCGGCCGTACCGAAAGCCCGGTTGCGCAAGGGGTGCCTGTGCGAACCGGAGGGTTCGGCGGCGCCGATGGACTGGCTGCCTATCTGCGGGACACGCGCACCGACCTTCTGATCGACGCCACCCATCCCTACGCAGCGCGAATCTCGGCCAATGCCGCGCAAGCCGCACACGTGGCCGGCGTGCCTATTTTGGCCCTGAGGCGGCCGGGTTGGGAGCCTGTCGAAGGCGACCGCTGGACGCAGGTCGACACCGTCGGCGACGCCGTGCACGCGCTGGGTCCGGCGCCTCGTCGCGCCTTTCTGGCTCTGGGCCGGCAAGAGGTTGCCGCTTTCGAAGCAGCGCCCCAGCATCACTTTCTCATCCGCAGCGTCGATGCGATCGAGCCGAAGCTGGCTGTTCCCGATGCTTACTATCTTTTGGCCCGGGGGCCGTTCCGCGAGGCGGAAGAACGTACGCTGCTCGAAACACATCGCATCGATGTCGTGGTGTCCAAGAACAGCGGCGGTGACGCAACTTATGGCAAGATCGCCGCTGCGCGAGCACTTGGCATCGAGGTGGTCATGGTTCGCAGGCCGGCCTTGCCGGATGTCCGCTCGGCTGAAACCGTCGAAGCGCTGGCCGCCATTGTCAACCAGTTCGGGGCCGATCATCTTCTCTGACCCGTGGACGAGCGCGGCGTGTAGACCAGCGCAGGTCTGTCGTCGCGCTTGATGATCCTGGTTTCTGGCGAGCCGATGATGATGCAGGTCGCCATGTCGGCTTTTTGTGCGTCGACATCGGCCAGTAGGAACACGTCGATGCGCTCGTCCGGACGGCCGGCGGCACGGCCGAAAATCACCGGCGTGGTGCCGGGCAGGATCGCGGTCAGGCATTCGAAGGCGCGGCCGAGCTGCCAGGGGCGCGCCTTGCTGATCGGATTGTAGAGCGCGATGACGAAGCCGGCGCCGGCTGCCGCCAGCAGGCGCAGCTCGATCAATTCCCACGGCTTTAGATTGTCGGACAGCGAAATGGCGCAGAAATCATGGCCGAGCGGGGCACCGATGCGGGCGGCAACGGCGAGCATGGCGGTGATGCCGGGCACCACATTGATATCGACCGCACGCCATTCGGTCGGGCCGGCCTCGATCGCCTCGCAGACGGCAGCCGCCATGGCGAACACGCCGGGATCGCCACCGGAAACGACGGCGACGTCATGGCCTTCGGCGGCTTTGGTCAGGGCGTCCTTGGAGCGGGAGAGTTCCTCGCGGTTGTCGGAGGCAACGCGCGTCTGGTCCGGGCGCAAGTCAAGCCGGTCGAGATAGGGCTTATAGCCATAGAAGAACGCTGCCTGCGCCACGGCGCGGCTGGCCTCGGGCGTCACCTGATCGGCATTGCCAGGCCCGAGCCCGATGACGGTGAGACGGCCGCTCATGCCTGCGCTCCCAAGACGCCGGGCCGGCCGGACCAGCCGGCGACCAGCACGATGGCAAAATAGGGCGCCTTGTCGTCCTGCTTGTCGGCAAGTCGCATCGAGACGCTGCCGGCCATGGTGCCGCGCTCGACATAGACGGCGCGGGCCAGCTTGCCGGTTGCCTCAAGCGCCCGCCTGATCTTGGGCAGGTTGCGGCCGACCTTCATGATGACGGCGGCGTCGGTGTCGGCCAGCCGCCGGGTGAGTTCGAACTCGCTCATCGTGCCCGGCAACACCGTCAGCACATCGTCGCCTTGGACGATTGGCAAACCGGTCGCCGACCAGCAGCCGGACATGGCGGTGACGCCGGGAATGACCTCGGTCGGGAAACGATGGGCGAGCCGCACATGCAGGTGCATGTACGAGCCGTAGAACAGCGGGTCGCCCTCGGACAGCACCGCAACCACTTTGCCTGCTTCAAGGTGTTCGGCAACCTTCTCTGCAGATTCCTCGTAGAAACCGGCGATCTGCGAACGGTAGTCGTCGTGATCCTTGTCGATTTCGGTGGTGACGGGATAGAGCAGCGGCAGTTCCGTCATGCCCGGGCGAAATTGGGCTTCGACGATGGCGCGCGCGTTGCTGTTGTTGCCGCGCTTGGCGAAATACGCCACGACATCGGCCTCGGCCAAGGCTCGAGCGGCCTTCAGCGTCAACAGTTCGGGGTCGCCGGGACCGGTGCCGACGCCGACGAGACGGCCTTTGGGGAGCGCGTTCACAGGCCAGGCCTCGCCAAGGCGTTGACTGCGGCGGCAGTCATGGCGCTGCCGCCAAGCCGGCCGCGCACGATGGCATAGGGCACGCCATAGGAATTCTCGGCCAACGCATCCTTGGATTCGGCCGCGCCGACGAAGCCGACCGGCATGCCGATGATCGCCGCCGGCTTCGGCGCACCGTCGCGCAGTTTTTCCAGCAAATAGAAGAGCGCGGTCGGCGCATTGCCGATGGCGACCACCGAACCGGCCATGCGCTCTCCCCACAGGTCGATGGCGGCCGCGGAGCGGGTGTTGCCGATCTCGCTCGCAATTTCGTGTGTGCGCGGGTCGCGCAAGGTGCAGATCACCTCGTTGCCGGCCGGCAGCCTGGCGCGGGTGACGCCATGCGAAACCATCTCGGCGTCGCAGAAGATCGGCGCACCAGCCGAAAGTGCCGTGCGCGCGGCGGCAACGAAATCCGTCGCAAAGACAAAATGGCTGGCAGCTTCGACCTGACCGCAGGCATGGATCATGCGGATGGCGACATCGGCCTCTGCTTCGGAGAAGCGCGACAGGTCGGCCTCGGCGCGAATGATGGCGAAGGAGCGCTCGTAGATCGCCGTGCCGTCGTGGATGTAGTCGTAGGCGGCCATGCTCATTCCTGTCGGTAAGCCTCGGCGATGCCGGCCGCGCCAAGCCTTGTCAGGCAAGCGGCGGCGGATTCGCCGGGAAGTCGTGCGCTGCGGATCGCTGCCGCGACGCGGCTGATGCCGCGCGCGGCGTCATAGCCCGGCCTGTAGCCGGCAGGAAGGCCCTTTGCCGTCGCGTTCACGACAAGTCCGGCTCCGTTTTCGCCGCCGACCAAGGTGAGCGCTGCTTTGCCCGGATGGGCGCAGCCCTTGGCGCAGCCGGAAATGTGCAGGGTGAAGTCGAGGATGTCGGCATTTTCAGCGGCAATCGTCTCGGCAATGTCGCGCGTGGCGATCCGGCCGGAAGCGCAGGCCGGCGTGCCGGGGCAAGCGGCGATGCGTGTGCGCGGATCGGCTGCGTCGGTGACGAATCCGAGGGTGGTTGCGGTGTCCTGAAGGGGCCGGTTGGCGGCCGCCGGCTGACCGAGGAAGAGCAGCGCGCGGCCGGGGGCGAGGCGGATTTCTGACGTGCCGAGGGCGAGGGCGCTTTGGGCAAGGTCGATGATCTTATCCGCTGGCATGCTGCCATAGGGCAGGGCAATGGCGAGGGCGACGCCAGAGGCGGCGAGGTCGAAAGTTCCGATGGGAGAGCGAGTCGATGGCGCAGGAAGGCGATCCTTCCCACCCCCCTCTGTCCTGCCGGACATCTCCCCCGCAAGGGGGGAGATCGGCAGTTTTGCTGCTGCCTCTTCTTTTGCGATCTCAACGATTGGTCGCGGGCTTCTAAATGGCGAAAACAGTGATGATGGCGCAATCTCCCCCCTTGCGGGGGAGATGTCCGGCAGGACAGAGGGGGGTGGGACGGAGTGCCAACTTGCAAGAGAAGCTAGCTGCCTCTCCGTCAAATCCCTTGTATGAGCCTCACGACCCTTCTCGGCAACCATCCTGAGCACGGCAACGGCAATATCGCGTGCTTCATCATCCTCCACCGTGACCAGCGGTCTCGCATTCCGCCCATCACCCGCGACAGACACCTGCCACCGAACTCCCGCATCGGTGCGCGTTGCGGCAAGCCGCACATCGGCCGTTACCGAATCCAGTAGAAGCTGCCCGCCGCCGTCGATAGCGACCGAGACCTTCGGGCCAAGCCGTTGCGTGAGCCCGGCTTCTTCGACCGCTGTCCTGATCCGTTCAGCCAACGGCTGGGGATCGGCAATCTCCTGTGGATCGATGCCCGCCAGCGGCCCGGTCTCGACCGGCACGCCGGTCCGCACCGCGATATCAAGCGCATCGACCTCGGTCGCCAGCAGCGGCGCGCTTTCCGATGTCAGGCCGCGTATCTGCAGACTGCCGCGCGCGGTGACTTCCATGATGCCGTTGCCGTGCCGCAGGGCCGATTCGGCGAGTGCGATCAAAAGCTTTGGCGACAATCCTCCAGAAGATCGGCCTCCAGCAAGGGGGTTGAGCCGCACCAGCAGGCCATCGCCGGTCTGCATGGGGGCTGCCAGAGCCGGGCAGGCGCCGCGACGCGAAAAGGCGTTCATGCCGCAACCCCAAGCGCTTCAGCCTCGGCAATCAGGGCGGCGAGATCGTCGTCGATGGAATTGCGCAAGGGATGCCAGAGCCCGCGCCGCCGCGCCGCCTGGAAGCGCTCGGCGATGACTTTGGCGGCGGCAGGGTTCTCGCGCAGGATGAAGGCGCGCACCAGGGGATCGCCGAGATAGGCGTCATGCACCGCCTCGATCAGCGTGCCTGATATCGCGAGGGTGGTTTCGGCAAAGCCGACCAGCCGGTCAACGGTTTCGGCGAATTCGGAGGCGCCGCGCGGGCCGTGGCGCATCTGCCCTGATATGAAGCGGGCATTGACGGCGCGGGCCCGCACGACGCGGGCCACCGCATCACCAAGCGAACGCGGCTTCGGCTTTTGCGGATCGGTGGTGTCGAGCACGATGACATCGGCATTCCTGCCAAGCGCCGCCAGGGCCGCCGAAAATCCGCCGATGAAGGCGACGTCGGCGGAGCCTTCGAGAATATCGCGGCCGGGATCGTCGCCGGTGTGGACGAGAAGATCGGCTTCGGCGATGCGGCCCTCGAAGGCGCCGGGTGCCGAGACGCCTTCGCCCCCGGCGCCGCCATAGGCATGCGAGGTGGCGTCGAGATAGGCGCGGCCGATCTCTTCGCGCGCCGCCCAGTCGCCGCTCGACAGCAAGTCCTCGACGCCGGCACCGTAAGTGCCGGGCGAGGTGCCGAAGATGCGCGGGCTGATCTTGCCATCCGCGCGGGTCTTGGCCGCCAGCGGGTTTTCCGAATCCTCCTCGTCGCGGGCGGCAACGGCGTTGGCCGCGGCATCGATCAGCGCGATCTGGGTGGGGAACATGTCTCGGAACAGGCCGGAAATGCGCCAGGTGACGTCGACGCGTGGTCGGCCGACGGTTGCCGGCGGTAGCACCTCGATGCCGGTGATGCGGCCGGTCGCGGCATCCCATTGCGGCCGGCAGCCCATCAGCGCCAGGCCTTGTGCAATCTCCTCGCCGCCGGTGCGCAGCGAGGCCGAGCCCCAGAGGTCGATGACCAGCGAACGCGGCCAGTCGCCATGCGACTGCATATAGCCACGCACCACTTCCTCCGCTGCCGCTTTGCCGAGGTCATAGGCGGTCGGCGTCGGCATGGTGCGCGGGTCCGACGTGAACAGGTTGCGGCCGGTGGGCAATACATCGGCGCGGCCGCGCGCCGGCGCCCCTGCCGGGCCGGCCTTGACGTGACGGCCATCGAGTGCGGCCAGCAATGCCGTCTTCTCGGCTTCAGCGCTTTGACGCCGCATGGCGTCAGGCTCGTCCTCGGAGGCGCGGCCGTAGATATGCAGCCCGTCCTTGATGGCGAAATCCTTGAGGTCGCAAAGCCAGGCGTCGATGCGGCGCAACGCCTCGTCGGGCGCGTCGGTTTTGGCAACGCCGGCTTCTGAGGCGAGGCCGGTCTTCTGCGCGGTGTCGACGATCAGCTTTGCCAGGCGGTCGCGGCGGCGGCGGTCGAGCCCGTCGGCCTGGGCATATTCGTCGACCAGGCGTTCGAGCTTGTGCTGGTCCTCATCGAGGCCGGCACCGGTCAGCGGTGGCGGCAGATGGCCAAGGGTGACGGCGGCGATGCGCCGCTTGGCCTGTGCCGCTTCGCCGGGGTTGGAGACGATGAAGGGATAGATCACGGGCAAGGGGCCGGTGACGATCTCGGGAAAACAGTCTTGGCTGAGCGCAACCGTCTTGCCGGGCAGCCATTCCAGCGTGCCGTGGGCGCCGACATGGACAAGCGCATGAGCGCCGAGCGATTTGCGCAGCCACAGGCCGAAGGCGATCAGCGCATGCCGCGGCGGCAGCGTCGGGTCGTGATAGTCGGCGCGCCGATCCACTGACCGGCCGCGGTCGGGAGCAAGCGCCACCGTGACGTTGCCGAAGGTGGCGGCGCGGAAGGGGAATTTTGCGGAGGTTAGCGCCTCGCGCAAACCTGTTTCATCTTTCGCCTTACCCCAGGCGGCTTCTACGGCAGCTATCGCCGCCCTCGGCAGTTCGGTTGAGAAGCACAGATAGTCTTCAAACTTCAGCCCGTGGTTTGAACTTTCCAGAAAATCCAGCAGCGCACGCGGCGTTTGCGGAATCCCGTCAACGGCATAGCCCTGTCCCTTGAGGTCCTGCAGCATCGCCAGCACGCTGGACGGCACGTCGAGGCCGACGGCATAGCCGGTGCGGCCCGGGGCACTCGGGTAATCCGGGATCAGGATGGCCAGCTTGCGCTCGGCGCTCGGCGTTTCTTGCAACCTGATGAAGGCTGCGACACGGTCCGCGACTTGCGCCACACGATCGGGCTCCGGCCGGTTGGCGAAGGCGCGGTGACCAAGTGCGGGATCGACCTCGCTCTCGCCCTTGAAGGAAATGGCGCCGGCAAGGATGCGGCCGTCGAGTTCGGGCAGCACGACATGCATTGCGAGGTCGGCGGGCGCCAGCCCGCGCTGGTTGTTTTCCCAGATGTCGCGGCGGGTGGTGGCAACGATGACCTGGAGGACCGGCACGCCGGCACGATCGAACAGGGTTTCGACGCCGGGTTCGGCGCCGGACGCGAAGGCGGTCGCGGTGACGATGGCGGCAGGTTTCAACGAGGCCAGCGCGGTTTCGACGAACGCCAGCGATACCGGGTCCTTGAGGCTGGAGACGAAGATGGGGACCGGCGTCATACGGCGCTGCCGCAGCGCCCCAAAAAGGGCGTCGATCGGTGCGACATCGGCGGCGAGCAGCATCGAGCGGTAGAACAGGATAGGGATCACAGCATTTCCCTGCCCCTCGAGGGGAAGGGGGACGACGCCGCGGCCCGGCTCATAGTAGCCGGCCTTCGGTACCGCGACAGGCGCCGAAATTGTTGCTTCAGACCCTGCCAGCCGCGCCAGCTTCTGCACCAGCGCGCTCATATTGGCCGGACCGCCCTCGCGAAAATAGTCGAGCAGGCCGTCCAGTTCCTCGCGCGGCAGTGTCGAGGCTTCGATCAGGCGCAGATCCTCGTCTCGGCATTCGCCGGGCAGCAGCGCCAGTTTTATGCCGCGCGCGCGGGCGGTCGAGGCAAGCTGGTCGCAGCCGTAGCGCCACCAGTCGTAGCCGCCGAGGATGCGCACGAGGATGACTCTGGCATGGCGGGCGACGCTGTCGATCCAGAGGTCGACGGACATCGGATGACGCAGGTCGCGCAAGGCCGCCAGCCGCATCGAGGGCAGGCGCTCGGCATCGGCCTTCCATGCCGCCGCCAGTCCGGCGAGATCGCTGTCGGTGAAGGACAGGGCCACGATATCCGCCGGCGTCTGCCGCAGATCGACCGGCTCGGCGAGATCGTCGAGCGAGGCGGAGGTCGTGGTGAGGATGTGCATCGCCGCCCGTGGTTTGCGTCAGCCGGCGAGTATACGCTCGATCGCCGGGCGGTTCAGCCCCTTCAGGCCGATGACGACGAGGCGCGAGCGGCGGTCATCCCCGGCCGTCCAGGCCCGGTCGTAGTAGTGATTGACGCGCGGTCCTACGGCCTGCAGCAAGAGCCGCATCGGCTTGCCGCCGACCTCGACGAAGCCTTTAACGCGCAGCACGTTTTCTTCCTCGGCGGCGGTGGCGACGCGCTTTGCCAACTCGTCCGGACTGGCGACCGAGGCAATGTCGATGACGAAAGAATCGAAGTCGTCGTGCTCGTGGTCGAGTTCGTCGTCGTGGTGGGTCTTGCGGTTCTCGATATCGTCCTCGACGGCAAGGCCAAGACCAAGCAGCACCGACGGATCGACCTTGCCTTGCGAAGTCGGCACGATCTTCACGGCGCGAGCGATGTGCTCGTTGATGATGGCGTTGGCGCGGGTGGACCCAGCCGCGTCCATCAGGTCACTCTTCGACAGGATGATCAGGTCGGCGCAGGCGATCTGGTCCTCGAACACTTCCTCGACCGGGTCGTCGTGATCGAGCGTCTCATCCTGGGCGCGCTGTGCCTGAAGTGCGTCCATGTCATTGGCGACGCGGCCCTCGGCGAGTGCGGGACCGTCGACGACGGCGATGACACCATCGACCGTCACGCGGCTCTTCACCGTCGGCCACTGAAAGGCCTGGACCAGTGGCTTGGGCAGAGCCAGGCCCGAGGTCTCGATCAGGATGTGGTCGACCTTCGGCGTCAGCGACAGGATCTGGTCGAGCGCCGGCACGAAATCGTCGGCAACGGTGCAGCAGATGCAGCCATTGGCCAGTTCGACGATGTTTTCCTCGGGGCAGGTGTCGATGCCGCAGCCCTTCAGGATTTCGCCGTCGATGCCGATGTCACCGAACTCATTGACGATGATGGCGATCCGCTTGCCGCCGGCGTTTTCCAGGAGATGGCGGATCAGCGTCGTCTTGCCGGCGCCGAGGAAGCCGGTGACGACGGTGCAGGGGACGCGGGAGACGGAGGCAGTCATGATCAGTCCTTCAGCAGGTCGAGGGGAGGGATGCGGGCCACGAGGCCGCGCTTGAGGCTATCGGGACGGCCGCGCCACGGGATCAGGCCGTCGGTCGAGGTGGCGAAGAGTTTTGCGCCGGTGACGAGGTCGGCGCCGCTGGTCGCAGTCAGGTCGCCGAAGACGTAGCTCCAGCAACCATCGCGCAGGATGGCGGCACTGAGCCGGCGCTTGCAATTGCCGAGGCATTCGACGCTGCGGACGCGGATGTCTTCGCCAGAGGCGGCGCGGCGCGTGTCGTCCGCAAGCAGTTCGCCGGCGCGGGGATGGGCATCTGAACCGGTTTCATCGCGACAGGAGGCACAGACGATCACGGTCACGCCGGCAAGGGCATCGTTCTCGCCGGACGAATTGTCCGCTTTGCCAGCGGAAAAACTGCTGTCGTGGTCCAAAAATCGGGCTCCTTGCCCGGAAACCCGCCGGGCGATCGGATTCTACAGTCGCAGACGGCAGGTCTCCTGGCTCGCGGGTCATCGCCTTGGGTAGCCGCCTTCCCGGGAATACCCCAGTGGCTTTCGGCCTTGGCTCTTCGCTTACAGTTGCGGGGACAGCCGCGGATTTGAAATCGGAATTTCGCACCGCATTCCCTCTTGGCTCCTCTCGTTGAAGAGAAGAGACCGTCTGCAGCGGATTTAGGCTTTTGCGGGCAGTGGTGTCAACGTGGGCTTACGACACGCTCAGGTCGGCCAGCGCCGGACCCAAATCGCCGGCTGATGTCACCTCTATACGTTCAAGGCCGAGCCAGCCCTGCATCTGCTTCAATTCATCGAAGAGTTCTGCAGCGGTTTCAGGCGGCGCGCCCGGCTCGGCGTAGGCCGCATGGACGCGCAGAACACTGGCGGGGCGATCGGCCTTGAGGTCGACGCGGCCGACGATCCGGTCGCCGAGCAGGAACGGCAGCACGTAGTAGCCATACTGGCGTTTATCGGCCGGGGTATAGATCTCGATGCGATAGTGGAAATCGAACAGCCGCTCCGTGCGCGACCGTTCGAAGACGACCGGATCGAACGGCGCCAGCAAAGCGCGGGCCTCGATTTTTCGTGGCAAACGCGCGTCTTTATGAAGATAGGCCGGCTTGTCCCAGCCTTCGACACGCACAGGCAGCAGTTCGCCTGTTTCAACCAGTTCCTCCAGTCGGCCCTTCATGTCGGCGGGCGACAGGCGGAAATAGTCGCGCAGGTCGCCTGATGTCGCGATGCCGTGGGCTCGGGCGGAAATGCGCAGCAATTCGCGGTGCGCGTCCTCGGCGGCGGGCACCGGCAGGTCGAGGATCGCTTGCGGCAGCACGCGCTCCGGCAGATCGTAGAACCGCTCGAAACCGCGACGGTGCGCCGTTGTGATGCGTCCGGCCCAGAACAGCCATTCGAAGGCGTGCTTGGCATGGCTCCAGCCCCACCAGCCGCCCGAGCCTTTCTGGCCTTCGAGCGCGGAAGCGGCGATCGGCCCGCGCTCGACGACCTCGCGATAGATCTGTTCGATGTAGCCAGCGTGTTCGCGGCCCCATTTGGCGAGGCCGAGATACATTTCGTCGCCGCGCTCGGCCCGCTGCATGCGCCAGCGCATCAGCGGGTAGGTCTCGACCGGCAGGAAGGAGGCTTCGTGTGCCCAGTATTCAAACACCGTGCGTTTGCGCGTCACGGCGGCGTTGTCGAGCAGAGCGAAGGGGTAGGGGCCAAGGCGCGAATAGAGCGGCATATAGTGGGCGCGCACCACCGCACTGACGGAATCGATCTGCAGCAGGCCGATGCGGGAGAGAACGCGGGCGAAATGGCGGCGGTCGGGCGTACCGGCGGGGCGGGGATCGAGAAACCCCTGGGCGGCGAGCGCGATGCGCCGGGCCATGGCAAGCGAGAACTTTTCCTTCATGCAGGTATCACTCTGAGGGTGTTTGGCCGAAGTTCCGATGGGTGATTCCGGCCCATGCTAGCAGGGTTTTGGCGGCAACCATGTCAGGAGACAAAAGTGGAGTAAAAACCGAAGGAAATCAAACAGGAGCGGATCGGACCAGTTTCCTCGGATATGCCGTCCAGCACCGCGTTTTGAACAAGGTTTGACTTGCTTCGCTGGAAGTGCTGCGCTAACCCTCGCCGCGTTGCAGCATAGGCCCTTAAAACGGTTCAGCGGTTAAACTGTCACGCTTCCGCATTAGGGTCCGGTGCTGTAATCAACTTGGATTGGCGCCAACGGAAAGCCGAGCATGAACGCACTTCTAGGTTCATACCTGCCCATCGTCCTGTTCATCGGCGTGGCCCTGGTCGTCGGCCTGGCGCTGCTGGCCGCCCCCTTCCTGGTCGCCTACCGCAATCCCGATCCCGAGAAGCTTTCCGCCTACGAGTGCGGTTTCAACTCGTTCGACGACGCCCGCATGAAATTCGACATCCGTTTCTACCTGGTGTCGATCCTGTTCATCATCTTCGATCTGGAAGTGGCCTTCCTGTTTCCGTGGGCAGTTTCGTTCTCGAAGATCGGCATGCTCGGCTTCTGGTCGATGATGGTCTTCCTGGCGGTGCTGACAATCGGCTTTGCCTATGAATGGAAAAAAGGAGCGCTGGAATGGGATTGAACGACAGTTCCGGCACGCTCGTCGCGCCGAAGCCCAAGGGCCTGATCGATCCTAACACCGGCAGGCCGGTAGGGTCCGACGATCCTTTCTTCCTCGAGATCAACAACGAACTGGCCGACAAGGGCTTTCTCGTCACCTCGACTGAGGCGCTGATCACCTGGGCGCGCAGCGGTTCGCTGATGTTCATGACGTTCGGCCTCGCCTGCTGCGCGGTCGAGATGATCCATACTTCGATGCCGCGCTACGATTCGGAGCGGTTCGGCGTTGCCCCGCGCGCGTCTCCGCGCCAGTCCGACATCATGATCGTCGCCGGCACGCTGACCAACAAGATGGCGCCGGCGCTGCGCAAGGTCTACGACCAGATGCCGGAGCCCCGCTACGTCATCTCGATGGGCTCCTGCGCCAATGGCGGCGGCTACTATCACTATTCCTATTCGGTGGTGCGCGGCTGCGACCGCGTCGTGCCGGTCGACATCTATGTGCCCGGCTGCCCGCCGAGCGCCGAAGCGCTGCTTTACGGCATTCTTCTGTTGCAGAAGAAGATCCGCCGCACCGGCACGATCGAACGGTAAATCCATGACCGCATCCCTGAGCGAACTGTCGACCTATCTCGGCGAGAAGCTGATCGGCCGCGTGAATGACGCTGCGATCGCCTATGGTGAACTCACCGTCCATGTCGAGCCGCGCAATTTGGTCGAGGTGATGACTTTCCTGCGCGACGATGCGCGCTGCCAGTTCATCTCGATCATCGATGTCTGCGGCGCCGACTATCCGTCGCGGGCCAAGCGCTTCGACGTCGTCTATCACCTGTTGTCGCCGAAGCAGAACGTGCGCATCCGCGTCAAGGTGCAGGCCGACGAGGAGACGATGGTGCCGTCGATCACCGGCGTCTATCCCGGCGCCGACTGGTTCGAGCGCGAGACCTACGATCTCTACGGTGTGCTTTTCTCCGGGCATCCGGACCTGCGGCGCCTGTTGACGGATTACGGTTTCGAAGGCCATCCGCTGCGCAAGGATTTCCCGCTGACCGGCTTCGTCGAAGTGCGCTACGACGACGAGGCCAAGCGCGTCATCTATGAGCCGGTCGAGCTCAAGCAGGAATTTCGCAATTTCGATTTTCTCTCCCCTTGGGAAGGCACGGACTACGTGCTGCCCGGGGATGAAAAAGCCAAGACGAATTGAGGCGCCAGAATGGCTGAAACCTCCGTCCGCAACTTCAACATCAATTTCGGCCCGCAACACCCCGCGGCGCACGGCGTTTTGCGCCTCGTGCTGGAGCTGGACGGCGAAGTCGTCGATCGCGTCGATCCGCATATCGGACTGCTGCATCGCGGCACGGAAAAGCTGATCGAGGCCAAAACCTACCTGCAGGCGGTGCCTTATCTCGACCGGCTCGACTATTGCGCGCCGATGAACCAGGAGCATGCCTTTGCCCTGGCCGCCGAGCGCCTGCTCGGCATCGAAGTGCCGAAGCGTGGCCAGCTGATCCGCGTGCTCTACTGCGAGATCGGCCGCATCATGTCGCACATCCTCAATGTGACGACGCAAGCGATGGACGTCGGCGCGCTGACGCCGCCGCTGTGGGGCTTCGTCGAGCGCGAAAAGCTGATGGTGTTCTATGAACGCGCCTCCGGTTCGCGCATGCATGCCGCCTATTTCCGCCCCGGCGGCGTCCATCAGGACCTGCCGCAGAAGCTGGTCGAGGACATCGGCAAGTGGATCGACCCGTTCCTGAAGTCGATCGACGACCTCGATCAGTTGCTCACCGGCAACCGCATCTTCAAGCAGCGCAATGTCGACATCGGCGTCGTCTCCCTGGCCGATGCCTGGGCCTGGGGCTTCTCGGGCGTGATGATACGTGGTTCGGGCGCGCCCTGGGACTTGCGCAAGTCGCAGCCCTATGAATGCTATTCGGAAATGGATTTCGACATTCCGATCGGCAAGAACGGCGACTGTTTCGACCGCTACCTCGTGCGCATGGAAGAAATGCGCCAGTCGGCGAAGATCATGCGCCAGTGCATCGACCTCTTGCTCGGCAAGGAGAGCACCGGCCCTGTGTCGAACCTCGATGGCAAGGTGGTGCCACCGAAGCGCCAGGCGATGAAGCGCTCGATGGAAGCGCTCATCCATCACTTCAAGCTCTACACCGAGGGCTACCGCGTGCCGGCCGGCGAGGTCTATGCGGCGGTTGAAGCGCCGAAAGGCGAGTTCGGCGTGTATCTCGTCTCCGACGGCTCCAACAAGCCCTACCGCTGTAAGCTGCGCGCCCCCGGTTTCGCGCATCTGCAGGCCATGGATTTCCTCTGCCGCGGCCACATGCTGGCCGACGTCACCGCCGTTCTCGGCTCCCTCGACATCGTGTTTGGTGAGGTCGATCGCTAAATGTCAGTCCGCCGTCTCGCAGAAGCCAGCGTCCAGCCAGCATCCTTCGCCTTCAACCGGGCGAATGCGGCAGCGGCGAAGCAATGGCTTAAGAAATATCCCAAGGGCCGCGAACAGTCGGCGATCATTCCGCTTTTGATGCTGGCGCAGGAGCAGGAAGGCTGGGTAACGAAGGCGGCCATCGAGACGATTTCGGACATGCTCGGCATGCCCCGTATCAGGGGGCTGGAAGTCGCCACCTTCTACACGCAGTACCAGTTGAGCCCGGTCGGCACCCGCGCCCACATCCAGGTTTGCGGCACCACGCCCTGCATGCTGCGCGGCTCGGAAGCGCTGATGGATGTGTGCCGCTCAAAAATCCATCACGACCAGTTCCACACCAACGACAAGGGCACCTTGTCGTGGGAAGAGGTCGAGTGCCTTGGCGCCTGCGTCAACGCGCCGATGGTGATGATCTTCAAGGACACGTTCGAGGATCTGACGCCCGGGCGTCTGGCCGAGATCATCGATCTCTACGGCGCCGGCAAGGGCGCCTCGGTGGCGCCAGGGCCCCAGGACGGCCGCACCGGTTCGGAGCCAGCCTCCGGCCTCACGACCCTGAAGAGCGAAAAGGCGATCCTCAAGTCGACCCGCGACAGGGAAGCCAGGGAGGCGGCCAAGGCCGCGAAGGCGGTGCCCGAAGCGATAATCGCCACGGTCGCGCCCGCTGCCGCTCCTGTCGCACCGTCCAATGCCAGCAAGCCGAAGACCGATGCGCTTGAAACCAGCCCGGCCTTGAAGACGCCTTCAAAGACCAAGGTCGCGCCGGCAGCTGAAAAGGCGGCGAGCGTTTCGGCCCCACTGCATTCGGCCGCCAATGCCAACAAGGCGGCCCCCGAAGTCGAGCAGGTTTCCAAGCCGCGCAACGGTCCAAGGACCAAGGCCGAGCCAGCAGCCGCCTTCAAGGCGCCGGAGGTCAAGGCGCCAGCCGCGAAGGCTGACAAGCCGGCCAAGCCGTCGCTCGAGGATAAGAACCGCCCGGCCGGCATCGACAGGCCGGCGCTGGTCGACGACCTCAAGTTGATCTCTGGTGTCGGCCCAAAGATCGAGGGCGTCCTGCATTCCCTGGGCATTTTCACCTTCGCGCAGGTTGCTTCCTGGAAGAAGGCCGAGCGCGAGTGGGTGGACGGTTATCTCGCTTTCCACGGCCGCATCGATCGCGACGACTGGGTCAAGCAGGCCAAGGCGCTCGCCAAGGGTGGCGTCGCCGAATATATCCGCGTCTTCGGCAAGAAGCCGGTCTGAGGGACGAAAAATGCTTCAGGACAAAGACCGCATCTTCAACAACATCTACGGCCTCTTCGACAAGTCGCTGGCCGGCGCGATGGCGCGTGGCGCCTGGGACAGCACGCCCGGCATCGTCGCCAAGGGGCGCGAGTGGATCGTCAACGAGATGAAGGCATCCGGCCTGCGCGGGCGCGGCGGCGCCGGCTTTCCGACGGGCCTGAAATGGTCGTTCATGCCCAAGCAGAGCGACGGCCGGCCGAGCTACCTCGTCATCAATGCCGACGAATCCGAGCCCGGCACCTGCAAGGATCGCGACATCCTGCGCAATGACCCGCACACGCTGGTCGAGGGCGCGCTGCTTGCAGGCTTCGCCATGGGTGCGATTGCCGCCTACATCTATGTTCGCGGCGAGTTCATCCGCGAGCGCGAGGCGCTGCAGCGGGCCATCGACGAGGCCTACGAAGCCAAGCTGATCGGCAAGAACAACACGTCCGGCTACGACTTCGACATCTACATGCACCATGGCGCCGGCGCCTATATCTGCGGCGAGGAGACGGCGCTGCTCGAAAGCCTCGAAGGCAAGAAGGGCCAGCCGCGGCTGAAGCCGCCATTTCCGGCCAATGTCGGCTTGTATGGTTGCCCGACAACCGTGAACAATGTCGAATCCATCGCCGTTGCGCCGACCATCCTGCGCCGCGGTGCCGCCTGGTTCTCGTCCTTCGGCCGGCCCAACAATGTCGGTACCAAGCTGTTTTGCGTGTCCGGCCACGTCAACAACCCGTGCACGGTCGAAGAGGCGATGTCGATCCCGTTCCGCGAACTGATCGAGACGCATTGCGGCGGCATTCGTGGCGGCTGGGACAATCTCCTGGCGGTCATCCCGGGCGGCGCTTCGGTGCCACTGGTGCCGGCAGAGCAGATCATCGATACGCCGATGGATTTCGACGCGCTGCGCGACCTCAAATCCGGCCTCGGCACGGCGGCTGTCATCGTCATGGACAAGTCGACCGATATCGTGAAGGCGATCGCGCGGCTTTCCTACTTCTACAAGCACGAGAGCTGCGGCCAGTGCACGCCGTGCCGTGAAGGCACCGGCTGGATGTGGCGGGTGATGGAACGGCTGGTGCGCGGCGAAGCGCAGAAGCGCGAGATCGACATGCTGCTCGACGTCACCAAGCAGGTCGAGGGCCACACGATCTGCGCGCTGGGCGACGCGGCGGCATGGCCGATCCAGGGTCTGATGCGGCATTTCCGCGGCGAGGTGGAACGGCGCATCGACGAGTTTTCGCGCAATGCGCACCGGGCCGAGCCGGTGATGGTGGCGGCGGAATAGAGACTTTGTGAATTCGGGCGAAAGCCCGGAGCGGAATGCGGGCAAGTGCCCGATTTGAGACAACCGGGGCGGGCGAACGAAGAAACGACCAGGAGATATCTATGGCGCCGTATTCGACACCCTACTCATTGATGCCCAATTTGGACCAGTTCGAGAAGATGAACCAGGATCTGACCAGGATGATGCCGAAGGAGATGGCGAGCGCCGTCAACCTTCTCGCGCATCCAGTGGCGGGTGCCGCGGCGATGTCGGCGCTCGGTATCGGGCTGGCGAACCACGCCTTCGGCGTCTGGCTGGGCGCACTCTCGGGGGCTGCCGAAGCCTCGCAACGGCTGCTGCAGCCGATCGTCGATGATTTCGAGGCGCGCACCGAGCGCTTCCCGGAGACGGAAAAGAGCGCCTCCAAGGCCGCCCGCGCGGCGACCAAGACCTTGATTGCCGAAGCGCAATCCTTCGCGCAGGACGTGACTGACATGGTTGCCAGGGAGGCAGCCGACGCAGTGCCGGTCGCCGATGCCGGCCCAGCAGCAGGCCCGGCTCCGGCCGGGTTGATGCCGGAGGATTTCAGGCAGCCGAAGGCTATGGACAAGCCGGCGGAGCCGTCGGACCTCAAGGCGATATCGGGCATCGGTCCGAAGCTGGAGAAGGTTCTCAATGGCCTGGGGATCTGGACATATGCCCAGATCGCCGCATGGGTGCCGGAAGAGGTTGCCTGGGTCGAAGATTATTTGTCGCTCACCGGCCGTATCGTCCGTGACGATTGGACTGCCCAGGCGTCGGCACTCGCCGTCGGGAAATGAATGAAATGCCGGGTGCGGTTTTGACCGTGCCCGGGACAAGAGATTGCGGGAAATCCGCAGGGGTTTGAGGCGAATGGCAAAGCTCAAGGTCGACGGGAAAGAGATCACTGTACCCGACCACTACACGCTGCTGCAGGCGGCGGAAGACGCTGGCGCGGAAGTGCCGCGTTTCTGCTTCCATGAGCGGCTGTCGATCGCCGGCAATTGCCGCATGTGCCTGATCGAGGTGAAGGGCGGACCGCCCAAGCCGCAGGCCTCCTGCGCCATGGGCGTGCGCGACCTGCGCCCCGGCCCGAATGGCGAGGCGCCGGAAATCTTTACCAACACGCCGATGGTCAAGAAGGCCCGCGAGGGCGTGATGGAATTCCTGCTGATCAACCATCCGCTGGATTGCCCGATCTGCGACCAGGGCGGCGAATGCGACCTGCAGGACCAGGCGATGGCCTTCGGCGTCGATTCCTCGCGCTATCACGAGAACAAGCGCGCGGTCGAAGACAAGTATATCGGCCCGCTGGTCAAGACGGTGATGAACCGCTGCATCCATTGCACGCGCTGCGTCCGCTTCACCACCGAAGTCGCCGGCATTTCCGAACTCGGCCTGATCGGCCGTGGCGAGGACGCCGAGATCACCACCTATCTCGAACAGGCGATGACCTCGGAGCTGCAGGGCAATGTCATCGACCTTTGCCCGGTCGGCGCGCTGACTTCGAAGCCGTTCGCCTTCCAGGCGCGGCCGTGGGAACTGACCAAGACCGAATCCATCGACGTGATGGACGCCGTCGGGTCGGCGATCCGCGTCGACAGCCGCGGCCGCGAAGTGATGCGCATCCTGCCGCGCGTCAACGAGCAGGTGAACGAGGAGTGGATCTCCGACAAGACCCGCTTCATCTGGGACGGTCTGCGCACGCAGCGCCTCGACCGCCCCTATGTGCGCAAGGATGGCAGGCTGGCACCGGCAAGCTGGCCCGAGGCCTTTGCCGCGATCAAGGATGCGGTGTCGAAGACAACACCAGAAAAGATCGGCGCCATTGCAGGCGATCTCGCAGCGGTCGAGGAAATCTACGCGCTGAAGCTGCTGATGGCTTCGCTCGGTTCGAAGAACACCGACTGCCGTCAGGACGGCGCCGCACTCGATCCGGCGCTCGGCCGGGCCAGCTATATCTTCAACCCGACCATCGAGGGCATCGAGCAGGCCGACGCGGTGCTGATCATCGGCGCCAATCCGCGCTATGAAGCCTCGGTGCTCAACGCCCGCATCCGCAAGCGTTGGCGGATCGGCAATCTGCCGGTCGGCGTCATCGGCGATGTCGGCGACACGCGCTACGACTACGAACAACTGGGCGCCGGACCGGATTCGCTGAAGGATCTGGCCGACGGCAACGGCAAGTTCTTCCAGACGCTGAAGAAGGCGACGCATCCGCTGATCATCGTCGGCCAGGGCGCACTGGCGCGCGCCGATGGTGCGGCCGTGCTCGGCCAGGCGGCAAAGCTAGCCGCCGCGGTCAACGCCGCAAGGGCGGACTGGAACGGCTTTGCAGTGCTGCACAATGCGGCGGGTCGCGTCGGCGGCCTCGATCTCGGCTTCGTGCCGGGCGAGGGCGGCAAGGACGTCGCCGGCATGCTGGGCGAGATGGAACTACTGTTCCTGCTTGGCGCTGACGAAATCGACATGGCCAAGACCGGCGGCGCCTTCGTCGTCTATATCGGCACGCATGGCGACCAGGGCGCGCACCGTGCCAATGTCATCCTGCCGGCGGCAGCCTACACCGAAAAGTCGGCCACCTATGTCAACACGGAAGGGCGCGTGCAGCAGACCAACCGCGCCGGCTTCGCGCCGGGCGATGCGCGCGAGGACTGGGCGATCCTGCGGGCGCTGTCGGATGTGCTGGGCAAGAAGCTGCCGTTCGATTCGCTGCCGCAGCTGCGTGCGAAGCTCTATGGCGAATTCCCGCATCTGGCCCGCATCGACCAGGTCGCGGCCGGCAATGCCGAGGACATCGCCAAGGTGGCGAAGCTCGGCGGGCGGCTGAACAAGGGCACCTTCACCTCGCCGGTCACGGACTTCTACCTGACCAACCCGATCGCGCGGGCATCGGCCGTGATGGCGGAATGCTCGGCACTGGCCAAGAGCGGCTTCAAGCAGGCGGCGGAATAAGCATGGACACTTTCTTCTCCTTCTACGTGCTGCCGGCGCTGCTGATCCTTCTCAAGTCGGTCGTTCTGATCGTCGTGCTTTTGATCTTCGTCGCCTATATCCTTTACGCCGACCGCAAGATCTGGGCTGCGGTACAGCTGCGCCGCGGCCCGAACGTCGTCGGCCCGTGGGGCACGCTGCAGGCCTTCGCCGATCTTTTGAAGTTCGTCTTCAAGGAACCGGTCATCCCGTCCGGCGCCAACAAGGGCGTTTTTCTCCTGGCGCCGCTGGTTTCTGCCGTGCTGGCGATCTCGGCCTGGGCGGTCATTCCGGTCAACCAGGGCTGGGCGATCGCCAACGTCAATGTCGGCATCCTCTATGTCTTCGCGATCTCTTCGCTCGAGGTCTATGGCGTGATCATGGGCGGCTGGGCGTCCAACTCGAAATATCCGTTCCTCGGTGCGCTTCGCTCGGCCGCACAGATGGTGTCCTATGAAGTCTCGATCGGCTTCGTCATCGTCACCGTGCTTTTGTGCGCCGGTTCGCTCAACCTGTCCGATATCGTGCTGTCGCAGCAGGATGGGCTGGGCACCAAGCTCGGCCTGCCCAACACCTTCCTCGACTGGCACTGGTTGTCGCTGTTCCCGATGTTCGTCATCTTCTTCATCTCGGCGCTGGCCGAGACGAACCGGCCGCCTTTCGACCTGGTGGAAGCCGAATCGGAACTGGTCGCCGGCCACATGGTCGAATACTCGTCGACGCCGTTCCTGCTGTTCTTCCTCGGTGAGTATGTCGCCATCGTGCTGATGTGCGCGCTGGCCACCATCCTGTTCCTCGGCGGCTGGCTGCCGCCCTTCGACTTCGCGCCGTTCACCTGGGTGCCGGGCGTCATCTGGTTCGTGCTGAAGGTCTGCTTCGTGTTCTTCGGCATCTCCATGGTGAAGGCCTTCGTGCCGCGCTACCGCTACGACCAGCTGATGCGGCTCGGCTGGAAGGTGTTCCTGCCTATCTCGCTGTTCATGGTGGTCGCCACCGCCGCCTTCCTCAAGATCACGGGGTTTGCGTGATGTCCGCTCTATCCCAAGCCGCAAAATCGCTGCTGCTGCAGGATTTCGTCAGCGCTTTCTTCCTGTCGATGCGCCAGTTCTTCGCACCGAAGGAGACGATCAACTATCCGCACGAGAAGGGGCCGACCAGCCCGCGCTTCCGTGGCGAGCATGCGTTGCGCCGCTATCCCAACGGCGAGGAGCGCTGCATTGCGTGCAAGCTGTGCGAGGCGATCTGCCCAGCGCAGGCGATCACCATCGAAGCCGGCCCGCGCCGCAATGACGGCACGCGCCGCACGGTGCGTTACGACATCGACATGGTGAAGTGCATCTATTGCGGCTTCTGCCAGGAAGCCTGCCCGGTCGACGCCATCGTCGAGGGGCCGAATTTCGAATTCGCGACGGAGACGCGTGAAGAGCTCTACTACGACAAGGACAAGCTTTTGGCGAATGGCGACCGGTGGGAGCGCGAACTGGCGCGCAACATCTCGCTGGACTCGCCGTATCGCTGATATTTGACGCATGGACGGGGCGAGGGGCCTCGTCTAAGGACAACGCGACTTGGGAACCGGAGGCGGTACCAAGCCACAGAAGCGGACATGGCGAGAGCCGGTCCGGACAGGAACCCGGGGGAACCCCATGCTGAGTGGACTAGAGGCGGCCTTTTTCTACCTCTTCGCCTTTGTCGCGGTGGCGTCGGCGTTCATGGTCATTTCGTCGCGCAACCCCGTGCATTCGGTGCTGTTCCTGATCTTGACCTTCTTCAACGCGGCCGGCCTGTTCATGCTGACCGGCGCCGAGTTCCTGGCGATGATCCTGCTCGTCGTCTATGTCGGCGCGGTCATGGTGCTGTTCCTGTTCGTCGTCATGATGCTCGACGTCGATTTCGCGGAGATGAAGGAAGGCGCGCTGCAGTATGCGCCGATCGGCGCGCTGGTCGGGCTGATCCTGGCGGCGGAGCTTATTGTCGTGCTGGGCGGTTACACATTCGCACCGCAGCTCGCCTCGACGGTCTCCAAGCCCATTCCGGACCTCGCCACGCGCTCGAATACGGCAGCACTCGGCGACATCCTCTATACGGACTACCTCTACTACTTCCAGATCGCCGGCCTCGTGCTCTTGGTCGCCATGATCGGCGCCATCGTCTTGACGCTGCGCCACAAGGAAGGGGTCAAGCGGCAGTCGATCGCAGCCCAGGTCGGCCGCACCGCGGCGACCGGCATGGAAATCCGCAAGGTCAAGTCGGGCGAAGGAGTCTGAGATGGTCGTCGGCATCGCACATTATCTGACCGTATCGGCGATCCTGTTCACGCTCGGCGTGTTCGGCATCTTTTTGAACCGTAGGAACGTCATCGTCATCCTGATGTCGATCGAGCTGATCCTGCTCGCGGTCAACATCAACTTCGTCGCTTTCTCGGCGGCACTCGGCGATCTGGTCGGCCAGGTGTTCGCGCTGTTCGTGCTGACGGTCGCGGCGGCCGAGGCTGCCATCGGACTTGCCATTCTCGTCGTCTTCTTCCGCAACCGCGGCTCGATCGCGGTCGAAGACGTGAACATGATGAAGGGTTGACGGAACCACCATGTATCAGGCCATCGTCTTCCTTCCCCTGCTCGGCTTCCTGATCGTCGGCCTGTTCGGCACGTCGCTCGGCGCCAAGGCGTCCGAATACATCACCTCAGGCTTCCTGGTGATCGCGGCGGTGCTGTCGTGGGTTGCGTTCTTCAGCGTCGGCTTCGGCCATGGCGAGGTGTTCACCGTGCCGGTGCTGCGCTGGATCCAGTCGGGCGGATTGGAAGCGTCCTGGGCACTCCGGATCGACACGCTGACGGTGGTGATGCTGGTGGTGGTCAACACTGTGTCGGCGCTGGTCCACATCTATTCGATCGGCTACATGCACCACGATCCGAACCGGCCGCGCTTCTTCGCCTATCTGTCGCTGTTCACCTTCGCCATGCTGATGCTGGTGACCGCCGACAATCTGGTGCAGATGTTCTTCGGCTGGGAAGGGGTGGGTCTCGCGTCCTACCTGCTGATCGGCTTCTGGTACAAGAAGCCGTCGGCCAACGCCGCCGCGATCAAGGCCTTCGTCGTCAACCGAGTCGGCGATTTCGGCTTCGCGCTCGGCATTTTCGGTCTGTTCGTGCTGTTCGGTTCGGTCAATCTGGGCACCATCTTCGCCAATGCGGCGACGTTCATTCCCGCTGAAGGCGCGCCGCAAGGTGCCGCCGTGCTGACCTTCCTCGGGCACGCGCTCGACAAGCAGTCGGCAATGACGATCGTCTGCCTGCTGCTGTTCATGGGCGCCATGGGCAAGTCGGCGCAGGTGCCGCTGCACACCTGGCTGCCGGACGCCATGGAGGGCCCGACGCCGGTCTCCGCACTCATCCACGCCGCCACCATGGTGACGGCGGGCGTGTTCATGCTGGCGCGGTTGTCGCCGCTGTTCGAACTGTCGCATTCGGCGCTGACGGTCGTGACCTTCATCGGCGCCTTCACCGCCTTCTTCGCGGCAACCGTCGGCCTCGTCCAGAACGACATCAAGCGCGTCATCGCCTATTCGACCTGTTCGCAGCTCGGCTACATGTTCGTGGCGCTCGGCGTCGGCGCCTACGGTGCCGCGATCTTCCACCTCTTCACGCATGCCTTCTTCAAGGCGCTGCTCTTCCTCGGCTCGGGCTCGGTCATCCACGCCGTCTCCGACGAGCAGGACATGCGCAACATGGGCGGCCTGCGCAAGCTGATCCCGACCACCTACTGGATGATGGTGATCGGCACGCTGGCGCTGACCGGTGTCGGCATTCCGGTGACGGTCATCGGCACCGCCGGCTTCTTCTCCAAGGACGCCATCATCGAAAGCGCCTTTGCCGGCCACAATTCGGTTGCCGGCCTCGCCTTTGTGCTTTTGGTCATCGCCGCCTGCTTCACCTCCTTCTATTCCTGGCGGCTGATCTTCATGACCTTCCATGGCGAGCCGCGGGCGAGCCATGAGGTGATGCACCACGTCCATGAATCGCCGCCGGTGATGCTGGTGCCGCTGTTCATCCTGGCCGCTGGCGCGCTGTTCGCCGGCATCATCTTCCACGGCGCCTTCATCGGCGAGGGCTATGCCGAGTTCTGGAAGGCATCGCTGTTCACACTGCCGGACAACCACATCCTGCACGAAATCCACGAACTGCCGCTGTGGGTCGAGCTCTCGCCCTTCATCGCTATGCTGATCGGCTTCGCGCTGGCCTGGAAGTTCTACATCCGCTCGCCGGAATTGCCGCGAAGCGTCGCCGCCAACCACCGCTTGCTCTACGCCTTCCTGCTCAACAAGTGGTATTTCGACGAGCAGTACGACTTCCTGTTCGTGCGGCCGGCCAAGCGGCTCGGTCGTTTCCTGTGGAAGACCGGCGACGGCACCATCATCGACGGTCTTGGTCCTGACGGCATCTCGGCGCGCGTCATCGATGTCACCGACCGCGTCGTCAAGCTGCAGACCGGCTACCTCTACCACTATGCCTTCGCCATGCTGATCGGCGTTGCCGCACTCGTCACCTGGATGATGCTCTGATGACCGCCTGGCCAATCCTCTCGCTGGTCACCTTCCTGCCGCTGGTTGGTGTGCTGCTCATCCTGTTCATCAATGATGACAGTGAAAACGCGCGCCGCAACATCCGCGCCATCGCGCTGTTGACGACGACGTTCACGTTCATCATCTCGCTGTTCATCTGGACCGGCTTTGACAATTCGCAAGCGGGTTTCCAGTTCGTCGAGAAGGTTGCCTGGCTCGACTCCGGCATCTCCTACCATATGGGCGTCGACGGCATTTCAATGCTGTTCGTCATCCTGACGACGTTCCTGATGCCGCTCTGCATCCTGGCCTCGTGGGAAGCGATCGAGAAGCGCGTCAAGGCCTACATGATCGCCTTCCTGCTGCTCGAAACGCTGATGATCGGCGTGTTCTGCGCGCTGGACATCGTGCTGTTCTACGTCTTCTTCGAGGCCGGCCTGATCCCGATGTTCATCATCATCGGCGTCTGGGGCGGCAAGCGGCGCGTCTATGCCTCGTTCAAGTTCTTCCTCTACACGCTGGCCGGCTCGGTGCTGATGCTGCTCGCCATCATGGCGATGTTCTATCAGTCCGGCACGACCGACATCCCGACGCTTTTGACGCACAATTTCCCGGCCAACATGCAGACCTGGTTGTGGCTCGCCTTCTTCGCCTCCTTCGCGGTGAAGATGCCGATGTGGCCGGTGCACACCTGGCTGCCTGACGCGCATGTCGAAGCGCCGACAGCGGGCTCGGTGATCTTGGCCGCAATCCTGCTCAAGATGGGCGGGTACGGCTTCCTGCGCTTCTCGCTGCCGATGTTCCCGCTGGCGTCGGAAATGTTCGCGCCGCTGGTGTTCACGCTGTCGGTCGTCGCCATCATCTACACCTCGCTGGTGGCGCTGATGCAGGAGGACATGAAAAAGCTGATCGCCTATTCTTCGGTCGCCCATATGGGCTTCGTGACCATGGGCATCTTTGCCATGAACCAGGAAGGCGTGCAGGGCGCGATCTTCCAGATGCTCAGCCACGGCCTTGTCTCGGGCGCGCTGTTCCTGTGCGTCGGCGTTATCTACGACCGCATGCACACGCGCGAGATCGACGCCTATGGCGGGCTGGTCAACAACATGCCGAAATACGCCACCGTGTTCATGGTCTTCACCATGGCCAATGTCGGCCTGCCCGGCACCAGCGGCTTCGTCGGCGAGTTCCTGACCATGCTCGGCGTCTTCCGGGTCAACACCTGGGTGGCGTTCTTCGCAGCCACCGGCGTCATCCTGTCGGCAGCCTATGCGCTGTGGCTCTATCGCCGGGTGATTTTCGGCGCGCTGACCAAGGACAGCCTGAAGGGCCTGCTCGATCTGTCGCCGCGCGAGAAGGTGATCATCTACCCGCTGGTTGTGCTGGTCATATTCTTCGGCGTCTATCCGGCGCCCGTCTTCGACGCGACGGCCCAATCGGTCAAGTCGCTCGTCACCAATGTCACTGCATCCATCGGCGCCGCGCAGACCGCGGCGGCGAATTAACCCAAGGGTTTTGCGAACCATGACGCCGGACCTTCTCTCCAGCCTGTCGCTCTCGACGCCAGAGCTGATCCTCGCCATCGGCGCGCTGGCGCTGCTGATGGTCGGCGCTTATTCGCGCGCCAACACCGCCAATACGGTGACCGGTCTCGCCGTCGCCGTGCTGGTGGTATCAGGCGCCTGGCTGGTTTTCCGCACGGGGCAGGGCAGCGCCTATGGCAATGCCTTCATCCAAGATTCCTTCGCCCATTTCATGAAGGTGCTGGCGCTGATCGGCTCGGCGGTGACGCTGGTGATGTCGATGCGCTTTGCCAAAGCGGAGCATTTCGATAAATTCGAATATCCGGTGCTGATCCTGCTTTGCACGCTCGGCATGATGCTGATGATCTCGGCCAACAGCATGATCGGGCTCTATCTCGGCCTCGAACTGCAGTCGCTGGCGATCTACGTGCTGGCGGCGATCAACCGCGACAATCTGCGTTCGACCGAGGCCGGCCTGAAGTATTTCGTCCTCGGCGCACTGTCGTCGGGCATGCTCCTCTATGGCATCAGCCTGGTTTACGGCTACACCGGCAACACCGGCTTCCAGGAGATCGCCACGGCGCTGGGCAGCGGCGAGCGCCAGCTTGGCCTGGTTTTCGGTCTGGTCTTCGTGCTGGCCGGCCTTGCCTTCAAGATCTCGGCGGTGCCGTTCCACATGTGGACGCCCGACGTCTATGAAGGCGCGCCGACACCGGTGACGGCCTTCCTGGCGGCTGCTCCCAAGATGGCGGCGATGGCGCTGATGGTGCGCGTCACCATGGGCGCGTTCAAGCCGATCGCCTCGGACTGGCAGCAGATCATCGTCTTCATCTCGATCGCCTCAATGGCGCTCGGCGCCTTCGCGGCGATCGGCCAGACCAACATCAAGCGACTGATGGCCTATTCCTCGATCGGCCACATGGGCTACGCGCTGGTCGGCCTTGCCGCCAACAGCCAGGCGGGCGTGCGTGGCGTCGCCATCTACATGCTGATCTACCTGGTGATGACGCTCGGCACCTTCGCCTTCATCCTCGCCATGCGGCGCAAGGAAGGCAATGTCGAGTTGATCAGTGATCTGGCCGGCCTGTCGTCGACCAACCCGATCATGGCGACGATCCTGACCATCTTGATGTTCTCGCTGGCCGGCATTCCGCCGCTCGCCGGCTTCTGGGGGAAATGGTACGTCTTCCTCGCCGCCATCAACGCCAACCTCTACGCGCTGGCGATCATCGGCGTGCTGGCCTCGGTGGTGGGTGCTTATTACTATCTACGCATCATCAAGATCATGTGGTTCGACGAACCGGTTGGCGGCTTTGTGCCGATGGCGAGTGAACTGCGCCTGGTGCTCGGCGTCAGTGGCGCCTTCGTGCTGTTCTACGTGCTGATCGGCGGGCCGATCGGCACCTATGCCGAAGCCGCCGCCAAGACATTTTTCTAAACGGCATGGCGTTTCGGCTGGCTCCTACCTCGGCGTCGGAAGGGTTCCGGCTCGAGGCACATGACAGCGTCGGCTCCACCAATGCGCTGGCGCTGGACCATGCCCGCGCCGGCGACCCCGGCAGATTGTGGGTCGTTTCCAAGAAGCAGGAAAGCGGGCGCGGGCGGCGCGGCCGTGTCTGGGCGACGCCGGAAGGCAACCTCGCGGCGACGCTGCTTGTCATCACCACTGCCGAACTTCGCCTTGCCGCGACGCTTGGCTTCGTGGCCGGGCTGGCGCTGGCCGATGCACTCGACGCGGTCGTGCCGAAGGGCCGGATCGCCATAGGCCTCGACGGCGCAAGTGCGGGCAAAAACCGTTTCGAGCTGAAATGGCCGAACGACGTGCTTGCCGCCGGCGCCAAGCTGGCCGGCATCCTGCTGGAATCGGCGATCCTGGACGGCGGCCGTTTCGCGGTGGCTGTCGGCATCGGCGTCAATGTTGTGGCATATCCCGAGGATTTGCCTTATCCGGCAACTTCACTGCGCGCGCTGGGCGCGACATGCGATGCGGAAACATTGTTTCTGGCGCTGTCGGATGCCTGGAGCGAGAATGCCCGGTTGTGGGATGAGGGGCGCGGACTTGCCGCCGTCAGGCAACGCTGGCTGGCACGGGCTGCGGGGCTTGGCGGCGAGGTTGCTGTCAGAATTGACGGTAATGTGGTGCGCGGCGTGTTTGAAACCATTGACGAGGACTGCCGTTTCGTGATCCGCGACGATGAAGGTTCTATTCTGACGATCGCCGCCGGCGACGTGCATTTCGGCGCGGTGGCGTCTGCCCGCGTCTAACGGGCTGGCCTGAGGGCCAGGAAGGGAAAGATCATGGCGAAAGCGGAAAACGCCGAACTCGTCTTCGTGCCGCTCGGCGGCGTCGGCGAGATCGGCATGAACTTCGCCCTCTACGGCTACGGCCCGCCGAGCGCGCGCGAGTGGATCGTCATCGATGTCGGCGTCACTTTCCCCGACGCCAGCCTGCCCGGCGTCGACCTGGTGCTGCCCGACACGCGCTTCATAGAGGAGAACCTCGCCAATCTGCGCGGCATCATCATCACGCATGCGCATGAAGACCATTACGGCGCGCTGCTCGACACCTGGCCGAAGCTGAAGGCCCCGGTCTGGATGACGCCGTTCAGCGCCGGCCTGCTCGAAGCCAAGCGGCAGGGTGAGCAGGGCGCGCCGAAGATCCCGCTGACCATTTACCGGGCGGGCGAGAAATTCACCGTCGGCCCGTTCGAGATCGAAGCCATTCCCGTCGCGCATTCCATCCCCGAGCCAATGTCGCTGGCGATCACGTCGCCGGCCGGCACCGTCATCCACACCGGTGACTGGAAGATCGATCCGGAACCGACGATCGGACCCAAGACCGACGAAGCGCGGTTCCGCGCCTATGGTGACAAGGGTGTTCTGGCGCTGATCTGCGATTCGACCAATGCGCTGCGAGAAGGCGAGTCGCCTTCGGAAGTCGCCGTGGGCGAGGGCCTCAAGGGCGTCATCCAGGCCGCCAAGGGGCGCGTCGCCGTCACCACTTTCTCCTCTAATGTCGGCCGCATCGTCTCCATTGCCAAGGCGGCGCGCGATGCCGGACGCCAGTGCCTGGTGCTCGGCCGTTCGCTGAAGCGGGTGATCGATGTGGCTGATGAACTCGGCTACATGGATGGGCTGCCCGAGTTCATCGCCGAAGAGGATTTTGGCTTCATACCGCGCGAAAACCTGGTGATCATCTGCACTGGCAGCCAGGGCGAGCCTTTGGCGGCGCTGGCCAAGTTGTCGCGCGAAGAAATGAAATCGGTGTCGCTGACGGCCGGCGATACAGTGGTGTTTTCATCGCGCACGATCCCCGGCAATGAAAAGGCGATCCTTGAGATCAAGAACCGCCTGATCGACCTCGGCATCAAGATCATCGAGGACGGCGACGCGCTGGTGCATGTTTCCGGCCACCCGCGGCGCAGCGAATTGCGCAAGATGTACGAATGGGTGCGGCCGCAGATCGGCGTTCCCGTGCATGGCGAGGCGGCGCATCTGGTGGCGCAGGGGTCGCTGATGTCGACCTCCGGCATCGGCCAGGTGGCGCAGGTGCGAGACGGCGACATGCTCAGGCTCGCTCCCGGCCCCGCCACCATCATCGACCAGGTGCCGTTCGGGCGCATCTACAAGGACGGCAGTCTGATCGGCACCGATCAGGCGATGGGCATTCGCGACCGGCGCAAGCTGTCCTTTGCCGGCCATGTCGCGGTCAATGTCGTGCTCGACGACAAATATGAGCTTGCCGGCGATCCCGATCTGGTTGCCATCGGCGTCGCCGAGGCCGATGCAAGCGGTGAGACGCTCGAGGATCTGATGATCGATGCGGCAGTCGGCGCCGTGGATTCGATCCCCCGCCAGCGGCGAAAAGACCTCGACCTGGTGCAAGAGGCGGTACGGCGCGCCGTGCGCGGCGCTGCCAACGAAGCCTGGGGCAAGAAACCGCTGGTGACGGTGTTCGTCACCCGGTGAGGGGTGGCAGCGTTCCCTACACGTTCAGCTGATAGCTGACGGGAAGCCAGCGAAAAGAACCGTCCACCTGCTCGACATAGCCCAGACCTGGAAATGGCATGTGATGGCCCGCGACCAGCAGGCGCTGTTCCGCCGCCATCTTCAGAAGTCGCCTGCGGGTCTCGATCGCCAGGTCTTTGTCATCATCCAGATCGGCACGCCAATCTGGCCGCTGGATGGACACGACATAGTGCAGGAAGGCGTCCGACCAGATGAGCAATTGCTGTCCGTCGCTTTCGACGAGAAACGCCAGCAGCCCGGGAGAATGACCGGCTGCGTCGATGGCGGTAATGCCAGGCGCAACCTTGTCTCCTGGCGCTATGAATGCTGCCTGGTCGGCCAGGTTGCTGCAACTGCGCCTGAATAGATCACGATTTTTCAATCTGGCCTCGCGCACCGCATTTCCCTCGGACCAGAAGCTGAATTCCGCCGCGCCGAATACATAGCGTGCCCGCCTGAAAACGGGTTCGCCATCCTTCACAAGTCCTCCGATGTGATCCGGGTGCCCGTGTGTGATGATCACCACGTCAATGTCATCAGGCCCGAGCCCAAGGTCCTGCAGACAATCCAAAAGCGAACTGTCCGCATCTCCGCATCCGGTGTCGAACAGGATCTTTTCGGAACCGGTGTCGATCAGCGTCGGGATGAAACAGTGCTCGTAGCGATCGCGGTCGATGAAGTTCGAGTCAGCGAGTTCGTGCACCTCGGTTGGGGACTGTCCAGGCGCCAGGGCCGATGCAAGATTGTCGCGAACATCGACGGCATCAAGCAAAGCGGCAACCTTGAATGAGCCAACGCTGAATGTGAAAACGCGTGGGCGAGAAGGGTGGGCATCGGACATTGCCGTTTGTACTTCGCAGTTGCCGATTGGAACAGCCTGGGCGGCTATTTTTGAAACTCTCGGCCGGTTCAACGGCGTTCGAGGACGGCTCATCGAAGTGCGACAGTGCGCGCCTGGTGAAAGGCTGTTGATATCAGTCGATTTGACGTATGACGCCAGCCATCGGGATCCAGGAGAGAAAGCTCGGATATGCTCGGACGCCTGAACCATGTCGCGCTTGCGGTGCCGGATCTGGCTGCGGCCGTCGCCGCCTATCGCAACACGCTCGGCGCCGAAGTGACGGAGCCGCAGGCACTGCCGGAGCACGGTGTGACCGTGGTGTTCGTCAATGTCGGCAACACCAAGATCGAACTTCTGGAGCCGCTGGGCGAGGGCTCGCCGATCGCCGCCTTCCTGGAGAAGAACCCGTCCGGCGGCATGCACCATCTTTGCTACGAGGTCGACGACATCCTGGCCGCGCGCGACCAGCTCAAGGCCGCAGGTGCGCGCGTGCTGGGTGACGGCAATCCGAAGACCGGTGCGCATGGCAAGCCGGTGCTGTTCCTGCATCCGAAGGATTTCTTCGGTACGCTGATCGAACTGGAGCAATCATGAGCTGGGTATCGTTCACCGCACTTTTCTTCGCCACCTGGTGGATCGTGCTGTTCGTCGTGCTGCCGTTCAGCGTCAGGACACAGGACGACGATCACGACGTGACGCTGGGCACGGTTCCAAGTGCGCCGCGCGGCCCGCATATGCTGCGCGCCATCTTGCGAACCACCGTCGCCACGGCGGTTCTCATGGGCATTTTCTACGGCCTGACGAAAGGGTTGGGATACAGCCTCGACGAGGTGCCGCACATCATTCCGGAATTCAGTCAGACGCCAACGAAATAGGCCGTTTTCAGGCCGCGTTTCAGCCGATTCGAGATCGACACGATATCGCCTGGAGGCCATGGCGATTCTGGCCTTGTGCCGGTTGACGCACGGTCATCCAGTATATCAATCTCTGCTGCTAACCAGATGTTTGCACAAAAAAAATGCAAGGCACAAGGCCTTGCAATTTAAACGCGTCCGATCTGTTTCCGGTTTCCGGCGGCAGCGAGTTACCGCGCCTAGATCGCATCCTCCCAAGACTTTGACCGCGTAGGAGAGCAGATTTTTCTCTACCCTCTCGGTTATCGGGGCACATTAGCCCAACGCGAATGAAAATGTCACGTAGAATTTTGCCTTGAAACGGGCATTCTCGTGCTGCACTGCACAATAGTGTGGCAGGCTTTGCTTGGGAAACGACCAGTAAGACGCGCGCGGCACTGCAGCATCCCTGGAACGCCGGGTGTCCGAGGCACGCGCGAGGCCGCTCAGGCATGTTCGACCCAATGTATCGTGCCTTTCCGAAGCCGATTTCCGATTTTCGGATCGATGCGTCCGGGTTTCCATTCCGCCATGAAATGGCTATGAAGCCGGGGCAAGCAAGCCCGTGTCGCGCCGATTCCCGCGCGGCCATCCTCACTCACGGACCAGTCCATGCGTTTGTCGCGCTATTTCCTGCCTATCCTCAAAGAAAATCCGCGCGAGGCCGAAATCGTCTCGCACCGGCTGATGCTGCGCGCCGGCATGATCCGCCAGCAGGGGCAGGGCAGTTTCTCGTGGCTGCCACTCGGCAAGCGGGTGCTGGACAAGGTTTGCCGGATCATCCGCGAGGAGCAGAACCGCGCCGGTGCGCTGGAAATCCTGATGCCGACCATCCAGTCGGCGGATCTGTGGCGCGAAAGCGGACGCTATGATGACTACGGCAAGGAGATGCTGCGCATCAAGGACCGGCAGGACCGCGACATGCTCTACGGCCCGACCAATGAGGAAGTGGTCACCGAGATCGTCCGAGCCTACGTGAAGTCCTACAAGGACCTGCCGCTCAATCTCTACCACATCCAGTGGAAATTCCGTGACGAAGTGCGGCCGCGCTTCGGCGTCATGCGTTCGCGCGAATTCCTGATGAAGGACGCCTATTCCTTCGACCTCGACTTCGAGGGCGCCAAGGCGGCGTACAACAGGATGTTCGTGTCCTATCTCAGGACGTTTACGCGCATGGGCCTGCAGGCGATTCCGATGCGGGCCGACACCGGGCCGATCGGTGGCGATCTCAGCCATGAATTCATCATCCTCGCCGACACCGGCGAGAGCCAGGTTTTCTGCCATCGCGACTATCTTTCGCTCGACGTGCCCGGAGAAAAGACCGACTTCGCCAACGACGTCGAGATCGGCGACATCGTCAAGACATGGACGACGCCCTACGCCGCCACCGACGAGATGCATGACGAGGCGGCATGGGAGAAGATCGGCGAAAGTGACAAGGTTTCGGCACGCGGCATCGAGGTTGGTCACATCTTCCATTTCGGCGACAAATACTCCAAGCCGATGGGCGCCAAGGTGACCGGCCCCGACGGCAAGGATCATTTCGTCTCCGGCGGCTCCTACGGCATCGGTCCGTCGCGCCTGGTCGCGGCGATCATCGAAGCCAGCCATGACGACAACGGCATCATCTGGCCGGAAGCGGTGGCGCCATTCGACATCGGATTGATCAACATGAAGGCGGGCGATGCCGAGTGCGACCGCGTCTGTGACGAGCTGCATGCTGCCTTCGTCGCTGCCGGCAAGGATGTGCTCTACGACGACACCGACCAGCGGCCGGGCGGCAAGTTCGCCACCGCCGACCTGATCGGCCTGCCGTGGCAAGTCATCGTCGGGCCGCGCGGCGTTGCCGCAGGCGAGATCGAGATCAAGAATCGCAAGACCGGTGAGCGCGAGACGCTGCCGATCGCCGACGCGAAAAAACGCTTTGGCAGTGCCGCATGAGCGACGTGGCGGCGGCAAGATCGGCGGGCGCAGGACCTTTTTCCATCTTCGAGCGCATGGTTGCCTGGCGCTACCTGCGCTCGCGGCGCAAGGAGACGGTGATCTCGGTGATCGCCTCGATCTCCTTCCTCGGCATCATGCTGGGGGTCGCCACGCTGATCGTGGTGATGGCGGTGATGAATGGCTTCCGGGCGGAGCTTTTGACGCGCATCCTCGGCGTCAACGGCCATCTGATCGCGCAGCCGCTCGATTCGCCGCTTGAGGACTACGCACAGGTCGCCGGCCGCATCAACGGCGTGCCCGGGGTTAAATACGCCATCCCGCTGATCGATGGCCAGGTGCTGGCGCAAGGCAATGTCGGCGGCGGAACCGGCGCGTTGGTGCGCGGCATACGCGGCGAGGATCTGAGCAAGATCGCCATCGTCGCGGCCAACGTCAAGCAGGGTTCGATCGCCGGTTTCGACACCGGCGAGGGCGTCGCTATCGGCAAGCGCATGGCCGAGAATCTCGGCCTGGCGCTCGGCGACACGATCACCTTGATCTCGCCCGACGGCGACGTGACGCCGCTTGGCACGACGCCGCGCATGAAGGGCTATCCGATCACCGCGATCTTCGAAGTCGGCATGTCGGAATATGACAGTTCCATCGTCTACATGCCGTTCTCGGAGGCGCAGCTCTATTTCAACATGGACGGCCGGGCCCAGACGATCGAGATCTATGTCGACAATCCCGATGATGTCGACGCACTGAAACCGAAGGTGGAGGAGGCGGCGCAGCGGCCAATCGACCTCGTCGACTGGCGCCAGCGTAACGAGACCTTCTTTTCCGCCCTGCAGGTCGAGCGCAACGTCATGTTCATGATCCTGACGCTGATCGTGCTGGTGGCGGCGCTCAATATCATTTCCGGCCTGATCATGCTGGTGAAGGACAAGGGGCATGACATTGCCATCCTGCGCACCATGGGGGCGTCGCGCGGCGCCATCCTGCGCATCTTCCTGATGACGGGGGCGGCGATCGGCGTGACCGGGACGATCGCCGGCGTGCTGCTCGGCGTGCTGATCTGCACCAACATCGAATCCATCCGCCAGTTCTTCTCCTGGATGACCGGCAAGGTGCTGTTCAACCCGGAGCTCTATTTCCTCAGCCAGCTGCCGGCAAAAATGGATCCGCGCGAGACGACCTATGTCATCCTGATGGCACTCGGGCTGTCCTTCCTGGCAACGGTGTTTCCAGCGTGGCGGGCCGCCCGGCTCGATCCCGTCGAAGCCTTGAGGTATGAATGATGGCCGAGGCCATTATCGAGCTGAAGAGCGTCGAGCGGCACTACGTCCAGGGGCCGCGCAAGCTCACCATTCTCAACGGCGCCGATTTCTCGCTGAAGCGCGGCGAGATGGTGGCGCTGGTGGCGCCGTCGGGCACCGGCAAGTCGACGCTGCTGCACACTGCCGGCCTGCTGGAGCGGCCTGATGCCGGCGACGTCATCCTGGCCGGCCGTGCCTGCGGGCGGCTCTCCGACGACGAGCGCACGGCGATCCGCCGCAACGATGTCGGCTTCGTCTATCAGTTCCATCACCTGCTGCCGGAATTCTCGGCGCTGGAAAACATCATGATGCCGCAGCTCATCAAAGGGCTGAGCCGCAAGGAGGCGTCGGAGCGCGCGGCGCAACTTCTCGACTACATGCAGATCGGCAAGCGCGCGTCGCACCGTCCGTCCGAGCTTTCCGGCGGCGAGCAGCAGCGCGTCGCCATTGCCCGCGCGGTTGCCAACGCACCTCTGGTGCTGTTGGCCGACGAGCCGACCGGCAACCTCGACCCGGTCACCGCCTCCTATGTGTTCGAGGCGCTGGCGGCGCTGGTCAAGCAATCGGGCCTCGCGGCGCTGATCGCCACCCACAATCACGAACTGGCCTCGCGCATGGACCGGCGCGTCACGCTGGCCGACGGCAAAGTGGTGCCGCTCGGCTCGAGCTGATCTCAGTCTCGACAGACCTGGCGCGCTCGCGGACAGCCCGCCCTCAGTGCGCGTTGCGGCTCCATTGATGGTTGTCGCACGCCCGTCAACCTTTCCTTAACCCTGCCGATTTGATCGCCCGGAAATTCCGGACGCGGCCGGATTCCGACCGTTGACAATAGAACAAAATTAGAACAAATTAAAAACATATCAACAACAGGAGAGAGTTATGACCGATCTGGTTCAGGATGTCATCTCACTGGTTTGCATGAGCACCTTTCTCATTTCCATGGCGATCTGGATCGGCGCCATGTGATCTGGAGTTGAGGACGTGGCGCGAACGCAAGCGTCCCTCGGGCGCGAAACTCCTCACACTTACCCTCTCCCCGTTAAAAACGGGGAGAGGGGGGCATCAACGCTGGCGGCATGCCATTCACTGAGACGCCGACGCGAATGGCATGCATCCGGGAACCGAGCTTTCCTGTTAAGCTTTTCTTGCCGCCGCGACGTTTAGGGTAGTCCCTCCAAGACAGGGAGCAACGTCGCGTGTCGCCCATCGTCACGACCATCCTCGTGGCCAGCAATCTCGGGCTGATCTTTCTCTTGATGAGCGTGCCGCTTGGTTTGCGCACGATCAGGCTCAGCCGTGTCGTGGCTATGGACCGGCAGCGCCTCTGGCAGGCGCTGTGGCCGCTTGGCAGCGATGCCGGCTGGTCCGGCGAGATCCTTTCGGCCGAGCCGCTGGACGGCGAGGGCATGGCCCGCATCATGCTGTCCTGGGAAGGCCGCGACGGTAAGCCGATCGAGCGCAAGTCGCGGTTTGAAGACGTGGTCGAGGGCAGCCGTTTCTCGATGCGGGTCATCGAGGATACCGCGCTCGACGCCTCGTTCTGGAAGGATTTTCGCGAGACCACTGAGCTCGTTTCTGAAGGCAGCGGCACGCGGATCACGCTTGGCCAGACCGATCGCTATCGCGGCTTTGCCTTCCTGGTGTTCCGCTATTTCGCCATGCGCCGAGAACTCTCCAAGCTGCAGCGCTGGGCAAGAACGGGACAGTATCGCAAGGGCGGCTGGTTCGAGCATCCGCTCAGCCAGGTCGGCTTCGCGGCATTGTCGGCATTGATCCTGTGGCCGTTCTTCGGTCTTCATCTCGGCGGACTGGCGCTGGCAGCGATCCTCACGTCGGTGGTGGCCCTGCACGAGCTCGGCCACATGGCCGCGTTTCGCCTGATGGGTCACAACAAGGCGCGCATGATCTTCATTCCGCTGCTCGGCGGCATCGCCATTGGCGGGCGGCCATATGACAGCCGTTTCGAAGTCGCCTTCGTGGCGTTGATGGGCGCTGGCTTTTCCGCCTTCCTGGTGCCGGTCGTCATCGCCGCCAGCACCTTTGCCGGCGCGGAAGGATATCGACTGGCAGCAATCCTGCTGGCGACGCTGGCGGGTTTTGCTGCCCTGTTCAACATTGCCAATCTGGTACCTGTGTGGAAGTTCGATGGCGGCCAGGTGCTGCGCCAGATCTGCCCGGGGCCGATCGTGCTGGCGCTGGCCTCGTTCTCCCTGCTTTCGGCCTTCCTGGCGCTTGGCCGACAGGCCGGCTTCTCCCCAGGCTTTCTGCTCGCCGCGGGCGCGGTCTTTTCAATACTCAGCCTGCTGACGATGCGCAGCGGGGTAAAGCCGCGCCATGAGCTGAAACCGATCCGCACCGTCGACCGCTTCGTCATCGCCGGCGCGCTGCTGGCGGTGTTCGCCATCCATGGCTTCGGCGTCCTGTGGGCGTCGGCGCAGCTCATCTGAGGTGTTGATATTCAGATGATGCCGGCCTGAGATCTCAACACCACCTTGAGCCGTTTCCAGACCGGATGGGTCAGCCGGCCTTGCGGGCGGCTTCGACAGGCAAAGCCGTGGCGGGACCGAAGACGTCGTCGAAGGCAGATTTCAGGGCCAGGTCGAGGTCCGCCATTGTTACAGGCAAGCCGAGGTCGACAAGGCTGGTGACGCCGTGGTCCTGCACGCCGCACGGCACGATGCCGCTGAAATGGTCGAGATCCGGTTCGACATTGATGGCGATGCCGTGAAAGCTCACCCAGCGCCGCAGCCTGATGCCGATGGCGGCAATCTTGTCCTCGGCCGGCGAGCCGTCCGGCAGGGCAGGGCGATCCGGCCGCACCACCCAGACGCCGACGCGGTCCTCGCGGCGTTCGCCGTGCACGTTGAAGGCGGCGAGCGTGCCGATGATCCACTGTTCAAGCGCGGCGACAAAAGCACGGACATCCTCGCGGCGCCGCTTCAGGTCGAGCATCACATAGGCGACCCGCTGGCCCGGCCCATGATAGGTGTACTCACCGCCGCGCCCAGCCGCGAACACTGGAAAACGGTTCGCGTCGATCAGGTCCTCGCTACGGGCACTGGTGCCGGCGGTGTAAAGCGGCGGATGTTCGACAAGCCAGACCATTTCGCCGGCGGCACCGCTTCGGATCGCCTCGGCACGCTCCTCCATGAAGGCCAGCGCATCGGGATAGGCGGTGAGGCCAGGCTCGATGCGCCATTCGACCGGTGCTGAACCGGGGAGCGGCAGGAACGACGTGGCGATCTGGCTGCGTTCTGGCATGGCTTCTCGCTTCGTTATGCATGCGATGATCCCAAAAACCGCCTTGCGCTTTTGGGCGGGATGCATTTGCCTTCCATATGGCGCTATCGGGCCGAAACGTCCAGTTTCGGCTACGCATTCCAATTCTGTGGAACGTTATGCCAATCGCTGGCGATTATTGCTTGCGGCGCACTTGTTTCGCCGGAAACGATTTGCTACACGCCGCGAGCCGGTCGGTTCCGGCTCCTACCACGTGCGGTCGTGGCGGAATTGGTAGACGCGCAGCGTTGAGGTCGCTGTGGGGCAACCCGTGGAAGTTCGAGTCTTCTCGACCGCACCAAATTTTCCCTGACAGATTGCTTATGGCGAGCTCTGACGGCAGGCGATGACACGTCGCGGCCACAGGGCTTTCCGCGGATCGAAACGGCAGCGGCGGCGCGTCCTTCAGACCACGCCGCCGCTTCGCCTTTTAGGGCCTATCCCGTCCACCCAAGGCCAGCCGAAATGCAATTGATCGATACAAGCAGAGCGTCGGTCGCCCGCTTTTGATCCGCCGTGCCGGTATTTGCCCGAACTTCACGCAGCAGATCGACCTGCAGCCGGTGAATGTCATCCATCTGTCGCCGCAGACTGTCGAAACGCCGCTTGAACATCGGAAAGCGCGCGGAAAGATCGCCTCCCGTGAGGTCACCGATAAGGCGTCGCGTCAACTCGTATTCGGCGGCGATGCGGGCGTAGATTCGCCGGGCCGCGTCGCTGTCGGACACCAGGCGGGCGTAGAGCCCTGCGATCTCCATGTCGGACTGGTAGAGCGTCTTCTCGGCCTCGTCGACGATCAAGCGGAAGAAGCGCGAGTGCTCGAACATGCCGGCCAGAAGTTCGCGCCCGGCCTCGCCGCGCACGGCGACGAAAGAGCTAAGCGCGCTGCCGATGCCATACCAGCCAGTCAGCAGATGACGGTTCTGGCTCCAGGCGAACACCCATGGAATGGCGCGCAGGTCAGCAATGCCGCTGGCGCCGAAACGGCGCTCGGGCCGTGACCCCATTTTCAGGAGCGCCAGCTCCGCGACCGGGCTCGCCTGGTTGAAATAATCGAGGAAACCGGGCTCGGCCATCAATCCGGCGTAGGATGCTTGCGACATGCCAGCCAGCGCTTCCAGCGCCTCGTCGAATTCCGGCGTTTCCTTCGGCTCGACATCACCGGGCGATCCGACACCGTGGGCCAGCACGCCAGCGGCGAGAACCTCGAGCTGGTTGAGGCCGGTGCCGCGATTGGCGAATTTCGACGATACGACCTCGCCCTGCTCCGTCACCCGCATGGATCCGGCGACAGTGCCCTCCGGTTGTGCCGCGATCGCCCGACCGGTCGGCGCGCCGCCACGGCTGACGGAGCCGCCGCGACCGTGAAAGAAACTGATCCTGACGTTGTGTTTGCGCCCGACGACGGCGAGGCGCTTTTGCGCTTTTGCCAGTTCCCAATTGGAAGCCAGGAAACCGCCGTCCTTGTTGGAATCCGAATAACCAAGCATGATTTCCTGGCGCGCGCCGAAATCTCGCACCGTCCGCCTCACCAGCGAAACGCCGAGCAATCCATTCAGGATGCCCGGTGCCGCTTGTAGATCGGCAATAGTCTCGAACAATGGCACGATCCGCAGCCTGATCGTGCCGCCACCACCGGGCGCGGTTGAAAGTCCGCAATATTGCGCCAGCAGATAGACCGCGAGCAGATCGTCGGCCGAGCGGGTCATGCTGAGAACGAAGGAGCCGACAGCGTCGGCATCCGAGCCGGAGATCTGCTCGCGGATGACGGAGAATGTCGAAAGCAGTTCACCTGCTTCAGGCGAGAGCCGGCCTGCGTCGATCTCCAGCCGCTCGCCCTGGCTGATGGCTGCGCGAATACGCGCCGACCATTGCGGCGTGCCGGCTACGACCGGATCGGCGGGATTTGCCAGCGCAAACAGCTCGGCCAGCACCCGGTTGACGACCGTGGAGTTCTGCCGGATGTCGAGCGAGACCGTACGGAAGCCGAAGCTTCCAACTTGCCAAAGCAGAGGCTGGATGAAGCGCTTGGCTACCGCGCGACCTCCGATCGCTTCGAGAACGGAAGACAGCCCGTTCAGATCGGCACGAAACGCCTCTGCCGAGAGATATGCCGCCGGACCGCTGTCTCGCGTGGCCTCCAGCCGGGCAAGCAAGGCCGAGGCGAACTGGCGAAGCGGTTCGTCGGGGTTGCGGGCGGCGATCACGTGCGCCAGTCCGCTTTTATCAAGCGCCGTTTGCAGCACCGGCTTGAAGCTGGCCGGCAGGTCGATGACGTTCGAGCTGGCGCTGAGCACCGTCACCAGCCGCTGCACCTGCGTCAGATACCAGCCTATTGCGGTGTTGCGGTATTCGGCCATGGCATGGGCGGTGACCGCGGCAGTCACATTTGGATTGCCATCGCGGTCCCCGCCGATCCACGAGGCATAGCGCATGAAGGAGGGAATTCTGATCTGCTCTCCCGGATAGTGACGCTCGAAGGCGCCCTGAAGCTTGCCATAGAGCTGCGGCGTTGCCTCGAAGATGACTTCGCGAAAGAAATGCAGGCCCCAGGCGATTTCACGTTCGACCGTCGGACGCTCCAGGCGCAGCTCACCCGTCATCCACAGAAGCTCGATCTCGCTTTCCAGATCGGCGACCAACAGCGAGCGTTCGCGCGGCGCCCAGCGTGGCTGGTCGAGCTCGGTCAGCTTGCGATAGATACGGCGGTGGATCTCCAGCACCGTGACCCGTTTGGCTTCCGTCGGGTGCGCGGTCATGGTCGGGCCAACGCGAAGCTCATCGAGCTTCGCCTGGACTTCCTGCGCCGAGTGGCCATTCGCCGCCATCTGCGCGATCACGCTGGCGAAGGAGCCGGGCACTTCGTCGACACCCGCGCCTTGTTCGAGTTCGCGGCGCGCCCGCATGGCAAGCAACTCGTCTGCTATCGCCAGCAACTGGAACCATACGCCGCTTGCCTGAAGCGCGGGGATGCGCTGCTCCGCGGCGAGGGAGACGAGCGACCGACGTCCGGCCAGAACGGCGGCGATCTCCGGCTCACGCGCGCTTGCGACCTGAAGCAGCAAGCGCAACAACAGGCTGCGCTCGTCCTCACGAAAGTTGATGCGTCTGCTCTGTTCCAAACCGGTTTCCTGCTTCGTCCGCACCGATGCCCAAGTAAGCCGCGCCCTGAATCGAGGGCGGCGCCTGATGTCAGGCGACCCGGTCGGGAACCGGGCGACCCTCGAAAAAGGCGGTCAGGTTCTCCACCACCTTCATGCCCATCGCCACCCGCGTTTCCTCGGTCGCACTCCCGAGATGCGGCAACAGCACCACGTTCTCCAACCGCTTCAGCGCCTCCGGAACGGCCGGCTCGTCGGCAAAGACGTCGAGACCCGCCCCCGCGATCTCGCGCCTTTCCAGTGCACCGATCAGGGCATCCTGGTCGACGACGTCGCCGCGCGCCGTGTTGATCAGGAACGCGTCGCCTTTCATCGACCGCAGGCTTCGAGCATTGATGAGATGGCGGTTTTCCGCGCCGCCCGGACAGTGCAGCGACACGAAATCAGATGTTGTGAGCACATTGTCCAAAGTTGGCATCTGGACCGCGCCCATGGCGCGCGTCTCGTCGTCATCGACCGGCGACCGATTGAAGAACACGATCTTCATACCGAAGCCGAAATGCGCGCGCCTGGCCGTCGCCTTGCCGATGCGCCCCATGCCGACAATACCCAAGGTTTTGCCCGACACCTTCGCGCCGGCCATATGGGTTGGCGACCAGCCCCGCCACTCTCCGGCCCGCAACTGCCGCTCGCCCTCACCAGTTCGGCGCGCGACAGCCAACAGCAAGCTGAGGGCGAGGTCGGCGGTGCAATCGGTCAGCACGCCCGGAGTGTTGGTCACGACGATGTCGCGGTCGCGGGCTGCCGCGACATCGATATGACTGAAGCCGACGCCGAAATTGGCAATGATCCGGGTGCGGGCGGTGTTCTCGGGAAACACCGCACCAGGCAAGCGGTCGCTGACCGTTGCCAGGATCGCGTCAAAATTCGCGAATGCCGATGTCATAGCGGCAGGGCTCAGCGGCGTATCGCTGGGGTTGAGTGTCGTGTCGAAGCGCTCGGCGAGGATCGCTTCAGCGGGGGCCGGCCATCTCCGAGTGACAATCAAACGCGGTTTCATCGAATTTCCTGGCGATCGATGGGCCGCGATGCATCCGCCGACCCGAAACAGACTTCACATCTTGCGCCATGCGACCGTCAGGCCGCCTTCTTCATCCCGGCCAGGGTATCGGCAACGACCTCCCCGAAGGACGATGGCGTCGGCACGATGACAACGCCGGCCTCTTTGAGGATTTCGACCTTTTCCTGCGCCGACTCGCCGAACGCCGAGATGATGGCGCCGGCATGGCCCATGCGCCGGCCCTTCGGCGCGGAAAGCCCAGCGATGTAGGCGATCAGCGGCTTGCGCATGTTGTCGCGCGCCCAGATCGCGGCTTCCGCCTCCTGCGGTCCGCCGATCTCGCCGATCATGACCACGGCATCGGTTTCGTCGTCCTGTTCGAACAGCTTCAGCATGTCCTTGAAGGACGAACCGTTGATCGGATCGCCGCCGATGCCGACGCTGGTCGAGACACCGATGCCGAGCGCCTTCATCTGGGAGGCCGCCTCATAGCCGAGCGTGCCCGAACGCCCGACGATGCCGACGCGGCCGGGGAGATAGATGCTGCCCGGCATGATGCCCATCAGTGCCTGTCCGGGCGTGATCATGCCGGCGCAGTTCGGACCGATCAGCCGCATGCGGTCCTCGAAACGGTAGCGAAGCATGTAGCGCTTCACCTGCATCATGTCCTGCGAGGGGATGCCGTCGGTGATGCAGACGCATAGCTTTATGCCGGCATCGGCGGCTTCCATGATCGAATCGGCAGCGAAAGGCGGCGGCACGAAGACGATGCTCGCTTCGGCGCGGGTTTCGCGAACGGCGCCCTTGACGGTGTTGAAGACCGGCAGGCCGAGATGCTTCTGACCGCCCTTGCCGGGCGTCACGCCGCCGACGAGCTTGGTGCCGTAGCGCTTCATGTCTTCGGCATGGAAGCTGCCGATCTTGCCGGTGAAGCCCTGGACGATGACCCGCGTGCCGCGGTTGAGCAGGATTGCCATATTTTTCAGCTCCCTCAGCTTGCTTTTTTGAGCATTGCCGAACGCCATGCGGCGACGGCTTTTTCGGCGGCTTCCGCCAGCGTTTCGGCGACGATCACCGCCTCGCCGGAATCGGCCAGGATGCGGCGCCCTTCCTCGACCTTGGTGCCGGCAAGCCGCACCACCAGGGGGACATTGACGCCGACTTCGCGGATCGCCTTGACGACGCCTTCGGCGACCCAGTCGCAACGGTTGATGCCGGCGAAGATGTTGACCAGGATGGTCTCGACATTCTTGTCGCCCAGCACGGCCCGAAACGATTTCGCGACCCGCTCGGGCGAGGCGCCGCCACCGATGTCGAGGAAGTTGGCCGGCTCGCCGCCGGCGATCTTGATCATGTCCATCGTCGCCATGGCGAGGCCGGCGCCGTTGATGATGCAGCCGATATTGCCGTCGAGACCGACATAGGAGAGGCCCCGGTCGCTGGCGAAGGTCTCACGAGGGTCCTCCTGGCTCTTGTCGCGCAGCTCCGAGATTTCCGGCCGCCGGAACAACGCGTTCTCGTCGAACGACATCTTGGCGTCGAGCGCGACGAGGTTGCCGTCGCGCGTCACCACCAGCGGATTGATCTCCAGCATCGAGGCGTCGTAGTCGCGGAACACCTGGTAGCAGCTGAAGATGGTTTCGGTCGCCTTGCCGATCAGGTTCTGATCCAGGCCGAGCCCGAAGGCGATCTCGCGCGCCTGGAAGCGCTGCATGCCGACGCCCGGATCGACCGTGGTCCGGATGATGGAATCCGGCGCCCTCTCGACGATATCCTCGATCTCCATGCCGCCGGCGGCCGACGCCACGATCATGACGCGCTCCTCCTTGCGGTCGAGAACGAAGCCGACATAGAGCTCCTGCGCGATGTCGACGGCCTCCTCGAGGTAGAGCCGCGATATCAGCTTGCCTCGCGGGCCGGTCTGCTGGGTCACGAGCTTGCGGCCGAGCATTGCTTCGGCCGCGTTGGAGATCTCCTCGTCATTGGCGCAGAGCTTGATGCCGCCGGCCTTGCCGCGGGCACCGGAATGAACCTGCGCCTTGAGAACCCATTTGCCGCCGCCGATCTCGCGCGCCCGATAGGTTGCCTGCTCGGGGCTGTAGGCCAGGCCGCCGCGCGGAACATGAATCCCGTGGCGGGCAAGCAGCTCCTTGGCCTGGTATTCGTGAATGTCCATTTTTTGTCCTCCCAAGGGCCTTCAGTGCGTGGCAGCGTGCGCTTGGCCGGCGCGTTCGATTGCTTCGTTGACCACCAGCACATTGCGCGCCATGCGTTCCGACGCCGCGTCGATCATTTTGCCGTCGAGCGCCGCCGCGCCTTTTCCGAGCGCCTCCGCTTCCTTGAGCACTTCCAGGATGCGCCTGGCGCGGACGACCTCCTTTTCAGGCGGCGAGAACACGGTGTTGGCAAGCGCGATCTGCGAGGGGTGGATCGCCCATTTGCCTTCGATGCCAAGTGCCGCCGCGCGCCTTGCCGCCGCCGTGTAGCCCTCGGGGTCCGAGAAGTCGCCGAACGGCCCGTCGATGGCGCGCAGGCCGTAGGCCCTGCAGGCAACGGTCATCCGCGACAGGGCGAAATGCCACTGGTCGCCCGGATAGTCGGGATTGAGACCGCCGATGTTGACGGTGCGTGCCTTGTTGCTGGCGGCATAGTCGGCGACGCCGAAATGCATCGCCTCCAGGCGGCCGGGCGTGGCGGCGATCGCCTCGACATTGGCCATGCCGAGCGCCGTCTCGATGAGGGCTTCGAGGCCGACGCGGGTCTTGTAGCCCTTGGCCATCTCGATCTGGTTGACCATGGCCTCGACCATATAGAGGTCGGCCGGAACGCCGACTTTCGGCACCAGTATGGTGTCCAGCCGGTCGCCGGCCTGTTCCATCACATCGACCACGTCGCGGTACATGTAGTGCGTGTCGAGGCCGTTGATGCGCACCGAAACGGTCTTGCCCTTGGCGCGCCAGTCGATGTCGTTGAGCGCCTGGATGATGTTTTTGCGGGCGCGTTCCTTGTCCGGCGGCGCCACCGCGTCCTCGATGTCGAGGAAGACGAAGTCGGCGGCGCTGTTTGCAGCCTTTTCGATCATCTCCGGGCTCGACCCGGGGACCGCGAGTTCGCTGCGCTGCAGCCTGAGTTTTTTGAGATGGTTGATCGTGTGGCTCATGGTCGCGTTCCTCTCACGCCGCTTCGGCGACAGGTACCTCGGCCGAGGCACGGAAGTGCTGGATGGCCGCGCCGACGCCCGAACCTGGCGCCAGCCGGACGCCGCAATCGAGCAGCGCCATTTCGGCCGCCGACAGCGAGGCGAGCACCATCACCTCGTTCAGCCAGCCGAGATGGCCGATGCGGAAGACCTTGCCGAGCACCTTGTTGAGTCCGCCTCCGAGCGAGGTCCGGTAGCTCTGGTAGGCGCGCTTGACGACGTCGCCGCTGTCGATGCCCTCAGGCACCAGGATGGCGCTGACGGTGTCGGAGTGCCATTTCGGCGCCTTCGCGCAAAGCTTCAGGCCCCAGGCGTCGACCGCCTTGCGCACGCCTTCGGCGAGGCGATGGTGACGGGCGAAGATGTTGTCGAGCCCTTCCTCGGCGATCAGGTCGAGCGAGGCGCGCAGTCCGCGCAGCAGCTGCGTTGCCGGCGTATAGGGGAAATAGCCGGCGTCGTTGGTGCGGATCATGTCCTCGAACGAGAAGAAGCAGCGGCGGTGGGTCGCGACCCTGGAAGCGGCCAGCGCTTTCTTGCTGACCGAGAGGAAGCCGAGGCCGGCGGGCAGCATGAAGCCTTTCTGCGAGCCGCTGACGGCGCAGTCRACACCCCATTCTTCCTGACGGAAGTCGATCGAGCCAATCGACGACACACCGTCGACAAAGAGCAGCGCTGGGTGGTTCGCCGCGTCGAGTATGGCTCGGCAGCCTGCGACATCGCTGGTGACGCCAGTGGCGGTCTCGTTCTGCGTGCAGAAGATTGCCTTGATGCCATGTGCCTTGTCGGCCTTCAGTCTTTCTGCATAGAGGTCGAGCGGCACGCCGGTTCCCCACTCGCAGTCGATCACGTCGACCTCGAGGCCGAGGCGCTCGGCCATGTCGACCCACAGATGCGAGAACTGTCCGAAGCGCGACATCAGCACGCGGTCACCGGGGCTGAGCACATTGGTCATCGCCGCCTCCCAGGCGCCGGTGCCCGACGACGGGTAGATGAAGACGCGGCCGGTTTCGTTCTTGAAGACTTTTTTGATGTCCTCGAACAGCGGCAGCGTGAAATCAGGAAACGATCCGGCGCGCATGTCCTCCATCGGGAGGTTCATCGCTTGCCGGACCTGCTCCGGAATGTTGGTGGGTCCTGGAATAAAAAGGTGGGTGAACCCAGCCATGCGTGAACTCCTCCGAAGTTAGAGATTTGTGGAGGGAGTGTCGTTTGGAAGGCGAGGGGCAACAACACCTTGGTGGGTAAGTTCTCGCCGCGCGCGGGTGGGGCGAGCCTACCCGCTCGGCCTACCCGGTCGCCTTACCCGACAGGCTGCTTGGGACTGCGACGCTTCTCGCTCGAATAGAGCGCGACGGCCATCGCGCGATTGCGGACGTCAAGCTTGTCATAGAGATTCTTGAGGTGATACTTCACCGTATTCTCGGAAATTCCCGTGCGCGTTGCGATCTGAAGGTTGGTCCAGCCGTCGGAAAGCACCGCCAGCAGTTCGCGCTCGCGAACAGTGAGCTGGGCCAAAGGCGTGTCGTTGACCTTGTTGATGTCGATGTAGGGGATGCAGATGCGGCCGTGCGCGACGGCCAGGATCGTCTCGAAGATGATATGCGGATCGTCGAACTGGAAGCAGTAGCCTTGAGCACCGAGTCGCACGCACTGCTTCAAGATGCCGATGTCGTGGTCGTTGGAAAACACCGTGATGCGCACATCGAGCTTGCGGCTCTGGACCTCGGCCAGGACATCCGCACCGTCCATGTCGGCCAGCCTCCAGCCGATGACGGCGACATCGAACGTGGTCTTTCCTGCCAGGTCCAGGAGTTGCCTGCCGCTCTGCACGGCGCTCAGCAATTCGAAACGACCGTCGCATTCCAGCATTTCGCGGAGCGCCGATATGACAAGCGGATTGCGCTCGGCGACAACGACGCGAATGCGTTGCTGTCCTGATGTGGCCTCGTTCGTTCTCGCCGACCTTGCGTTCAAAGGCTTCCGTTCTGGACCGTGTTGCGGGCATGGGCGGATCCGGCCGATGTCCGGACCCTGTGCCATGACAATCGCCGCAACCGCGCAGGAGTGCTCTTTCCCCAGCGACATGCGCTGTCGCGCCATCTGAACCGGTATCCTGTTGGTTTTGACGGGATCGGCATTGTCAGCCCAGGGCTCGGCGATGTCCGCCTCTCGCGAAGTCAGGCCGGTAGGAGAAGCGCGCATTTCGTTTGATATTCCGTGCGTTAGGACCATAGGTTCCCAAATCGAATCGTGTTGCCGCGCGATCCCTGGATTGAGCGGCGAATTCTCCCCAAAAGCGGTTTCCACTTTTGGGTCCGATGCTCTAGACCTGAGACGCACCTTTTCCGGATTGCGATGGCGGGAGGCGCTGATGGAAGGCCAGGACGAACGGACGACCGGCGCCAGGGCCGCTGAAGACGCCCACGCCGATATTTATGGCGAGGATGGCGCCGTCCTTTCGTCCTTCCTTGCCCAGATCGGTGCGGCGATCGCCGACCGCGACACGCTCACGCTCAAGCATGAAGTCGACCACCTGCACCAGTCGGAGCTCGGCGACCTGCTCGAGGCTCTGCATCCCGAACAGCGCCGCGCGCTGGTCGACTTGTTGGGCGCCGATTTCGACTTCTCAGCGCTGACCGAGGTCGACGAGGCGATCCGTATGGAGATCGTCGACAATCTGCCCAATGCGCAGATCGCCCAGGCGGTGCAGGAGCTCGATTCCGACGACGCGGTCTACATTCTCGAAGACCTCGAAAAGGAAGATCAGGACGAGATCCTGTCGCAACTGCCGTTCACCGAGCGGATCAGGCTGCGCCGCTCGCTCGACTATCCGGAAGAGACGGCCGGCCGCCGCATGCAGACCGAGTTCGTCGCGGTGCCGCCGTTCTGGACGATCGGCCAGACCATCGACTACATGCGCGAGGACAAGAACCTGCCTGAGCGCTTCAGCCAGATCTTCGTCATCGATCCGACCTTCAAGCTGCTCGGTGCCATCGACCTCGACCAGATCCTGCGCACCAAGCGCGCGGTCAAGGTGGAAGAGGTCATGCATGAGACGCGACACGCCATTCCCGCCACCATGGACCAGGAAGAGGCGGCGCGGGAATTCGAACAGTATGACCTTCTGTCTGCTGCCGTTGTCGACGAGAACGAACGGCTGGTCGGCGTGCTGACCATCGACGACGTCGTCGACGTCATCCAGCAGGAAGCGGAAGAAGATCTCCTGCGCATGGGCGGCGTCGGTGACGAAGAGCTCTCCGACAGCATCTTTTCGACCTCGCGCTCGCGCGTGCCTTGGCTGCTGGTCAACCTCTTGACCGCATTCCTGGCGGCATCGGTGATCGGCCTGTTCGACCGCACGATCGAGCATATCGTGGCGCTGGCAGTGCTGATGCCGATCGTCGCCGGCATGGGTGGCAATGCCGGCTCGCAAACCATGACGGTCACCGTGCGCGCGCTGGCGACCAAGGATATCGACATCTACAATGCCGGCCGCATCATCCGCCGCGAGATGGGTGTCGGCTTCATCAACGGAATCGTCTTTGCCATCCTGATCGGCATCGTCGCCGCGACCTGGTTCCACGACAACAATCTTGGCGGCATCATCGCCGCGGCGATGATCATCAACATGTTCGCGGCCGCTTTGGCCGGCATCCTGATCCCGCTGCTGCTCGACCGTTTCAAGATCGATCCGGCGGTCGCTTCGGCGGTCTTCGTCATCACGGTCACCGATGTCGTCGGCTTCTTTGCCTTTCTCGGCATTGCCACGTGGTGGTTTGCGGTGCCTTGAAGGCGCATCGTGCCCTCAATTGACTTTTACGTAAATGCCGTGCGAGGCTTGCGCGGGGTGCCATGTCGATTCCGGCTTGGCATGGGTTTGGTTCGGGACAGGAGGGGGTGCCGCATGGCGATCCCCGGGTTCCGGGGTGTGGGAGTGACAATGCGGGAATATTATTCGATCACCGAGCTGACCCGCGAATTCGACGTGTCGACGCGGACGCTGCGCTTCTATGAGGACGAGGGGCTGGTGCAGCCGGTGCGGCGCGGCCGCACGCGGCTGTTTCGCCCGTCCGACCGCCACCTCATTCGCCAGATCATGCGGGGAAAACGGCTCGGCTTTTCGATCAATGAGATCCGCGAGATCATCCAGATGTACAAGGAGCCGCCCGGCGAGGTCGGTCAACTCAAGCTGATGATCAAGCGCATCGAGGAAAAGCGCGAGGACCTGCGGCAGAAGCGCCGCGACCTCGAGGAGACGCTGGCCGAACTCGACCAGGCTGAGGAATCCTGCGTCGAGCGGCTCGTCGAACTCGGCGTCAACACCTAGCGCGTTCAAATCCAGCGCCGCACTCTTTTGGCGTAATCCCGGTATTTCTTGCCGAATTTCGCCGCCAGCACCTTTTCCTCGCCCTCGATGGCGATCTTTTGCGTGGCATAGGCCGCGATGAAGGCGAGCGGCAGGAACCATACGATCCCCGAGACAAAGGCGACGCCGATCAACAGCAGCGTGTTGGCCAGATACATCGGATTGCGGGTGATGCCGAAGGGGCCCGTGGTAACCAGGTGATCGGGCACCGCGTTGGGATTGAGCGTGGTCTTGGCCCGAATCATGGTGCGGATCGCGGTGAACCAGAGTGCCGCGACGCCGAGCAGGGCCACCCAGCCGGCGGCGAACAGGATATCGCCCAAAAGGTCGCCAATCCAGGGCAGGGGATAGAGCAGGCCGAGTGCGATGCTGATGGCGATGGCAGCAACGTAGATCACCGGCGGCCACGGTATGAGCCCTGCCTTCGGCTGGTTCTCGGTCATTTGACCCCTCCCTCCGTCATCTTGTCTTCGGTCTTGGCGGTGCACATACCGGCGAGATCGGATATATGCGTCTTCCATTCGGCAGTCTGGTCGTTGTTGTAGAGCCGATCAAGTGAGGCTTCGCTCTCGAGCGTGTCGAGCATGCAGACACAGTAGCTCGAACAGAATTCGGTGTCGCGCGACTGCTCGCAAGACAACTGGCAGGTCTTCAGGAAGTTCACCTGCGGGGTTTCGACCTTGGCCGGCATGACTTGCGCGAACAGCCACACACAGCCGATCAAAAGCGGCTGGTGGATCAGGTAGAAGGCCAGGCTGTGGCGGCCGATGAAGACCAGCGGGTTGGCCCAGCGGCCGGGTGTCAATTCGGCAAGCCGGGCCAGCAGGCCCGAAGCGGAGGCGAGTTTAGTTACCGCGATGCCTGCAAGTACGGCGCCGAACCACGGAAACAGCGGAACGTAGTCGTTGGAACGGGGATTGATCGCCGACAGGCCGATCCACCACAGCCACGGATGGTCGAAGGCCTCGAAGCGCAGATAGACGGGCGCTGCGATGACCAGCACTGCCACAAGCAGCGTCAGCAGCGCCGGCAGCCGCAGGAAGGCGAGGCCGAGCAGGCTGGCCAGCGCGATCTCGTGCAGGATGCCGAAGAAGATAAAACCGTCCGGGGTGGCAATGCGGGTGACAACCGAGATGGCGATCGCCGCTCCCGCGACCATGGCGAAGCGCCTCCAGAAGCCGTTCCAGCGGATTTGCCGGCCATGGGCGAGGCACAGGCTGACGCCGACCAGGAACAGGAAGGTCGAGGCGATGCAGCGCGCGTAGATCTTCCACCAGCCGAAGGCGGTGAGGCCCGGGTCGGTATAGCCGAAGAATTCCAGGTCCCAGGTGAAATGATAGCTCGCCATGGCGATGAGCGCGATGCCGCGCACGATGTCGATGGCGACGATGCGCTTCGGTCGATCCTGAACGGGTGCGGTCGGCGTGTGGATGCTCATGGTCTCGTATTTCTGATTCAGCCCCGCAAGACGACTATCACGGTTGCCCCGGACAAAAGAAGGCCGGCAGCTTCGGCAGACGCTGGATCAGGCGCCGCTTTAGGCCAGCGTCGGAAAGCCTTTGGCCGACTTCGCTTTTGCCGGATAGGCGTCGGTTTCCTGTTACCCGCGCAGGAATCACCACGGCAGATTTGACCCGCTGATTCTGCTTTGGGGAAGCAATGTCCACCCATGTGCGCCACCCGGTCTGGCTGCCGGCCTTGCGGCCGGCCGACGCGCGCACCTTCGCCTCGCTCTATGCGGTCGAATCCTTCGCCCGCGCCACGGTGTCGAGCGTCATCCCGATCCAGGCCTACGAGATCCTGCATAACGAGCAGATCGTCTCGATCCTCTACACCATCGTGGCGATGCTCGGCCTGTCGGTAACGCTGTTCATGCCGATGCTGATCCGCCGCTTCGCCCGGCGCTGGGTCTACACGGCCGGCGCCTGCCTGCTGGCCATCGGCTCGCTGTTCTTCGTCACCCATACGCTTGCCGGACAATTGGCCGGCATGCTGTGCCGCGTGATGGGCGCCAGCGCGCTGTCGATCACGCTCAACCTCTACATCATGGACCACATCCGCAAGACCGATTTCATGCAGGCCGAATCACTGCGCATGGCGTGGTCGATGTTGGCCTGGACCGGCGGGCCAACGCTCGGCATCTTCCTCTACACGCGCTTCGGCATCTACGCCGCGCATGGTGCGGTGGCGGTGTTCGCGCTGGCCTTGCTGGCGCTGTTCTGGACCTATCGGCTCGGCGACAACCCATCGATCCGCCCTGGCAAGACGCGGCCGGCCAATCCGCTCGCCAATATCGGCCGCTTCGTCGCCCAGCCCAGGTTGCGGCTGGCCTGGCTGATCGCCTTTGGCCGCTCCTGTTTCTGGACGACGTTCTTCGTCTACGGGCCGCTGTTCATGGTCATCACCGGCGAGGGCAAGCTGGCCGGCGGTCTTTTGGTTTCGGCCGGCAATGCGCTGCTGTTCATGGCCATCTTCTGGGGCAAGGCGGGCAAGCGCTTCGGTGGCCGCCGGACGATGACATTTGCCTATTTCGCCATGTCGGCCATGCTGCTGGCGGCGGGTGCGGTCGGCCAAACCGTGCCGCTGCTCACCGGGGCCTTTCTGCTCTGCGGCGCTTTCTTCACCATCGCGCTCGATGCACTGGGCTCGACCGCCTTCATGCGCTCGGTACGATCCTATGAAAGGTCGCAGATGGCTGCGGTCTACCGGACCTATCTCGACTTTTCCGAACTGACGCCGCCGCTGGTCTATTCGGTGGTGCTGGCGTTCTTCGGGCTGGGCTCGGTGTTCGTCACGCTCGGCCTGCTGGCGGCGGTCTGCGGCTTCGTGACGTGGCGATACCTGCCGAAATCGCTGTGATCATCAGGGCTTGGGGGTAGCCGCTGCGTGCCGTTCGCGGATCCAGTTGTGGAAGCGGTGCAGGTCGTACTCCTCGGGCATCAGCACGCCGGCCGCGTGGCGCATCGAGCGCAAGCCTTTCTGGTTGACCTCGCAGATCCCTGCATCCTCCTCCAGCACCTGTTTGCCGAAGGCGACGATGTTGTCGATGTCGGTTGCATCAAGCGCCTCGGGCGCAAACAGCCATTCGGCGACAAGCTCGGTCTGCTCGGGGCCAAGCGGCACCAGCCGCACGGTCCTGATATAGTCGACATGCCCGACGATGAACATCGACGGCAGGTTGGTGGCGTAGGTCTGGCCGGCGGCGCGTTCGGCTGATGTGAGGCCGGTGAAGACCGGCCCATGCGCCTGTCCGTCGCGCGACCATGTCTGCGCGCCGGCGCGCAGGCCGCCGGAAAACTCCGGCGCGTCATTGTCGGCGTGGCGGGACCATTCGGGATCGTCATGGCGACCCATCAGGCCGCGGCCATAGATCGGCACCAGCCGCGACAGGTCCTTGTGGACGCCCGGACAATGCAGGCACTCGTTGAAGTTCTCCCAAAAGACCTTCCAGTTGCAGTTCATCACCTTGCGCAGCACATGGCCGGTAACAAGCGTTTCCAGCGGCCAGTTGCTGAGACTGCCGGACGCTGGATCGAAGGATGTTTCCGCCGAGCCGGCGGCGTCCTCCTGCAGATTGACGAAGACAAAACCGCGCCACACCGAGAGTGCCACGCGATAGAGCGGATGATTTGCCTTGTCGAAGCCTTCCGGCAGCGATTTCGACGGCACGCGCACGAGATCGCCGCGCAGCGAATAGGACCAGGCATGGTATGGGCAGGTGATGAGCCGAGCCTTCAGCCGGCCTTCGCTTTCCTGGCAAAGCTGCGAGCCGCGATGGCGGCACGTGTTGTGGAAGGCGCGCAGTTCGCCGGTTTCGTCTCGGAGCACGACGATTTCCTGCGTGCCGACGCGGAAGGTGCGGAATGAAAGCGGCTGCGCAAGGTCGGCCTGGCGGCAGACGAGCAACCAGCTTTTGTACCAGATGGCGTCGAGATCGCGCTGATAACTGTCCGCATCCCAATAGGCCGACGATGGCAGCGTCGGTTCGGCCCGGGTCAGGCCGTTGTAAGGATCGCGCTCGCTGGCAATGGGCTGCATGGCTGGCTTCCTGTGGATTTGTCAGCCGACACCCGACCATGGGAATTGTCAATTGTTGTGCCGGAGAACCGATTTATCTGCATGGCGCAATCGCGCTGGTTGTCGGCGGAATTTGGTTTGCCGGTCGCGGCGATTTTCCCTATAGTCGCGTTGTCGTCGGTTCCGTTTGGAGCCAAGAGGGAATGCGGTGCGGGCGGACTTGTTGGCCCAATGCCGTGGCTGCCCCCGCAACTGTGTGCGGTAGTCCTCTCCATATGCCACTGAAGGTTTCTCTTCGGGAAGGTGGGGAAGGGCGCTGATCCGCGAGCCAGGAGACCTGCCGGCGACAGGAAACTGACTTCGATGCCCTCGGGTGGAGGGTGAAAGGACAAAACATGACTACCGCTTCCGTCTCCCTCGGCGCCTCCGTCTCCTCGCAGTCGCGCTTCATGCAGCTTGCACTGGTGGCGCTGCTCGGCATCTTCGTCGTCGGCTTTGTCGGCTTCTCGCATATCGATGCGGTCCACAATGCGGCTCACGACTATCGCCATTCGATGGCGTTTCCCTGCCACTGACGAGGATTTGACATCATGAACCTGTTTCGCAACGTCGTGTTCATCGCGGCGATCGCAGGGCTCGTGGCCGGCGTCGTTCTCGCCTGCCTGCAGGCCTATGCCACCGTGCCGCTGATCCTCAAGGCGGAAGTCTACGAACAGGCCGGCGGCGGCCATCACCATGACCATGCCGCTCCGGCCGCAACCGATTCCAGCGCAATGAGCACAGCCGCTCCGGCGGGGAATGCGATGAGCTCTGCCGCCCCGGCGCCGGCGGAAGCAGCCGCTCCGGCGGCGGAAGACGAAGGCTGGGCGCCGGCCGACGGTTTCGAGCGTTTCGCCTTCAGCGTGGTTGCCAATATCGTCACCGGAATCGGTTTTGCGCTGATCCTGGTCGCGGTTTCCGAATTCGCCGGCGGCATCGGCAATTGGCGCCAGGGCGTGTTCTGGGGTCTGGCAGGCTTTGCCGTGTTCACGCTGGCACCGGGCCTCGGCCTGCCACCGGAATTACCCGCGATGCCGGCGGCCGATCTCACGCAGCGCCAGATCTGGTGGTGGGCGACGGTGGTGGCGACCGCGGCTGGTCTCGGCCTGATCGCGTTCCGCAAGTCGCTGCCGCTTGCGATCCTTGCCGTCCTGCTGATCGTCGCGCCGCATATTGTCGGCGCACCGCAGCCCGACAGTTTCGAGACGCCGATCCCGGAAGGCCTGCACCACCAGTTCGTGGTGGCGGTTACGGTGACCAACCTGGTGTTCTGGCTGGTGCTCGGCGCCGTCGTCGGCGTGGTGCGCGGCCGCTTCACCGGCACCGCGACCAGCCTGCGCGACAGCTTTGCCTGATCGCAGCAAGCTGACCTTCATCATCGGCGGTGCGCGCTCCGGCAAGAGCGCGCATGCCGAAACCCWGGCGACGGTTCTACCCTCGCCATGGACCTATATCGCCACGGCCCAAGCCTATGATGACGAAATGCGTGAGCGTATCGCGTTGCACCGCTCGCGGCGCGGCGAGGGCTGGGCGACCATCGACGCACCGCTCGATCTCGCCGGCACGCTTGAGGCCCTGCCGGACGACCGGCCGGTGCTTGTCGACTGCCTGACACTGTGGCTGACCAATCATATGCTGGCCGAACACGACCTCGACCTTGAGTGCCGTCGGCTGGCGGACGTGCTGTCGCGGCCGCGCGGGCCCTGGTTCGTCGTGTCCAATGAAGTCGGCCAAGGGATCGTGCCTGACAACGCGCTGGCGCGCCGTTTTCGCGATGCCGCCGGTCGGCTCAACCAGCTGGTGGCCGCTGTCGCCGATACGGTGCTGCTGATGGTGGCGGGGCTGCCGCTCAAGGTGAAATGAAATGACCGATATCGACAACAAGACCGACCGGGATGAAGAACGCCACCGCGCCAAGATGGCCAAGCGCAAGGCGGTGCAGGATGCCGAGGTGGCGGCAAAGACGATCGAGAAGGGGCTGCTGATCGTCAACACCGGGCCGGGCAAGGGCAAGACCACCGCCGCCTTTGGTCTGGCGCTGCGGATGCTCGGCTACGGCAAGCGTGTCGGCGTCGTCCAGTTCATCAAGGGCAAATGGCACACCGGCGAGAAGGATGCCTTCGCCGCCTTTGGCGACCGCGTCGTCTGGCACGCCATGGGCGAGGGGTTCACCTGGGAAACCCAGGATCTGAAGCGCGACATTGCCGCAGCCGAAGCCGCATGGGCCAAAGTGCTCGAACTGATGGCCGATCCATCGATCAGCCTGCTGGTGCTCGACGAACTGAACATCGCGCTGCGCTACGATTATCTCGATCTCGACAAAGTGGTTGCGGCGCTGAAGGCGCGGCGCGAGGGCCTGCACGTCGTCGTCACCGGCCGCAACGCCAAGCCGGCAATGGTCGAGGCGGCCGATCTCGTCACCGAAATGGGTGTAACCAAGCACCATTTCTCGGCGGGCGTGAAGGCGCAGCAAGGCATCGAGTTCTGATAGCCTTAACCAGCAGGCCCGATTACGCGACGATGACGATTGCCGAGACCAAACCGAACAGCGCGATCAGCAGATAATCGGCGACACGATAGAGTTTCAGCGCCTGCCTGATGTCGATGCTGTCGGCTTCGCGGCGGCCGCCTTCGCCCATGAAGACGTCATCGACCAGCACGCCGCCGTAGCTGCGCGGCCCGGCGAGGGCCAGGCCGAGCGCGCCGGCCATCGCCGCTTCGGGCCAGCCGGCATTGGGCGAGCGGTGTTTTTTCGCGTCGCGCCACACGGCATGCCAGGCGTTTTTCGCATCAGCACCCCTGACGAGGAATGCGGCCAGCACGATCAACAGCGCCGTCAGCCGCGATGCCGGCAAGTTGATCCAATCGTCGAAGCGCGCCGCCGCCCAACCGAACGCTTCATGGCGCGGGGTGCGGTGGCCGATCATCGAATCGGCGGTGTTGGCTGCCTTGTAGGCAGCGCCTCCTGCCAGCCCGCCGACGCCGGTCCAGAAGGCGGGAGCAACGATGCCGTCGGAAAAATTCTCGGCCAGGCTCTCGATCGCCGCGCGGCTGACACCGGCCCGGTCCAGCGATTCGGGATCGCGGCCGACGATGCGCGAGACGGCGATGCGTCCAAGAGCAAGGCCACCTGTGTCGAGCGCGTCGGCCACGGCCTCGACATGCTCGTAGAGGCTCTTCTGCGACAGAAGCGATGTCGCCAGAAGGGCGGCAACGATCAATCCCATGGGAACGAACCAGAGCAGGATCTGCACGCCGAGCCCGATCGCCGCCGGCACCAGCACGATGACCAACAGCGCCTGGACACCACGCTTGCGACGCAGCACGTCGGGATCAGTGGCGCGGTTGAGCCGGCCGTCGAGAAAGGATATCAGCCTGCCGAACCACGTCACCGGATGGCCGATGGCGCGAAACAGCCAGTCCGGGTAACCCAGGACGAATTCAGCGGCCAATGACAGGAAAGCGATCAGGATTGACATGAAGCTTCTTGATGGGGCGGCGGTGGACCATGGTGGAAGTCTCGGCCGGGCGAGGGCGCTTTTCCCCAACGCGCCGCAGCCTTTCGTCGACCTCTCGACCGGTATCAATCCGCACTCCTACCCGCTTTTCGAGTTGCCCGCCACCACCCTGTCGCGGCTGCCGGAGGCAGCGCGTGCCAGCGAGCTGGTCGAGATCGCGGCGAGCGCCTATGGCGCGCCTTCGCCAGCCAACCTTGTCGCGGCACCCGGCACGCAGATCCTGTTGCCGCGCGTCGCATCGCTGATCGCGCCCGGCAAGGCGCTGGTGCTGGGTCCGACTTATGCCGAACATGCGCGGGCAGCGGCGATCGCCGGGCACGCGGTGACGGAGGTCGGCGATTTCGAAGGATTGGCGGAAGCCGACCTTGCCATCATCGTCAATCCCAACAATCCGGATGGGCGCATCATAGAGCGCGACAGGCTGCTGGCGCTAGCCGCAGGGCTGCGCGCCAAGGGCGGGCTGCTGGTCGTCGACGAGGCGTTCATGGATGTCGGCCCGCGCGAGCACAGCCTTGGCGGCGATGTCGGTCAGGGCGGCATCGTGGTGCTGCGCTCATTCGGCAAGTTCTTTGGCCTGGCCGGGCTGCGGCTCGGGTTTGCGCTTTCCGATGCGGTGACGGTCGGCCGGCTGGACACACAATTCGGACCATGGGCCGTCGCCGGCCCGGCGCTGGAATACGGCATTCGCGCGCTTGCCGACCTTGAGTGGCAGGACGCGATGCGGGCATCCCTTGCGGAGGCATCGGCACGGCTCGACGCGCTGTTCGGCCGCTTCGGCGCTGCTGTCGCGGGCGGCACCACATTGTTCCGCTATCTCCACTTGCCCGACGCCGCCGACCTGTTCGCCACACTTGGCGAGCGAGGCATCCTGCTGCGCCATTTCGCCGACCGTCCTGGCGTCTTGCGCGCCGGCCTGCCGGGGAGCGAGGTGGAATGGCAGCGGCTCGAATCCGCTCTTGCCGAATGGGCGCCGCGGCGCAAGGATCGATCGAAGGGTTCGAAACAATGATCCATGTCTGTTCGCTGGCAAAGGTCGAGGAAACGGTGGCAAGGACCGGCGCCGATCACTTGCTGTCGTTGCTCGCCGCCGGAACCGACGTTGTGCGCCCGGCCTCGATCAGCCGGGAAAACCATCTGCATCTGGTCATGCACGACATTGCGGTGGCGCAGGACGGCATGACCATGCCGGGCGAGGAGCATGTCCGCAACCTGCTCGATTTCGCGCGCCGATGGGACCGGGCAAAGCCGATGGTCGTGCATTGCTATGCCGGCATCAGCCGCTCGACCGCCTCGGCCTACATCATCGCCGCGGCATTGGCACCGAAGCGCGACGAAGCCGAACTGGCTCAGACGCTGCGGACGCTGTCTCCCTCAGCGACGCCCAACCCGCGGCTGATTGCGGTGGCCGACCTCCTGCTCGACCGCAACGGCCGCATGATCGAGGCGATCCAGGCGATCGGGCGCGGCGCCGACGCTTTTGAAGGAGCGCCCTTTGCGCTGAAGATCGACCTCTAGGACATGTTGATATTCAGGTGACCTGCCCTGAGACGGGAGTGCTATTTCAGCCAGTCGGCAAGCTCTGCCTTACGCACATCGCGCAGCAGGCTGATGAAACCATCGGCCTGATGTTCTGATGTCAGCCGGCCTTTCTCGGCCGTGGCGATGCTGGCATCGCCGACCACGCCATTCGGGTTGAGATCGCTGGCGATCCAGGCAAAGGCATGGGTGCCGGTGTGGCGCAGCAGCGAAAATTCCTTTTCAGCCTTCGCGACATTGGAAACGAAATTGTCGGCCTTGCCCATGTCGACGAGATCTGGCCGGAAATGCAGCATCAGCGACGTCTCGACATCGCCGCCATGGATGCCGTGACGGTCCTCGATTTCGGTGTACATGCCCGCCGGGCGGCCAAAGCGCTGCCAGCTGGTCTTCACCGCCAGCATGTTTTCGCGCACGCGCAGTTCGCGCGTGACGATGCCCATGATCTCTTCATTGCCGCCATGCGAATTGACGACGATCAGCTTGCGCACGCCGGCCCGTGCGATCGACAGGCCAATTTCGGTCCAGGCGTCGACCAGCGTCGTTGCCGGCAGGGTGAGGGTGCCCGGTGCGTGAAGATGCTCGTTCGACTTGCCCACCGCCTGCACCGGCAGGATGCGGATGTCGAGATCGTCTGGAAGGCGGGCAATCACTGTGTCGAGCATGCCGTTCATGATCGCAGTGTCGGTCGAGACCGGCAGATGCGGACCATGCTGCTCGATCGCCGCCAGCGGCAGCACGGCGATCGTCGCCTCCGGGTCGATCGAGGCGTATTCGGTCGTGCGGTAGTCGCCCCACCACACGCGTTTGTTTGCAACGGTCATGTCACGCCTCTTCGATAATAGGTCAGACCTAGCGCGGCAAGCGCGGCCTGTCGATCACCCAGCCGCGATGGCCTCGACCTCGACCTTGAATTCAGGCCGGGCGAAACCCGAGACGATCATCAGCGTCGAGGCCGGCGCCGGGCTGGAAAACAGCCGGTCGCGGACATCCATATAGGGTCGCAGGTGCGCGCGGTCGGTGACGTAGGCGTTGATGCGGACGATATCCTGCAGCCCCAAACCGGCCTCTCCGAGCACTGCCGCGATGTTGCGGAAGCAGAGTTCGGCCTGTGCGCCGGCATCTTCCGGTATCTGGTCGTCCGCCGTGATGGCGACCTGGCCCGAGCACAGCACCAGCCGCTTGCCGGCGGGCACCTCGACGCCGTGGCTGTAGCGGGCAAAGGGTGGCTTTATCGACTTCGGGGTGAGGAACTTGAACATGGCAATCTCCGGTTCGCCGGTAGCCTAAGACCGGATGCACCATACCTTCAAGATGGCGGTGCATGTCGCTGGGGCGATTGTGGACAGGCGTTCAAAAAATAGGCACGATGCCTCCGGTGCAGCACGACCCGTCCGGCTTCGCAGATGGCTGTGGTGCAAGCGGGCGGTCCCGGCGCAAGACGCCGGTGGCATGTGTCTTGCTTCTTGAATCTCTGGTGTCGAGCCTGGCGCGTGGCGTGCCGGAGCAAACAAAGGGTGATGTTGATGTACGGAAAACAGAAGATCTCGGTGGCGGTGGTGGCCCTGCTTGCGGCCAGCACGCTCGGTGCCGCGGCGAATGAAAAAGTCACCTTCGGCACCAACTGGTTGGCCGAGCCGGAGCATGGCGGATATTATCAGGCGGTGGCTGACGGCACCTACGCCGCCTGCGGCCTCGACGTCACCATCATGCAGGGCGGTCCGCAGGTCAGCGGCCGGCCGATGCTGCTTGCCGGCAAGATCGATTTCTACATGGGCGGCAATCTGCTGTCGGCTTTCGATGCCGTCCAGCAAGGCATTCCGATGCGCGTGGTGGCGGCGGATTTCCAGAAGGACCCGCAGGTCATCATGTCCCACCCCGGCGAGGGGCTCGACAAGTGGGAAGATCTGAAGAACGCCGACCAGTACATATTGGGCGACGAGGGCGTGCAGACCTTCTTCCAGTGGATGGTCATCGAGCTCGGCTTCGACGCCGCCAAGCGCGCGCCCTACACCTACAACACCGCTCCCTTCCTCGCCAACAAGAAGTCGATCCAGCAGGGCTACGTCACCTCCGAGCCGTTCGCGGTCAAGAAGGAAGGCGGCTTCGTACCGAACCAGTTCCTGCTTGCCGACTATGGCTGGGACACCTACTCGACGACGATCGAGGTGATGCAGGACACGATCGACAAGAAGCCGGAGGTGGTCCAGTGCTTCGTCGATGGCTCGGCCAAGGGCTGGTACAAATATCTCTACGGCGACAACAAGGCCGCCAACGACATGATCAAGAAAGACAATCCTGACATGAGCGACGAGCAGATCGCTTTCTCGATCGAGCAGATGAAAAAGTTCGGCCTTGCCGATTCAGGCGACACCGAAAAGCTCGGCATCGGCGCCATGACCGACGCGCGCATCCAGAGCTTCTACGACAAGATGGTCAAGGCCAAGGTCACGCCAGCCGGCATCGACATCAAGAAGGCCTACACGCTGACCTTCGTCAACAAGGGTGTCGGGCTCGAGCTGAAGAAGTAGGCCGTTCCGGCATGATGCAGGAGAATGTGGCGCAAGCGCCGGCGAACGCGTCGGATGTCGCTCCGACATTGCTGGCGCTGCGTGGCGTCGGCAAGGTCTTTTCCAACGGCGTGACGGCGCTCAACGATGTCGATCTGACGATCCGGGAAGGCGATTTCCTCAGTCTGCTCGGACCGTCCGGTTGCGGCAAGTCGACGGCGCTGCGGCTGATCGCCGGCCTGTCGACCCCGACCTCCGGCGTGCTCGACTGGCGCGGCGGCGGCTCGCTTGACCGCTCCAACATCGGCTTCGTCTTCCAGGAGCCGACGCTGCTGCCCTGGGCCAGCGTCTTCGACAATGTCTGGCTGCCGCTCAGGCTGAAAGGCGTTTCCCGCGCCAAGGCGGCGCCGGCGGTGACGCAAATGCTGGCGCGGGTTCACCTGACCGGCTTCGAAGACGCGGTGCCGCGCGAACTGTCCGGCGGCATGAAGATGCGTGTCTCGATCGCGCGCGACATGGTGACGAAACCGCGTGTGCTGTTGATGGACGAGCCGTTCGCCGCGCTCGACGAGATCACCCGCTTCAAGCTCAACAACGATCTTCTGGAGCTGTGGCAGGACGAGCGCTTCACCGTCGTCTTCGTCACCCACAGCGTCTTCGAAAGCGTGTTTCTCTCCAACCGCGTCGTCGTCATGGCGGCGCGGCCGGGCAGGGTGTTCGACGAACTCGCCATCGAGGCAGCCTATCCGCGCGACGAGGCGTTCCGGACCTCGCCCGACTATGCGGCGTTGTGCCGGCAGGCCTCCGACGTGTTGGTCAAGGCCATCAATTCAACAGCAGGCGCGCATCATGACGGCCATTGACGAGGGCGTGCTCAAGCTCGATCCCGAGGAAGCGCGCCGCGTGCGCCAGGAGCGGCTCGAACGGATTGGTCGCTGGGTGTTGCCGCTGGCGATCATGATCCTGGCGATCTGGCTATGGGATCGCATCTGCGTGTGGAATGGGATCCCGCAATACATCCTGCCGCGCCCCGGCGTGGTGCTTTGGACGCTCTACAACGATGCCGGCCTGCTGTTTTCCGCGCTGCTGGTGACCTTGCGCATCACCTTCCTCAGCCTGGCCTTGGCCGTCATCGGCGGTGTCGGGCTGGCGGTGCTGTTCGCGCAATCGAAATGGGTCGAGATGTCGTTCTTCCCATTCGCCATCGTGCTGCAGGTGACGCCGATCGTGGCGATCTTTCCGCTGATCAACATCTATGTCGACAACCAGACGACCAAGCTCCTGCTCTGCGCCTGGATCGTTGCCTTCTTTCCGATCCTGTCCAACACCACGCTCGGCCTCAATTCGGTCGACCGCAACCTGCGCGACATGTTCAAGCTCAATGGCGCGACGCGCTGGCAGCAGTTGCGCTATCTCAGATTGCCGGCGGCGATGCCGTATTTCCTGGGCGGGTTGAAGATCGCCGGCGGCCTGTCGCTGATCGGTGCCGTGGTGGCCGAGTTCGTCGCCGGCGCCACCGGCCAGTCGTCGGGGCTTGCCTCACGCATCATTGAAGCCGGTTACCGGCTCAACGCGCCGCGGCTGTTTGCGGCGCTGTTCCTGATTTCGCTAACCGGCATCCTGATCTTCCTCGTGTTGTCGCTGATTTCGCATCTCATTCTAAGGCGCTGGCATGAAAGCGCGCTGAAGCAGGAGCGCTAGTTCCTTGGTGCCGAACACAGGTTCATACCGCCTCGCCAACGCCCGGCTTCACGCGTCCCTGACGCCGGGATTCACCGCCGCTTTCGACAGCGATGGCTTTGCGCTTGCAGACATCGCTGTCGCCGACGGCAAGATTTCCAGCATTGCCGCCCATGGCCGTACCGCAGTGCCGGTGGACGCCGTCGACCTTGCCGGCCGGATCATCCTGCCGTGCTTCGTCGACTGCCATACGCATATCGACAAGGGCCATATCTGGCCACGAAAACCCAATCCGGATGGCACCTTCATGGGTGCGCTGAACGCCACCGGCGCCGACCGCACTGCGCGCTGGAGCGCCGAGGACGTGGCGCGGCGCATGGATTTCTCGCTGCGCTCAGCCTACGCGCATGGCACCAGGGCGCTGCGGACTCATCTCGACAGCGTCGCGCCGCAAGAGGAAATCTCCTGGCCGGTGTTCGAAACGATGCGCGAGACATGGCGCGGCCGCATCGAATTGCAGGGCGCGTGCCTGATCGGCATCGAGGGCGTGCGCGACAGGAAATGGTTCGACAGGCTGGCAAAAAGGGTTGCCGCGGCCAAGGGTGTTCTCGGTGTCGTCACCTATATGGTGCCGGATCTCGAAGAGCTGCTCGACCACGTTTTCGCGCAGGCGATCAAGCATGGCCTCGATCTCGATTTCCATGCCGACGAGACCGACGACATCGCGGCGATCTCGCTGAAGAAGATCGCCGAGGCGGCACTCTGGAACGGCTTCGAGGGCAACATCCTCGTCGGCCATTGCTGCTCGCTGGCGCGCCAGCCGGACCTCGATGTTCTCGACACGCTGGACAAGGTGGCGAAGGCCGGGCTCGCGGTCGTATCGCTGCCGATGTGCAATCTCTATCTGCAGGACCGGCGCGGCGACCACACCACACCGCGCTGGCGCGGCGTGACGCTGCTGCACGAGATGAAGGCGCGTGGCATTCCGGTCGCTGTCGCTTCCGACAACACGCGTGACCCGTTCTATGCCTATGGCGATCTCGACATGCTGGAGGTCTACCGCATGGCGACGCGCATCCTGCATTTCGATCATCCGGTCGCCGACTGGCCGCAAGCGGTCACCGCGACACCTGCCAGGGTGATGCGGCTCGACGGTTTCGGCACGCTCGCTGCCGGCGGTGATGCCGACTTCGTCGTGTTCAAGGGCAGGAGCTGGACGGAATTGCTGTCGCGGCCCGAATCGGATCGCATCGTCGTGCGCAGCGGGCGCGCGATCGACCGGCAACTGCCCGACTATGCCGAACTCGACGAACTGATGGTGGAATGATGGAAGTTTCGGCGCTCAAACGCGATCTCGAGGGCCTCAAGCTCGACGACAATCCGGCCATCGTCCAGCAGAAGAGCCGCGACTTCTACTGGTACAGCCCGGTGCTGAAGCAGCAGCTCGATCATGTCACCGGCGACCTGATCGTGACGCCGAAGGACGAGGCCGAGCTGATCCGCGTGCTTGCGGCCTGCCACAAGCATGGCGTGCCGGTGACGCCGCGCGGCAGCGGCACCGGCAATTACGGCCAGGCCATGCCGCTCTCCGGCGGCGTGGTGCTCAACCTCGCCGAAATGAACGAGATCAAGTCGATCGCGCCGGGTCGCGTGGTGACCGGACCGGGTGCGGTCCTGGCCGACATCGACAAGGCAACGCGGGCGCATTCCGGCCAGGAACTCCGGCTGTCGCCGTCCACCTACAACACCGCCTCGATCGGCGGCTTCATCGCGGGCGGTTCCGGCGGCGTCGGCTCGATCAATTTCGGCGGCCTGCGCGATTTCGGCAATGTGTTGCGGCTGCGCGTGGTGACCATGGAGGCCGAGCCGAAGGCGCTCGAACTCACCGGCGAGGATTTGCACAAGGTGACCCACGCCTATGGCACCAACGGCATCATCACCGAAGTCGAGATGCCGCTGACATCAGCCTATGACTGGGTCGATGTGATTGTCGGCTTCGACAGCTTCATGGAGGCGGCCCGCTATGGCAATGCGCTGGCTTGCCAGGACGGCATCCTGACCAAGCTGATCACGCCGATAGCGGCGCCCGTGCCGCAGCTCTATTTCAAGCGGCACCAGAAGTTCCTCAAGAAAGGGCAGAGCATCTGCGTCGTCATGGTGGCGCAGCATGGGCTCGACGCCTTCCTGGCCTTCACCCGCCGAGCCGGCGGCGAGGTCATTTTCAATGCCGCCACAGCGACGCCGGAGGACAAGAAGGGCCTGCCGCCCGCCTATGAGCTGGCCTGGAACCACACCACGCTCAGGGCGCTGCGCGTGGACCCCTCGATCACCTATCTGCAATCGCTCTATCCCTTCCCCAACCAGCTGGCGTTGGTCGAGAAGATGGATGCGATGTTTCCTGGCGAGGTGTTTTCGCACCTGGAATTCGTGCGGCTGGACGGCAACATCACCTGCTTCGGCCTGCCGCTGGTCAAGTTCACCACCGAAGCGCGGCTCGACGAGATCGTGCGCCTGCATGAGGAGAATGGCTGCCCGATCTTCAATCCGCACCGCTACACTCTGGAAGAGGGCGGCATGAAGCAGACGGATGCGGTGCAGCTTGCCTTCAAGCGCGAGACCGATCCGCAGGGCCTGCTCAACCCCGGCAAGATGATCGCTTGGGAAAACCCGGACTATGATTACCGTTCGGGCCGGACCTTCCTGTTCAAGGGGCTGCAAAAGGCCGGCTGATGAACATTCTCGTCCTCCACGCCCATCCGGTCGAGACCAGCTTCAATGCCGGCCTGCACCGGATGATCGTCGAGCGGCTGACGAGAGCGGGCCACAAGGTCGACGATTGCGATCTCTACGCCGAGAATTTCGATCCGCGCCTGACACGTCAGGAGCGGCTGGACTACCACGATGCGCGCGGCCCGGCCGACCCTGTGGCGCCTTATGTCGAGCGCCTGCTGCGGGCCGAAGCGCTGGTGCTGTCCTACCCGGTCTGGAACTATGGCTTTCCGGCGGTCCTGAAAGGCTTCTTCGATCGCGTCTTCCTGCCCGGCGTGTCGTTCAAGCTGGTCAACGGCAAGGTGCAGCCCTCGCTGCACAACATCATCAAGGTCGCGGCGGTCACCACCTATGGCGGCAGCCGGTTCCGCGCCATGCTGATGGGCGATCCCCCACGCAAGCTGATCAAGCGCATGCTGCGCGCCACTGTAAAGCCCGGCGCGCCGGTGAGCTATCTCGCGCACTATGCAATGAACCTGTCGACCGCTGAAACGCGCAAGGCGTTCATGACCAAGGTCGCGGCCAGTATGGACGCCTTCTGATGCGGGCACTGGTGGTCTACTGCCATCCGGTGCCGGAGAGCTTTTGCGCGGCGATCCGCGACACTGCCGTCGAGGTGCTGAAGGCGCGAGGCTGGGAGGTGCGGCTGCTCGACCTCTATGCCGAGAAATTTGACCCGGTGATGGGATGCGACGAACGGCGCTCCTACAACGACCAGGCGCCGCAGGATCCGGCGCTGAAGCCGCATTTCGAGCTGCTCAACTGGGCTGAAGCGATCCTGTTTGTCTATCCGACCTGGTGGTACGGGCTGCCTGCGATGCTGAAAGGCTGGCTCGATCGGGTGTGGGCGACGGACGTCGCCTTCAAGCTGCCGGAGGGCAAGGGGCGGATCAAGTCGCTGATGACGCATGTGACCAAGGTCGGTGTCATCACCACCTGCGGTGCGCCGACCTGGTGGAGCGTCGTTGTCGGCCAGCCCGGACGCAAGACCCTGCTGCGCGGCATGCGGGCACTGTGCGCGAGGCGCTGCCGGACCTTCTTCCTGGCGCACTATCTGATGGATGCCTCTACGCCACGGACGCGGGCCGCGTTTCTGGCGAAGGTGCGATGGAAGCTGGAGCGGTTCTGAGGGGCTTGACCCTCCCCCTTGTGGGGAGGGTCACACAGCAAATGCCGCAAAGCGGCTTTTGCGAAGTGGGGTGGGGGTCTCGTAGGGCGCACCCCCCACCCCGTCTCGCCATCTTCGCTTCGCTACGACTGCGAGCCGACCCTCCCCACAAGGGGAGGGTGAAACAACTACATCCTCGTCCGCTCCGACTTCGGGTCATACATCGGCTTCAGCGATGCTTCCGCAGCAAAACGCTCGCCGGCGATCTCGATCTCGTAGGACGATGCCAGAACATCCGCCTCGCTCTCGCCCAGACACGGCACATAGCCCAGCCCAATGGCGCCGCCGAGATGATGGCCGTAATTGCCCGAGGTGATCGGGCCGACGATCCTGCCGTCGCGCAGGATCGCCTCGTTGTGGAAGAGCAGGGGCTGCGGCTCCTTCAACCGGAACTGCACCAGCCGGCGTGACAGGCCGGCCTCCTTTTTCCGCAGCACCGCATCGCGACCGATGAAGTCGCCCTTGGCTGTCTTCACGGCAAAGCCGAGGCCTGCTTCCAGCACATTGTCCTCATCGGTGATGTCGTGGCCGAAATGCCGGAAGGCCTTTTCGATGCGGCAGGAATCCAGCGTGTGCAGGCCGCAGAGCTTTAGGCCGACATCAGCACCCGCCTCGTCGATCGCCTCGAAGACATGAGCTCCCTGGTCGGTCGAGACGTAGAGTTCCCAGCCGAGTTCACCGACATAGGTGACGCGATGGGCGCGGGCCAGGCCCATGCCGATCTCGATCTCCTGGAACGTCCCAAACGGGTTGGCTTCGTTGGAGAAATCATTCGGGCTGACCTTCTGGATCAGCTTCCGTGAGTCCGGCCCCATCAGGCAGAGCACGGCTTCAGCGGCGGTGACATCGGTGATGACCACGAATTCGTCGGTCAGATGCTTGCGCAGCCAGGCGAGGTCTCGCTGCAGCGTCGCGCCGGGAACGACAAGGAAGAAAGCAGTTTCCGACAGCCGCGAGACGGTGAGGTCGCTTTCGATGCCGCCGCGCTGGTTGAGCATCTGCGTGTAGACGATCTTGCCCGGCGCCACGTCCATGTCGTTGGCGCAGAGCCGTTGTAGGAAGGCGCAGGCATCGCGGCCCTCGACGCGGATCTTGCCGAACGAGGTCATGTCGAACAGGCCGACCTTGTTCCTGACCGCCAGATGCTCCTCGCGCTGGTTGTCGAACCAGTTCTGCCGCTTCCAGGAATAGCGGTATTCGCGCTCCTGGCCCTCGCGGGCGAACCAGTTGGCGCGCTCCCAGCCGGCGACCTCACCGAAGACGGCGCCACGCGTCTTGAGATGTTCATGCAGGGGCGAGCGGCGGACATTGCGCGAGGTCGCCATCTGCCGATAGGGGAAATGATCGGCATAGAGCAGGCCGAGCGTTTCGGAGACTCGCTCCTTCAAATAGCGGCGGTTCTTCTGGAATGGCTGGGCGCGGCGAATGTCGACTTCCCAGAGATCAAAGGGTGCTTCGCCGTCATTGATCCACTGCGCCAGCGCCATGCCGGCGCCACCGGAGGAGACGATGCCGATCGAGTTGTAGCCGGTCGCCATCCAGTAGCCGGACAGCTCCGGTGCCTCGCCGAGATAATAGCGGTCGTCGGGGGTGAAGCTCTCGGGACCGTTGAAGAAGGTGTGGATGCCGGCGGTCGCCAGCATCGGCATCCGGTTGACGCCCATTTCGAGGATCGGCTCGAAATGGTCCATGTCCTCAGGCAATTGGTCGAAGCAGAAATCCTCGCGGATGCCGTCCATGCCCCAGGGTTTTGCCACCGGCTCGAAGGCGCCCAGCATCATCTTGCCGGCGTCTTCCTTGTAGTAGGCGCATTCGTCCGGCACGCGCAGCACCGGCAGGCGGGTAAGGCCCGGGATTGGCTCGGTGACGAGATAAAAGTGCTCGCAGGCGTGCAGAGGGATGGTGACGCCGTTCTGGGCGCCAAGCTCACGCGCCCACATGCCGGCGCAGTTGATGACGATGTCGGCTTCGACCGTGCCTTGTTCTTCACCTTGCGCCCACGACACGCCGGCGACGCGACCGGCCTTGGTGTGGACCTTGGTGACCTTCACATTCTCGACGATGGTGGCGCCGCGCTGGCGGGCACCCTTGGCCAGCGCCATCGCGATGTTGGCGGGGTCGCATTGGCCGTCGAGCGGCAGATGCACGGCGCCGACGACGTCTGACAAATTGAGATGCGGGTACATCTCCTTGACTTCATTCGGTGAAATCTCGCGCACGTCGACATCGAACGCACGGGCGAGAGACGCCTGTCGGTAGATCTCATGCTTGCGCTCTTCGGTCAGCGCCACCGTGATCGAGCCGACCTGGCGCATGCCGGTGCCGACCTCGGTCTCGGCTTCTAGCTTGACGTAGAGGTCGGCCGAATATTTCGCCAACCGGGTCATGTTCTGCGAGCCGCGCAGCTGGCCAATAAGGCCGGCGGCATGCCAGGTTGTGCCCGACGTCAGCTGCTTTCGCTCCAGGAGCACGATATCGGTCCAGCCGAGCTTGGCCAGATGATAGGCGACCGAACAGCCGGAGACGCCGCCGCCGATGACGACAGCTCTGGCCTTGGTGGGGATGGCCTTGGCGGTCATGCGGCCTCCCGGCGATAGCTGGAGGTAAAACGGCGCAGCCGAAGCGCTGCTTCTCGCAGCACGGCCTCCGGCTGGCAGAGGCTGATGCGAATGTGGCCGGCGGCCGCCTCGCCGAAGCTGGAGCCAGGCATCACGCCGACCTTTTCCTTGTCGAGCAGGGCCCAGGCGAATTTCTCGTCGTCGGGTTCGACGGCCGATATGTCGAGCATGACGTACATACCGCCCTCGGAACCGCGCACGGTAACATCGTTCATGCCACGCACGGCGTCGAGCAGGACGGTGCGGCGCGCGGCGTAGCGTTCGGCGATTTCCTTGACGCCATAACGGTTCTCGAGCGCCTCGGCGCAGGCAATCGAGATGAAGGCCGGCAAGCCATAGGTCGTCACCAGATTGAGATTGACCAGCAGCGAAATCATCTCTTTTGGTCCCGTCAGCCAGCCCATGCGCCAGCCGGTCATGCCGTGGCTCTTCGACATGGAATTGATGACCAGAGTGCGCTCGGCCATGCCGGACAGCGAGCGCGGCGAGACGTGCTCGCCGCCGCCCAGTGTCCAGTAGACCTCGTCCGACAACAGCCAGAGGTCATGCTCCCTGCAGACCTCCGCCAGCTGTTCCAGCCGCTCGCGCGAATAGACCGCACCGGTCGGGTTGTTCGGCGTGTTGATCAGGATGGCGCGGGTGTTGGGCCGAAGTGCTGCGCGGATCATGTCGGCGTGCGGCTGGAAGCCATCCTCGGCCGGTGTCTCGACCACGGTGAAACTGGCACCGGCGGCGCTGAACGTGTTGGGATAGGTGGCGTAGTAGGGCGCCACCACGATGGCATGGTCGCCTTGGTCGAGAACAGCCTGCACGGCCGCGTAGAGTGCGGCCTGGCCGCCCGGCGTGGCGATGACCTGATCCGGCGTCGTCTCGACGCCGGTGCAGGCGCTCGAGGCTGCCGCCATAGCCTTGCGCAGGCGCGGCAGGCCGGGAAGCGGGGTGTAGTGGTGATTGCTGCCGCGAACCGCGGTCACACAGGCTTCGATGGTTTCTGAGGGCGTGTCGAAATCATGGTCGCCCACTGACAGCATGATGATGTCTTCGCCGGCCGCCTTGCGGGCCCAAGCGGCCGAATGGACTTCCCAACCGTCCTTGCCCGAAGGCACGATGCCGGAAATGCGCGATGATGGTCTAGGCATGTATATCTCCCGAAATTTCGTAGCCGGCCTGTTCGAGCCGGTCGCGCAGCGCGGCGATGTGTGGCGGTCCGACTTCACAGCAGCCGCCGACAATGCTCGCGCCGGCCTCCACCCAGCCGATCGCCTGGTCGGCATAGGCATCCGGACCGAGGTCGTGGCGTGCGTGCAGGACATCCACCGTGCCGCCATGCTTGAGCGCTTCGACCGAGGTGAAGCCGTTGGCATAGGCGCCGACCGGGCCGCCGAGATCAATCAGCTCGGGCAGCGCTGCGCTGACTGCCTCGGGCCGGCAACAATTGACCAGCCGCGCTGCCACCGGCAGGCCATCGAGAGCGCTTGCCGCCGCGGCTAATGCCTCGCCACTGCGCAGGCGTGGCTTGCCATGATCGGCCAGCGTCCACGAAACCCATACCGGCTTGCCGCTTTCCGACGCCGCGGTCACCGCCGCACGCGCCTCCGCGGTGGAAGCCATGGTCTCGCACAGGAACAAGTCGACGCCATCAGCCTGCTCGGCAACGATGCGGCGGTAGATGTCGAGCGTATCCTCGAATGAAATGGTCAGCGCATGGGCATAGCTGCCGAAGAGCGGCGACAGGCAGCCGGCGATGGTTGCCTCGCCGGCCTGGTCGCAGGCTTGCCTCGCAAGCTCGATGCCGCGCTTCTGCAAGGGCTTGAAGAGGTCTTCCGCGCCCTCGCGCGCCAAGCGTTCGGGTGTCGCCGAATAGGTGTTTATGGTGATGACGCGGGCGCCGGCACGGATAAATTCCGCGTGCAGGTCGCGCACGAGATCCGGCTCGTCGATCAGCACTCTGGCCGACCATAGCGGCGTCGGCTCGGATTTGCTGCGGCGGACCAGTTCTTGGCCCATGCCGCCATCCGTGAGGATGATTTTCTTCACGCGCGCAGCCTCTCGTTCTTTGGATCCCACAAAGGCTCGTCTTTCTGCACGACCGCCTGAAAACGGTCGCCGAAGATTTCGACCTCGATCGCTGTTCCCGGTTCCGCCAGATCGGCGCGCAGCATGCCGAGCGCGATCGATTTGTCGATCCGATGACCCCAGCCGCCTGATGTCGTTTCGCCGACGATCTTGCCGTCGTGCCAGAGTGTGGAAACAGAAGGGGCGTCGCAGTCACCAGGGTTCTCGACGACCAAAGTGACGAAACGCTTCGTCACGCCTTGCTGCTTCTCGTTCAGCAGTGCCGCTTTGCCGCGGAAATCGGGCTTGTCCCATTTGACGAAGCGCTCCAATCCGCCCTGGAGGATCGAATAGTCGGTCGACAAGTCGCCCTTCCAGGTGCGGTAGCCCTTTTCGAGCCGGAGCGAATCCAGCGCGTACATGCCGAATGGCCTGAGGCCATGCTGTTCTCCGGCCGCGCAGATGGCGTCAAAGATGGCGGCGGTGTCGTCGACCCTGGTGTGGATTTCCCAGCCGAGTTCGCCGGCGAACGAGACGCGCACCAGCTTCGCCCAGCGTCCGGCGATCTTCGTCTCCTGATGCGTCAGCCACGGCAAAGTGAGGTCGGCCTCACAGATATCAGCGAGGATTTTTCGCGAGTTCGGGCCGGCCAGGATCTGGGTGGAAAATTCCTCGGTGCGGTCGATCAGCCTGAACGGCGCATCCTTGGGCATCCTCGATTTCAGCCATTCGAAATCATGCCATTGCGCGACCGCCGCGGTGATCAGCGTCATCAGGTTCTCATCATGGCGCACGACCGACATTTCGGTGACGATGCGGCCCTTGTCGTCGGCGAAATAGACGAGGCCGATGCGGCCGATCTTCGGCACCAGCCCGGTGACCTGCAGGCTCAGCCATTCGGCGGCACCTGGCCCGTCGAGGTTGAAGCGCGAGAAGCCCGGCAGGTCGAGGATGCCGGCTGCGTCGCGAACGGCAAGGCATTCCTCGCGGACGCGATGCTGCCACGGTCCTTCGCGACGGAAGGTCAGCGTCGCCTCCTCGGAAACGTCGTCGCCGTCCTTGGCGTACCAGGTGGCGCGTTCCCAGCCATTATAGGCGTCGAAGCGGGCGCCGAGCGCCTTGATGCGATCGTGGATCGGCGACAGCTTGCGGTCACGGCCTTCCGGCCAGGCATGGCGCGGGAACTGGATGGCGTATTCGTTGCCGTAGATCTCCATGCCCTTGGCGACGCAGTAGTCCGGCGCTGCAGCAAAGGAGGTGAAGCGGCGTGGATCGCACGACCACATGTCCCATTCGGTCTGGCCCTGTGTCACCCATTCGGCCAGCACCTTGCCGGCGCCGCCGCCCTGGGCGATGCCGAAGGTGAAGACGCAGGCCTCGAAGGCGTTGGGAACGCCGGGCATAGGCCCGATCAGCGGATTGCCGTCCGGCGTATAAGGGATTGGACCATTGATGACCTTGGACAGGCCGGCGGTACCCAGGATCGGCACGCGGGCGACGGCATCGGCCAGATAATGCTCCAGCCGGTCGAGGTCGTCGGGGAACAACTGGAAGGAAAAGTCCTCCGGCATCGGATCATTATGGGTCGCCCAATGCGCGCGGCAGTTGCGCTCATAGGGACCGAGATTCATGCCGTTTTTTTCCTGGCGCAGATAGTAGGAGGTGTCGACGTCGCGCAGCAGCGGCAGTTTCTTGCCCTGTTCCTTCGACCATGCCGCCAGTTCGGGGATTTCCTCGAACAATATGTACTGATGGCTCATCACCATCATCGGCACCTCGCGGCCGAACATCTTGCCGACTTCGGCGGCGCGGTAGCCGGCGGCATTGACGACGATCTCGCAGCGGATTTCGCCTTGCGCGGTCTCGACCACCCATTCGTCGTTCTCGCGGCGCACGCCGGTGACCGGGCAGAAGCGGATGATCCTGGCGCCCATGTCGCGCGCGCCCTTGGCCAGCGCCTGGGTCAACTGCGCCGGATCGATGTCGCCGTCGCTCGGGTCGTAGAGCGCGCCTTTCAGATCATGCGTCTCGATGAAGGGATAGCGGCGCTTGATCTCGTCGACGCCGACGACGTCGATGTCCATGCCCTGATAGCGGCCCATGCCCTTGGCACGCTGGAACTCCTGCATGCGCTCGACCGAGTGGGCGAGGCGCAGCGAACCGGTGACGTGGTAGTTCATGGGATAGTCGACCGCTTCGGCCAGTCCGCGGTAGAGCTCGGTCGAATAGCGCTGCATGTTCATCAGCGACCAGGACGAGGAGAAGGTCGGCACATTGCCGGCGGCATGCCAAGTCGAGCCGGAGGTCAGCTCGTTCTTTTCGAGCAGCACGCAGTCGGTCCAACCCGCTTTGGCGAGATGATAGAGCGCGGACGTGCCGACGGCACCACCTCCGATGATCACCACGCGTGCCGTGCTCGGAAAACCGGCCATGTTCTTCTCCCTGACAAAACCCAAAAGCGCGTTGCGCTTTCCATTTTTTGTTTTTGATACTTGTCGTTATCCCAAGCCGCTGCACGCTTCTGGGCGACATGCATTCAATAGACTGGCGGCGCAACCACCCAGATGACAACCGCCGGCTCGGCACCCGGATTGCGCCAGCGGTAGGGCTTGCCTTCGAAGCGAAAGGAGTCGCCTTCGCCGAGCCGATGCCAGACGCCCGATATCTCGATGTCGAACAGTCCGGACGCGACGTAACCGGCCTCTTCGGTCGGCCGACGCGCCTCGTTTTTCAGCTCCGCGCCCGGCGCGAAGGCCGAACGCACCATCTCGAAGCTACCGCCGAGATCGGGCGACAGAAGCTCCTCCACCAGGCCGGATTCGCTTGTGCCAAGCGTGCGGCGCCTGCCGGCGCGCACAACCACGCCACGCTCGCTTTCGACCGGCACGTCATGGCTGAAGAACAGGCTGATCGGCACGCCGAACAGTTCAGCGAAGGCTCTGAGATCGCTGAGCGATGGCGTCGACAGGCCACGCTCGACCTGGCTGACCCAGCCGACGGAACGGCCAAGCTTCAGGCCGATCTCGGCAAGCGTCAGCCCGCGCGCCTTGCGCAGCGCCCTGATATCGCTGGCCAGCACGCGTTCGTCAGGTCCCTGCAATGTTCGTGCGATAGGTGAAGGCAAAACGCTCACTTCATGAAAATTTGCATCCGAATTTCATGAGAAATGAAGCTCATGAAAAAATCAAGTGGATTTTCACGTATGCTCAAGATTTGCTTGCAGGATTTTGACGGTTCATGCAAAGGCTCGGGCACGAACGGCGAGTGGGGACGTCTGGTCGAGACGAGGGTTAAAGGACGGCCCATGCTTGAAAAGAACACCCGAATTGCGGACGAGGCCGAGGTTGTCGACGAGGCGATCCTGTCGCGCCGCTCGGTGCGCGCATTCCTGCCCGACATGGTCGACGACGACACCATCCGCGCCATTCTGTCGGTTGCGGCGCGGGCTCCATCCGGCACCAACATGCAGCCGTGGAAGGTCTACGTCACCAAGGGCGAGACCAAGCAGCAGATCACCGACGCCATCCTCAATTCGGGCATCCGCGCCGAAAAGGCCGATTGGGATGAGTACCGCTACTATCCCACCCAGTTCTTCGAGCCCTATCTGACCCGGCGGCGCGCCAACGGCTTCGGGCTCTATGGCGCGCTCGGTATCGGCCGTCGCGAGGTCGACAAGATGCGCGCCCAGCACGACCGCAACTTCGTCTTCTTCGACGCGCCGGTCGGCATGATCTTCACCATCGACCGCCGGCTCAACCAGGGTTCATGGATCGACTACGGCATGTTCCTGCAAAACATCATGGTCGCGGCGCGGGGCAGGGGCTTGCACACGTGCCCCCAAGCGGCGTTCGCCCCCTATCACCGGCAGATCAGGCCGGTGCTCAACATTCCCGACGAGGAGATCGTCGTCTGCGGCATGGCGCTTGGCCATGAGGACATTTCCAAACCAGAAAACGCCTTCCGCACCGACCGCGTGCCGCTGGAAGAGTGGGTGACGTTCAGCGAATAAGCCGGCCGCCCTGGCCAGAACCGGCCAACTGGGCGTCGAGCACTATTCCGTGTTCATCTGTGCGCCGTGACCGCTGACATGGGCGCCGTCCTGCGGCGTCAGCTTGAGATAAGCGAGCAGCGCACACAGCGTGATGACGCCCTCGATCACGAACAGGATCCGGAAATCGTTGGCGATCGCCGGACCGCCGCCGGCGAGAAACGACAGTGCCGCGGCGGCGAGGCCGACGCTGATCGCCACCGCGAGCTGCCACAGGATGTAATAGAGCGCGCTGAAGCGGGCGAGCTGCTCGGGTGCGATGTCGGAATAGGCGAGGTTGCCGGTCGACGCCCATTGCGCGGAGCGGAAGACGCCGAAGACGAAGATGTAGGCAAGCACGATCCACACCGGTGTGGTTGCCTGCATCAAGGCAAATCCAGCGACCATGGCGGCGACGATCGGCGTGTTGCAGACCAGCACGCGGCGGAAGCCGAAACGGTTGAGGACACGCGGCATGAAGAAGCGCATGGCCACCGAACCGACCGCGGCAACGAAAGTCAGAGATCCCGCCTGCACCGCGCTCATGCCGAAGCCGAGCTGGAACATCAGCGGCAGCAGGAAGACGACCGAGCTGAGGCCGATCGTGTCCAGGCCGCCGCCGGTCAGGAAGGAAATGCGGAAGGTGCGGATGCGCAGGAGCTTGAGATCGAGCAGCGGATTGCGCACGCGCAGGCAGTAGAACGAGGCAATGGTCAGGATGACGATCGCGAGCGCCAGTTCACCGGCGATGACGCCGCCGGCAGCGTCCTTGGCGGCAAGCGAATCCATGCCGAAGACCAGCAGCACCATGCCGCTGCCGACCAGCAGAAACCCCGGAAAATCGAACGGCGTGCGCCCGGGCTTGGTCACTGTCGGAAACAGCGAGGCGGCAAGCAAAGCCGCCGCAAGTGCGAACGGCACGTTGATGAAGAAGATCCAGCGCCAGGAAATGTAGGTGGTCAGCGCTCCGCCGACGAGCGGGCCGACCAGCGGTCCGGACTGGCCGGCCAGCGAGATGTACATGTTGATCTTCAGGGTGCGGCTGCGCGGAAAGGTCTGCAGGATGACGACCTGGCCGAGCGTGCCCATCAGCGCGCCGCCGAACCCTTGCAGCGCGCGGGCGCCGACCAGCATCCAGATGTTATCGGACAGCCCGCACAGGGCCGACGCGGTGGCGAACACCAGCAAGGCAAAGCAATAGACATTGCGCAGGCCGAAGCGGTCGGCGGCCCAACCGCCAAGCGGCATCGAGATGATCAGGCTGGCGACATAGACGGTGATCAGAAGGCCGAGCTGGCTGGGCGGGCGGCCGAGGCTTTCGCCGATACCGGGCAGCGCCGTCACCACGACATTCTGGTCGAGGCTGGTCATGAAGACGCCGCACGCGACCGTCAGTGGCAGCAGGAGCAAGGCTCTGGCCGACACATCGGCGCGATCGGTGGCGCCGGCGGATATTTCTGCGGTCATGGGATGTTCGAACCAAACGACTATGCCGAGCCTGAGACGGGCTTTGATGCCCCTTGGGCCGGTCTTGGCGGCCACGTTTCCCATCATGGCCGCCCGCAGAGCGATTCTCTAGCGGCAGAACCGGCTGGCCTTGATGCCAGAAGCCGCGGCGATGCGGCCATCCGGCCGGCGCTGCCTATTGCACCTCGTAGCCGACTTCCTCGCTGGCATGGCAGAGCGCCTTCCAGAACGAGCGTGCGAACGAGCGGAAGACATAGATGTCGAACTGGTCGGAGCCGGTACGCTGGATCTGGGCGAAGACATCGTGATGGGTGGTCGAGCGGCCGGCGCCAACCGGAAAGGCCGGCAGCGCGAAGTCGATGGCGAAGAACTTCGCCAGCACCCATTCGGCCTTTGGCCCGGCGATGCGAATGGCGGTGCGACCATGCGAAAGGTCGGTCACCGTGCCGATGGCCGGGGTGACCGCCTTGGCAAAGGCGCCGGCCAGGCCTTCGGCTTCATCGGCAACGGTGAATTTTCCCGGCGCGAAGCCGAACACCGACTTCACGCCGTCGCTCAGGCCGCCGCCGGCGCCATCGGGTAGCGCAAGCCCGGTGACGGTACGGATGGCGGCAATCAACTTCTTCTCCTCACCCGGCCAGGCTGCCAGCTGCACGATCGAGCCGAGCCCGGTCTCGGTCAGGATGATCTCGACGCCGTGTTCGAAATTGCCATGCGAGCCAATGTGAAACTCCGGCTCGAGCGGTGATTGGCGCTCAACCATGCATGCGGCTCCCGTCCGGATCGAAGAAGTGGTTGGAGACGATCTCGACCGGCCCGAACCGGTTGCGCAGGGGATCGGAGACATTGGCGCGCGTGCCGTGCCGTGCCTTGCCGCCCTTGACCAGCGCCAGCGCGATGTGCTTGCCGAGCGCCGGCGAATAGCAGCAGGCGGTGATGTGGCCGATCGAGCCGTGGGGATTGGCCTCGTCGAGTTGCTCGACGATGTGCGCGCCGCCATTGAGTGGGCGGTTGTCCAGCGCGATCAGGCCGACGAGCTCCAGACGATCAGACGCGATCAGGCCCTCGCGGTCCATCATCGCCGAGCCAATGAACGGCTTCTTCTTCGACAGCATCCAGTCGAGGTGCAGGTCGCGGGCCGTGGTGCGGCCGTCGATCTCGGCACCGGTGACATGGCCTTTCTCGATGCGCATCGTGCCCAGCGCCTCGAGCCCGTAGGTGACCAGCCCGAACGGCATGCCGGCCTCGATCAGCGCCTCCCAGACATGGGTGCCATGGCCGGCACCGGAATAGACCTCGAACGCCATTTCACCGGAGAAGGAGAGCCGGCAAATCATCACCGGGACACCCGATATCTCGCCGCGCACAATTCCCATGAAGGGCAAGGTGGCGTTGTCGACCGATGTGCCGGTGACGCAAGCAGCGAGGATCTGCCTGGCCTTCGGTCCGCCGATCGCGGCGCCCGCCCATTCGTCGGTGACCGAGGTGACGTGCACCTTGAGCTCCGGCCAGATCACGTCGAGGAAATATTCCAGATGCTGCATCACCTTGCCGGCGTTGGCCGTGGTGGTGGTCATCAGGAAATCCTGCTCGCCCAACCGCCAGGTGGTGCCGTCGTCGAAGGCGAGGCCGTCCTCGCGCAGCATCAGCCCGTAGCGGGCCTTGCCGACGGCCAGCGTCGAAAACATGTTGGTGTAGACGCGGTCGAGGAATGCGGCGGCGTCGGGCCCTTGCACGGCGATCTTGCCCAGCGTCGAGACATCGACGATGCCGGCGCTTACGCGGGTCGCCTTGGCTTCGCGCACATAGGCCTGCTCGACCGTCTCTCCGGCATGGCCGTAGATCATCGGACGGTACCACAGGCCGGCCGAATACATGGTCGCGCCATTGGCGAGATGCCAGTCATGCATCGGCGTCAGCCGCTCGGGTTTCAGGTCGCCGAAGCGCTCTGCCGCCAGCGAGCCGATCGATACCGGCGCAAAAGGCGGGCGGAAGCGTGTCGTGCCGACCTCGGGGATCGGCTTGCCCAGCGCCTCGGCCATGATGGCAAGGCCCGGAACATTGGAGCTCTTGCCCTGGTCGGTCGCCATGCCGAGCGTGGTGTAGCGCTTCAGGTGCTCGACCGAGACAAAGCCTTCGCGGTGTGCCAGCCGCACATCCTCCGCGGTGACGTCGTGCTGGAAATCGACAAAGCTCTTGCCCTTGGCTCTGATCTCGAACACCGGCGCCGGATCGGGGTCGCCAGGAACGGCTTCGACCGTGGGCAACGCCGCCGGCGTGCTGGTTCCACCGGCCGCGGCAAGGCCGGCGGCGCGGCCTTCGGCAATGGCTTCAGTGGTGGAAAAACTGCCGGTGAAGGCGCCGGCGCCAATCCAGTGCTGCGTTGGCCATTGCTGGGTCGGCTTCGGCGGCAGGAAAGCCTGCCGCGCGGCGTTCCACTCGGCCTTGGCACCGGCCTGGCTGGCCAGATGGATGGTCGGCGACCAGCCGCCCGACATCAGCAGGCAATCGGCATGGATGCTGCGGGCGTCGCCGGTGAGCGAGCCGTTGGTCATGTCGAAGCGTTGCAGCTTGAGGCCGGACAGCGCCTTGCCGCCCTCGGTGGCGATGACGGCATGGCCGGCGAAGATCTCGGCCTCGGCTTCGGCGGCCAGCTTGCGCATTTCGGCTGAGGGCTCTGGCCGAACGTCAACGATGGCAACGACCGCCGCACCCGCCTTCTTCAAGGCGACGGCCGCTCGGTAGGCGCTGTCGTTGTTGGTGAACAGCGCGATCCGTTCACCCGGCAATACGCCGAACTCGTTGGCGTAGCGCTCGGCGGCATGCGCCAGCATCACGCCTGGCCTGTCATTGCCCGGAAACACCAGCGGCCGTTCGAAGGCGCCGGTAGCGAGCACCACGGAGCGGGCGCGAATCGCCCAATAGCGATGGCGCGGCTCGCCCTTGCCGGGCTGCTCCTTGTGGTCGCTGACCCGTTCGAGCGCGGCAAGCGTGTTGTTGTCGTAATAGCCCCAGACCGTGGTGCGCGGCAAAAGCCGGACATTGTCGCGGCCTTCGAGCTGGGCAACGGTGCGGCGGGCCCAGTCGGCGGCCGGTGCGCCATCGATGGTTTCGCCTGACCAGTTGGCAGAGCCGCCGAAACGCGGCTCAAGATCAGCCAGCATGACCCGGGCGCCCTGATCGGCAGCGGCCTTGGCGGCCATCAGCCCGGCCGGGCCGGAGCCGACCACCAGCACGTCGCAAAAGGCGTTCATGCGTTCATAGCGGGCCGGGTCCTTCGCCGATCCGGCGCTGCCGAGACCGGCGGCGCGGCGGATGAAATGCTCGCAGAACATCCAGAAGCGAGTGCCTTTGAGCGGACCGATCACCGGCCCCATGAAGGTCTTGTAGTAGAAGCCGGCCGACAGGATCTTGCCGCCAAGCTGGTTGACGGCGTTGACGTCCCAGGCAAGCGAGGGAAAGCGGTTCTGGCTGATGGCGACCAGTCCGTCATGGATCTCGACCATGGTCGCGGGAATGTTGGGCTCGCGAACATCGCCCTTCAGCACCGTCACCAGCGCGTTGGGCTCCTCGACGCCTGCGGTGAGCAGGCCGCGCGGGCGGTGATATTTGAATGAACGCCCGTAAAGGGTGACGCCCTTGGCCGACAGCGCCGACGCCAGCGTGTCGCCGGCATGGCCGGTATAGGCGGCTCCGTCGAAGGTGAAGCGGATGGTTTTCAGCCGGTCGATACGGCCGCCAGTGTCGGTGCGACGCGGGCTCATGACTTGTCCTCCACCTTACGGCGTGCGGTCGAGGTGTGGGTGCCGCGCATGAAGGCGACGCTCAAAATCTCATGCGTCAGCGTGTTGCGTACGACCCTGAGATGCGCGCGGCACCCGCCGGAATGCTGCCAGATCTCGTTGTGGTCGCCGGCCGGGTTCAGCCGGTCGTAGACATAGGCGTTCCATGCCTCGAAATTCTGCGAGGCGGGGTCGGGACGCTCGCGGTTGCCGTCACCTTGATAGGTAAATTCGACGACGTCGCGCGGGCCGCAATATGGACAGGTGATCAACATGGGACTTTACCTAATGCAGCCGCGGGTTTGCACCCTGGCCCTTGTCGTCGATCACCAGGCCGCGGTGGAAGCGGTCGAGCGTGAAGGGGGCGTTGAACTCGTGCGGCTGATCCTTGGCGATGGTCCAGGCGAAGCACCAGCCGGAAGCCGGCGTCGCCTTGAAGCCGCCATAGCACCAGCCGCAGTTGAGATACATGCCGGGCAGGGGGCCGGTAGTGATGATCGGCGAGCCGTCCATCGACATGTCGCAGACGCCGCCCCAGGAGCGCAGCATGCGCACGCGGGCAAGGCCCGGAAACAGCGCCAGCATCTCGCTCATCACTTCGTCGACGATGGGCAGGTTGCCGCGCTGGGCGTAGCTGTTGTAGCCGTCGATGTCGCCGCCATAGATGAGGCCGCCCTTGTCCGACTGCGACATGTAGAAATGCCCCATGCCGAAGGTGACGACGGTGTCGATGAAAGGCTTCAGCGATTCGGTGACGAAGGCCTGCAGCACGTGGCTCTCGATCGGCATCGTCTCGACGCCGGCCAACTGCATGACGCGCCCGGTGCTGCCGGCGACCGTCACGGCCACTTTTTTGGCGCGGATGTCGCCGCGCGACGTCGTGACGCCGGTGACGCGGTCGCCGTCGCGCAGGAAGCCGGTGACCTCGCAATTCTCGATGATGTCGACGCCGCGCCGGTCGGCGCCGCGCGCATAGCCCCAGGCGACCGCATCGTGGCGGGCGGTGCCGGCGCGCCGCTGCATCAGGCCGCCGACCACGGGGAAGCGTGCGCTGTCGGAGATATCGAGCGCCGGGATCAGGCGTTTGATCTGCGCTGGCGTCATCAATTCAGCATCGACGCCGAGATGGCGCATGGCGTTGCCGCGCCGTGCATAATCGTCGAACTGGGCCGGCGTGTGCGCCAGGTTCAGGCAGCCGCGCTGGGAGAACATGACGTTGTAATTCAACTCGTGCGACAGGTTCTCCCACATCTTCATCGAATGCTCGTAGAAGCGGGTGTTGGCGGGCAGCAGATAGTTCGAGCGCACGGCCGTCGTGTTGCGGCCGACATTGCCGGAGCCGAGCCAACCCTTTTCCAGCACCGCGACATTGGTGATACCGTGCTCCTTGGCGAGATAGTAGGCGGTTGCCAGCCCGTGACCGCCGCCACCGATGATGATGACATCATAGGACGCCTTCGGATCCGGCTTGCGCCAGGCCGGTTTCCAGTCCTTGTTTCCCTTGAGCGCGTTCGCGAGCAGCGAAAAGGCCGAGTACTCTGCCATCATTGTCATCCGGTTCGGGCGATGCGGCAGACTATAGAGCAGGCCGCATCCGCAAAGCCAATATTGCGCCATCGCCTTTCGACTGGCCGACGCCCGCGATCGGATCAGTGGAGCGATCGGATGCGACGGCTTGCCCCATGATATGGCCGTCTTTATCAATGACAGGCTTTTTAGATGCCTTTGCTGCTCGTGAGTCGCCAACAAATCATGCTTTTCCGGTTGCTTCGCCTCATTTTGATCCTAGCGCTTGTCGTCTCGGCGCCGCCTTCGTTTGACGCGATGGCGCAAGCGCTCGGTCAGGGCGCTGCCGGATTGATCACCGATCAGCAGAAAGTCATCCAGGGCCTGACGGCCAAGACTGACGACCTCGAGAAGAAAATACAGCAGGACGGTGAGGACGATGCCTCACTCGTCGATATTCGTCTGCAACTGGAGGACGTGTCGCGTGCGGCACTTACCAGTGCGCTGGCGTTTCGTTCGCGCCTCACCGACATCAACAATCGGATCGAGGTGCTGGGCCCGCCACCCGCGGCGGGGCAGCCGCAGGAGCCTGACATAGTGACAGGCGAACGCCAGGCGTTGGCGTCGGAAAAGGCCGAGATCAACGCAGTCGTCGCCAGCGCGCAGAACCTGTCGATCCGCATCAGCGGGCTGGTCGACAAGATCGGCAACATGCGCAGCGCGCTGTTCCGCAACCTTTTGACCAAGCGCTACGTGCTGTCCGATGCCCTGAGCCCTGAGGTCTTCTCCGACGCCCATGACGAATACGCCAACCTGTACAAGGCGGTGTCGTCCTGGCTGATCTTCGCTTTCAAGTTCAAGTTTAAGGCCATCCTGGCAGCGACCTTCGTGGCGCTCGGACTGGCGCTGGTGCTGCTGGTCGGGGGCAGGCGGCTGTTCGGGCGGGTCTTCGAAGCCGACCCGACGGTCGAGCAACCGTCCTATCTCAGCCGTCTATCGGTGGCGTTCTGGTCGACTTTGCTGCCGTCATTGGCGGTCAGCGTATTCCTGGCCTCCACGGTGTTCTTATTCAACTATTACAATGTGTTGCGTGGCGACATCGGGGTCTTCCTGAACGCGCTGGCGGCTGTCATCGCTGTGGTGTTCGGCGTCAACCGGCTGACCAATGCGGCGCTCGAGCCGCGGCTGCCGAACTGGCGGCTCATTCCCGTCGAAACCGGCCCGGCGCGCTGGCTGGTGCGGCTGACGACCGCCATGGCAGTGGTCATCGGCGTCAACTATTTCCTGTCGATCGTCAACGACAAGATGGGCTCGCCGCTGTCGCTGACCATTGCCCGCAGTTTCGGCGCCACGATCATCTTTGGCGTGATCCTGATCCTGATGGCGATGCTGCGGCCGTTCAGGGCGCGTGACGGAAGCTGGCGGCCGTGGCCGGCATGGCTGCGCTACATGGCGCTCGCGCTCGGTTTGTTCACCATCGCTGCGGCCTTGCTCGGCTATATTGGCCTTGCCATCTTTGTCTCGGTGCAAGTGTTGGTCACCGGCACCATCCTCATCACTTCCTATATCGGCTTCCTGTCGGCGCGGGCGATCGGCGAGGAGGGCGCTTTCGCCGACACGTCCGTTGGGCGCTGGCTGTCGGCCAATTCGAGTTACGATGACGCCGCCCTCGATCAACTCGGCCTCGCCGTCAGCGTCGCCATCAACTTGATGATCGTGCTGGTCTTCCTGCCGCTGATCCTGTTGATGTGGGGTTTCCAGCCCGGCGACATCGAGGCCTGGGCCTACAGGCTGGCAACCGGGATCACCGTCGGTTCGGTGACGATTTCGGTCACCGGCATCCTTTCCGGCATCGTCGTCTTCATCATCGGCTATTTCCTGACGCGCTGGTTCCAGGGCTGGCTCGACGGTTCGGTGATGGCGCGCGGCAAGGTCGATACCGGAGTGCGCAACTCGATCCGGCTGGCGGTCGGCTACTCCGGTGTTGCGCTGGCGGCACTGGTCGGCATTTCGGCTGCGGGCATCGACCTGTCCAATCTAGCGCTGGTCGCCGGTGCCCTCTCTCTCGGCATCGGCTTTGGCCTGCAGAATGTGGTGTCCAATTTCGTCTCCGGCCTGATTCTTTTGGCCGAGCGGCCATTCAAGGTCGGCGACTGGATCGTCGCCGGCGATGTCAGCGGCACCGTCAAGAAGATCAGCGTGCGCGCCACCGAGATCGAGACGTTCCAGCGGCAGTCGGTGATCCTGCCCAATTCGAACCTGATCAACAACGCCGTCGGCAACTGGACGCATCGCAACAAGCTTGGCCGGGTCGACATCAAGGTCGGCGTCGCCTATGGCAGCGACGTCAAAAAGGTTCACGCCATCCTGACGGAGATTGCACGCGGCCACCCGATGGTGCTGAAGAATCCGGAACCTTTCGTGCTGTTTTCCAATTTCGGCGCGGCAGCACTGGAATTCGAGATCCGCGTGTTCCTGGCCGATGTGATGAACGGCAATATCGCGCAGAACGACATCCGTTTTGCCGTGCTCGAGAAATTCAACGGCGAGCATATCGAGATTCCCTCGACGCCACGCGCTGTCGTCGAGGTCCGCAAGCCAGAGGCCTGGCCGACCGACGACGACAAGATCGAGGCCGATTTCGTCGAACAGGAGCAGGCCAAGGTGGAAGCCGCGGCCGAAGCAAAAAAGCTCGCCAAGACGGGACGCAAGGCGCGCAAGCCCGATCCGGACTAGGCGTGTAGTCAGTCAACTGCCCCTTGAACGGGTGCGCTCGCAACCGGGCAAAGCCAATTGCGGCATGAATGCGGCATTCAGTTGCGGTTCAGCTTCCATCTCATATAAGCTCCCATGCAAAGGCGAAAATGCCTTGCGAAATGCAACAGAGGCGGTGGGAACACCGATATTGCAACATGTGGAAGTCTCTCGTCGCTGCCGTCGCTTTGGCCGCTGCCATCGGCTCGACCCATGCCGCCAGCGCGGTCAACAAGGACGCCGAGACCCGCACGCTGATCGTGACGGAGGGCGGCAGCAAATCAGACCTTGCGCTGGCCGCTGGCGAAACCGTTGAATTCTGCCCGAACGGTTGCTTCGTCACCTTGCCCAATGGCGATCTCGAAGCCCTGACCGGCTCGGAAACGGTCGAGATCTCGGGCGGCGTTGCCCGCATCAAGTAATCCCCGACGGCATGACAGGAAAGGCCGGGCATTTGCCCGGCCTTTTATTGTTTTCGGTAGCGTTTGCTTAACAATGAAGCCGGAAATACCGCCGCAACAACCGCCTGCATCCGGGCGTTTTAACGTTCGCTATGCCGTTCCCGGCTATACCAGCTTCAAGACGCCGAAACGCGGCGCGCAACGAGGCTCCGGTTTTCCGGATCATACGATGGTAGGGCAGGACGGGTTATGGATGCGAGGTCGGACAGGAACGCAATACCGTTTGCGGTCGATCTCGACGGCACGCTGATTGCTACCGACCTGTTGTGGGAAGGGCTGTTCATCCTTCTCAAAAAGAACCCGCTCTATATCTTCCTCGTGCCTTTCTGGGCCGCCGGCGGCCCGGCCCGGTTGAAGCAGGCGATCGCCCAGCGCATCGACATCGATCCGGCATCGCTGCCCTATCGCGAGGCGTTGCTCTGCCGCCTCCGGACCGAGCACGCCGAAGGCCGCAAGATCGTGCTGGCGACCGGCACGCCGCGCAAGTTCGCCGATGCCATCGCTGCCCATCTCGGCATTTTCGACCGGGTGATGGCCACCGACGGCTTCGACAATCTCACCTCCGGCAAGAAGCGCGCCTCACTGATCGCGGCCTATGGCGACGGCGGCTTCGATTACGCCGGCAACAGCCGCCACGACCTCCAGGTCTTCGACGCGGCGCGCACGGCGATCGTGGTGGCGCCCGACCGTCATGCCGCGCGCTGGCAGGCAGCACACGGCGCCGAGACGATGCCGACGCCGAAGCCGACATTGCGAACCGTCGTCAAGATGTTGCGCGTGCATCAGTGGCTCAAGAACTCGCTGATCGCCGTGCCGATGGTGCTGTCGCATGAATACTTCAACACCGCCATGATCTGGCAATGCCTGCTGGCGTTCGTCTCGTTCAGCGCGGTGGCGTCGGCCATCTACATCCTCAACGATTTCTTCGACCTTGCGCTCGACCGCAAGCACGCCACCAAGCGCAACCGGCCGTTCGCCAGCGGCGCGCTGTCGATCCCGTTCGGCCTTGGCGCGATCGCGGTGCTGCTGGCGATCGGCATCGCCACCGGGTTGCTTTTGTCGCCCGAATTCCTGGCCGTGCTTGGCGGCTACATGGTGGTCACGACGGCCTATTCGCTGTCGTTCAAGCGGATGCTGCTTGTCGACGTGCTGACGCTTGCAGGCCTCTACACGATCCGCGTCCTGGCGGGTGCGGCCGCGACCGGTGTCGACGTCTCGTTCTGGCTGCTCGCTTTCTCGATCTTCTTCTTCCTGTCGCTGGCGTTGGTGAAGCGCTTCGTCGAACTGCGCACCACCGCCATTCCGCCCGGCGAGCGCATTGCCGGCCGTGGCTATCGCACCGAAGACCAGGAGATCGTCGCCCAGGCCGGAATGGCTTCGGCCTTCTCCTCGGCGCTGGTGCTGGCGCTCTACATGGACAGCGTCGCGGTGCGCGAGCTTTATCCGCATCCGTGGCTGATCTGGCCGCTGGCGCCGATCGTGCTTTATCTCACTATGCGCGTCTGGATTCTGGCGCGCCGCGACGAGATGCATGACGACCCGGTCGTCTTCATCATCCGCGACTGGCGCAGCCAGATCGTGGTGCTGATCGGCGCGGTGATGCTGGTCATCGGAGGCTGGTAGGGGATGGCCGCCGAACGCTTCCCGAGCTTTGGTCTTGCCACGCCGCCGGCACCACGCGCGATCGGTGCCGACCATGGCATTGCGCTGCTGAAGGGCGGCCAGGCCAAGCCGGCGTCGCTGCTCGCCTATGGCAACGGCCGTTCCTACGGCGATTCTTGCCAGAACGAGGCCGGCACGGTCGTCGACATGCGGTCCTTGAATACCATCCGCGCCTTCAATGCCGAGACAGGCCTTCTTGAGGCCGATGGCGGCGTGCTGCTATCCGACATCATCGCACACGCTGCCCCTTACGGCTTCTTCCCGGCGGTTGTTCCAGGCACGCAATTCGTCACGCTCGGCGGCGCCATCGCCAATGATGTGCATGGCAAGAACCATCATCGGCGCGGCACCTTCGGCTGCCATGTCGAGACCTTGACGCTGCTCAGGTCCGACGGAAAGACCCGCCGCTGTTCGGCGACCGACAATGCGCGGCTGTTTCGGGCGACGATCGGCGGAATGGGGCTGACCGGCCTCATCCTGTCGGCCTCGATCCGGCTGATGCGGGTGCCTTCGCTCGTCATCGTCGAGACGGCGACGCCGTTTCGCGATCTCGGCGAATTTTTCGGTCTGGCCGAGGCGGCCGACCAGGCCAATGAGTACGCGGTCGCCTGGATCGACCAGTTGGCCGGTGGCCGCAACAGTGGTCGCGGCCTGCTGTTTACCGGCAATCACGCCGAGCACGGCTCGCATGCCGCCGCGCGCGCCGGCGGCACGCTATCGGTGCCGGTCCAGCCGCCTTTCAATGTCCTTAACCGGCCGTTCCTGACCGCCTTCAATGGCGCATACAGGTGGAAGAAGGGACGGTCCGCGGCGCCGCGCCAGGTCGGATACCAGGGCTTCTTCTTTCCGCTTGATGGCGTGCGCGACTGGAACCGGCTTTACGGACCGAAAGGGCTTTTCCAGCACCAGAGCGTGGTCCCTGAAGAGACGGCGCACGAGGTGGTGCCGGCGCTGCTGGCGGCAGCAAGGCGGGCCGGGCAGAACTCGTTCCTTACCGTGCTGAAGCGGTTCGGCTCAATCCGCTCGCCGGCGCTGCTGTCGTTCCCGCGTCCCGGCTATACGCTGACGCTGGACTTCCCCAACAGGGGGGCGGCAACGCTCGCGCTGCTGCGGGAACTCGATCGCATCACCGTCGAGGCCGGCGGCGCGGTCAACCCCTATAAGGATGCCCGCATGGGCGCCGACATCTTCGCTTCGTCCTTTCCCGAATGGCAGCGGCTGGAGGCGTTGCGCGATCCCGCCTTCATGTCGTCATTCTGGGCTCGGACGGCAAGGAAACTCGATGCGCGACGCGGCACGGTCGAGGCGGCGGAATAGATAAAACTTGAGTAATTCTTGGTTATCGAATCGTTAAATTGACGATTCACTCAAAACATTCTTGTGGCTTCACGAAATGTTTGCGGGTTTGTAATAGGAAGCGTGAAGGGGTGGTTGGGAACACATGAAATACATCGTCTTCATTCTCTTTACGGTCATGACCAATGCCGCTGCGCAGCTGATGCTGAAGCAAGGCATGATGTCGCTCGGGCCGATCTCGTTCGAGGGCGTCAATCCCCTGGTCAAGCTGTTGCAGATCGTCTTCAGCCCCTGGGTGTTCCTGGGCCTGTGCACCTTCGTCATCTCGATGGCCTCGCACCTCTATGTGCTGTCCAAGGTCGAGCTTTCCTTCGCCTATCCGTTCCTCAGCCTCGCCTATGTCGCCGTCGCCATCTTCGCCTATTTCGTCTTCCGCGAGGACCTCAATGGCTGGCGCATCGCCGGCATCGCCTGCATCTGCGTCGGCACGGTGCTGATCGCGCAAAGCGGGCGCGGGCATGAGGCGCAAACGGCTTCGCTTTCTTCCGACAAGATTCACAGCGAGACTATCCAATGAGACATGTGATTTTCGGTGGCGACGGTTTCGTCGGTCGCCATCTAGCCCCGAAGCTTGTCGCCGATGGTGAAGAGGTTGTCGTCGCCGACATCGTCAGGAGCGACCTGCCGCACTACCGCAATGTCCGCTTTATCAAGTGCGATGTCACCGATCCGGCCTCGGTCGCCGCGGTTGGGCTGAAGGCCGACGACATGGTCTACAATTTGTCGGCCAAGATGCTGTCGCCGATCCAGGTTCGCGCCAAACGGCATGATTTCTTCTTCCCGGTCAATTTCCATGGCACCGAGCACATCATGCAGGCGATGGACAAGGCCGGCGCACCCAAGCTTGTCCACTACACGACCGACATGATTTACGGCCACACGGTCACCCAGCCGATGACGGAGGAGCATCCGGTCGCGCCGCTTGGCGAATATGGCTGGTCGAAACAGAAGACCGAGGAACTGGCCGCCGAATGGCGCAAGCGTGGCATGTCGATCTCACTGTTCCGCCCGCGCCTGATCATCGGCCCCGGCCGGCTCGGCATTCTGGAAAAACTGTTCAAGCTGATCGACTGGAGCTTTCCGGTGCCGATGATCGGTTCGGGCAGAAACCCCTATCAGTTCATCTCGGTGTTCGACTGCGCCGAAGCCGCGCGCGCCGCCTGGAAGGCCGGGGTGCCTGATGAGGCCTATAATCTGGGCTCGCTCAACCCGCCGCCGGTCAAGAAACTGCTCGGCGACCTGATCAGACATGCGGGTTCTAAATCGATCCTGATCCCGACGCCGGGCTGGGCGGTGAAGCGCACGCTCGACCTGCTCGACCTGATGAACATGCCGATCATGGATCCGGAGCAATATCTGATCGCCGACGAAGAGTGCGTGCTCGATGTCTCCAAGGCGGAACGCCAGCTCGGCTGGGTGCCGCAATATCGCGACGAGGACATGCTGATCGCCGCCTACAGCGAGTACCGCGCCAAGAAGGCCGGTCACGCCGTCGCCACCAAACACGTGCCTGCCGAATAGCGGCTCGCAAAACAGCTTTCGTTGCGCACGATCCTGGTCATGCGCGCAGACAGGAGATTGAAATGACCGTCATGGCCAAGCCCGAACAGACGAGCGCGCGCACCATTGTCAGCGCGCCGGCGCTGTCGCCCGCCACCATCGCCAAGCCCGACCTGATCAGCGTCGAGCAGGCCAAGGCGATGGACGTCGCTGTGATGACCGACCTGTTCAAGGCGCATCTCAATCCCGGCCAGCTGCATTTCATGAAGCTGCTCGGTTTCCACAAGATCAAGATCGAGCGTGCCGAGGGCATGTTCTACATCGACCAGAACGGCCGCAAGATCCTCGATTTCTTCGGCGGCTTTGGTTCGCTGGCCTTTGGCCACAACCATCCGCGCATTCTGGAAGCGCGGAAAAAATTCCAGGAGGAGAAACGCCAGGAGATCGCCATCGCCTTCATGTCGCAATATGCGGCGGCCCTCGCGCACAACATCGCCAAATGCTCACCCGGCGATCTCGACATGGTGTTCCTCGGCTCGTCAGGCTCAGAGGCGATGGAAGCGGCGGTCAAGCTCGCCGAGCGCGCCGCAGGCCCGAAGCGGCCAAAAATCGCCTATGCCGAGAATTCCTTTCACGGCAAGACCAAGGGCGTGCTGGGCATCACCGACGGCCAGCTTTATCGCGCCGACTTCAAGATGGCGGAGAATACGGTCCGCATCCCCTTTGCCGACATTGAAGCGGTCGAGCGCCTGTTCCGCTCCGACCCGGAGGTCGGTGTCATCGTGCTCGAAACCATCCAGGGTGGCGGCGGCATCATCCAGGCTCCGGCCGAATACTGGCAGAAGCTGCGCGCGCTCTGCGACCAATATGGCGTGCTGTGGGTCGCCGACGAAGTGCAGTGCGGCTATGGCCGCTCGGGCCGCTTCTACGCCTTCGAGCATTACGGCGTGGTTCCTGACGTGACGGCGCTGGCCAAGTCGCTTGGTGCCGGCAAGGCGGCGGTTGGCGCGATGATTGCCCGGCGCGAGGTCTATATGAAGGCCTACGGCACGCCGAAGACGGCGATGATCCATGCGATGGCGACCTTCGGCGGCATGGGCGAGGCCTGCATCACCTCGATCGAGGGGCTCAACGTGCTCTATGACGAGGGGCTGATCGACAACGCTGCGGTCACCGGCGATTACCTGCTGCAGCGGCTGCAGGCGCTTAAGGACAAATATCCCAAGATCATCAAGGACGTCCGCGGCAAGGGCTTCATGGTCGGCCTGGAGTTCCACGACTTCTCGCAGACCTTGCCGATGGTGCTGCGGCCGATCGTCAGCGTGCTCGACGACAAGCTGAAAGGCTCGCTGTCGGGCTTCATCGGCGCGCTCTTGCTGCGTGACTATGACGTGCTCGTCGCCTTCACCGAATACAATCGCAACGTCATCCGGCTCGAGCCGCCGCTGATCTGCCAGCGCGAGCATGTCGACCGTTTCGTCGATGCCTTCGACAGCCTGCTGTCGCGCGGCATCGTGTCGATCGTCAAGGATTTCGTCAAAAGCCAAGTCCGTTAAAGCGAAGGTCGCTGAGCAAAATCATGCTGACCAAGTCTCCCGCTGAGAAAAATTCACTCGACCGGCTCACCGAGGCCGGCCTGACGTGGGGTGAGGGGACCTATGCGCGTTTGGCGGCACCCATCGGCGCGGCGGCTTTCGCGCTCTACATCCTGCTGACGGCGTTCACGGCATGGGTGATGCCGGACGCCAACTGGGACATGCTGCCCTATCTCGCCATCGCCGAGGAAGGCACCTATCCCGATGCGCAGGCGCTGCACGACTATGCCTACAGCACCGTCAAGGCCGGCGTGTCGGCGGGCGAGTACAAGACGCTGACCGACGATGGCGGCGGCTTCCGCAGCCATATGGCGGAGAATGCCGCCGACTTCCATTCGCTGCTCGGAATGTATCGGATCAAGTTCCTCTATGCCGAGATCCTGTCGACGATGAGTTCGGCGATGTCGCCGGTGGAGGCGATGCGGCTGGTCTCGGTGTTGTCCGTGCTGTTGTTCGGCGCGATCGCGCTGCTCTGGCTGCGCTCGGAGCATGCACTGGCGCTGGCGCCTGTGGTCGGCGCGGTGCTGATCATGGCCGACTTCGGCGGCGCGGCGCGTGCCTCGACGCCTGACCTGTTGTGCTCGGCGCTGTTCCTCGGCGGGCTTTACGCCTATGTCCGCGGCCGCGAGGCGGCAACGGCGATCCTGCTCTTCCTTGCCTTCATGGCGCGGCCGGACAATATTGTTTTCCTTGCCATTTTCGCTGTGTTGCTGGTCGTTTTCCGGCAGAAGGCATGGGGCGCGCTGGCTGGCTTCGCGGTGTCCTTCGTCGCCTATTTCGCCATTTCGCACTGGGCCCTTCACCCCGGCTGGTGGCCACATCTGTGGTTCTCCAGCATCCAGCAGCACTACAATATGGACGGGTTCGAGCCGCCATTTTCGATCGCTGCCTATCTGCGGGCGTTCGCCACGTCGCTGCTGCGCGCCATCAGCCTGAACAGCTGGGTCGGCGTGTCGGTGCTGGCTTTGGCCGGCTGGTACGCGGCAGGCCGCGCCGGCTTCCGCCTCGAGCGTCGCGCCGGCATACTGTTTGCGGCGCTGGTGCTCGGTGTGCTGGCGAAATTTGCCGTGTTCCCGATCCACGACACTCGCATCTATTTCCCCAATCTGATCCCGCCATTCCTGCTGCTGGCGACGCCGCTGATGGCGCTGTGGGCAACAGCGGCCCGTGGCCAGCATCGCGCCGCCCTGCACGTCCTTCCCGGAGACAAGTCATGAGTTCAGTATCCAACCTGGCGCGTGTTGCCCTGTCGCTTGGTCTTCCCAGTGGACTTCTCGATCGCGGGCCGTCGCTACGCGGCACGAAATTCCTGGCCAAGGCGGCGCTGAAGGCGCGCTTCGGCGGATCAGGGCGACCGTTCCAGATGGTCAATGTCGGCGCCTGCGACGGCGCGTTGTTCGATGACGTCACGCCGTGGCTGCACCGCATAGCTGGTGCCCGCGCCATGCTGGTCGAGCCGATCCCGTACAATCAGAAGCGGTTGCGCGCTAACTATCCCGATACGAGCCGGTTCATCATCGAGCCGGTGGCTGTCACCAAGACGAAGGGCACGATCACCGTCCACACCTTCGATGCCGCCGCACTCGAGGCCGGCACGTTGCCGATCGAGTTCATCGGCTGCTCGTCGGTGACCGACACCAATCTGATGTCGGGCAAGAATGCCTGGGGCGAAGCCGACGCAAATTTCAACAAGTTCGCGCCGCATCTGAGAGATATCGAGGTGCCGTCGGAAACGCTGCAGACCCTGCTCGACCGCAACGGTATCAGCCATATCGATGCATTCCTCGTCGATTGCGAGGGCGCCGACTGGGTCGTCTTCGAACAACTCGACCTCAAGCGCTATCGCCCAGGCATGATCAAGGTCGAGGTCGGCGCGCTGCCGGCCGCCGAGATCGGCCAGGTCGTGGTCAAGCTGAAGACGTCAGGCTATCAGGTCGGCTTCCAGGCCGAGGATGTGTGGGCCTTCGCCTGAGTTGGCCTCCTTCGGCTGAAAAAGAACCGGCCGATGCGTCCCACGTGAACCATTCGGCCGTCTGGTCGCTCGGCTTTTTGCCAATGTCGCAAACAGGCTTCATCAGCGCCACCGCTCCGCCCTATAGTCCGCCCGCTTTATCACTTTGGAGTCGCGGGCAATGGCAGAGTTTCCGAAAAAGGCGAAGGTCGTCATCGTTGGCCTGGGCGGCATTGTCGGCGCATCAATCGCCCATCACCTGATCGAACGCGGCTGGGACGATATTGTCGGCATCGACAAGTCCGGCATCCCGACCGACATCGGCTCGACGGCGCATGCCTCCGACTTCTGCTACACCACCAGCCATGATTTCCTGTCGTGCTGGACGACGCTGTACTCCATCGATTTCTACGAGAAGATGGGCCATTACGCGCGCATCGGCGGCCTCGAAGTGGCTCGCGTTGGCGACGACAGCCGCATGGACGAGATCAAGCGCAAGATCGCCTCGGCCAAGGCCTTTGGCACGCGCGCCCGCCTCATCGAACCGGCCGAGATCAAGGAAAAATTTCCGCTGATCGAAGAAGGCATGGTGCAGGGCGGCCTGTGGGATCCCGATGCCGGTCTTGTCATCCCGCGTTCGCAGACCGTCGCCGGCAAACTGGTCGACCAGGCGGAAGCCTCCGGCAAGCTCAAATCCTTCGCCAACACGCCGGCAAAGTCGCTCATCGTCAAAGACGGCCGCATCACCGGCGTGGTGACCGATCGCGGCACCATCGAGGCCGATTATGTGGTGGTCTGCGCCGGCATCTGGGGCCGGCTGATCGCGGAGATGGTCGGCGAGGATCTGCCTGTCATGCCGATCGACCATCCGCTCACTTTCTTCGGCCCGTATAACGAGTTCGCCGGCACCGGCAAGGAGATCGGCTGGCCGCTGCTGCGTGATCAGGGCAATTCGGCCTATATGCGTGACACCGGCGATCCCAAGACCGCCGAGGGCGGGCAGATCGAATGGGGCTATTACGAAGAGACCAATCCGCGCCTTTGCCATCCACGGGACCTGCTGGAGAAGGACCAGGCCCGGCTTTCCCCGTCGCAGCGCGATCTCGACATGGAGCAGATCCTGGGACCGCTCGAACGCGCCATGGAACTGACGCCGATCCTGGGCGAACTCGGCTACAACGAGAGCCATTCCTTCAACGGTCTCTTGCAGGTGACGGCGGATGGCGGCCCCTCCATGGGCGAAAGCCAGAAGGTGAGGGGCCTGTGGTATGCCGTCGCCATCTGGGTCAAGGACGGGCCCGGCATGGGCAAGCTGATCGCCGACTGGATGACCGACGGCCGCACGGCGATCGACCATCACGCCATCGACTATGCGCGTTTCTATCCGCACCAGACGAAGGAGCAGTTCATCTGGGACCGCTGTACCGAGACGGCGATGAAGGTCTATAATCCGGCGGTGCATCCGCGCGAACCCTTCTCCAAGGCCCGCAACATCAGGCGCTCGCCGTTCTGGGAGCGCGAAAAGGAACTCGGCGGCTATTTCATGGAACTCGGCGGCTGGGAGCGCGCCCATGGCTATGCCGCCAATGAGCATCTTCTGGAAAAATACGGCAACCGCGTGCCGGTGCGCGAGAACGAGTGGGACAACCGCCATTTCTGGCGCGTTTCCAACGCCGAACATCTCGCCATGAGCGAGGATTGCGGCATCGTCAACCTGTCGCACTTCTCGATGTATGACGTCGAAGGGCCCGACCATGTCGCGTTGCTGGAATGGCTGTGCGCGGCCAAGATCGGCGGCGACAACAACATCGGCAAGGGCATCTACACCCACTTCCTCGACGAGGAAGGCATGGTGCGCGCCGACTTCACCGTCATCCGCATGGCTGACCGCTGTCGTTTGATCGACGGGGCGGACGCCGGCCCGCGCGACTTCCAGTACATGCGCCGCACCGCGCAGGACAAAGGTTTCGACGTCACGATCACCGACGTGACCGAGAAATACGTCACCATCGGCATCTGGGGTCCTAATGCCCGGGCGACCTTGCAGAAGGTGGTCGAGAATCCGGACGGGCTGTCGCTTGAAAACTTCCCGTTCGCGGCGATCAAGCCGGTCCGGATCGGCGGCAAGGACGTCACCGCCTTCCGCATCTCCTATGTCGGCGAGCAGGGTTGGGAACTGCATATGCGCTACGAGGATGGTCTCGCCGTCTGGGACGCGCTGCGCTCGACCGGCGTGATGCCCTTTGGCGTCGAAACCTATGCCAACACGCGCCGCATGGAAAAGAGCCTGCGCCTGCAGAATGCCGACCTGCTGACCGAGTACAATCTGCTCGAAGCCGATCTAGCCCGTCCGAAGGTCAAGGAGAACGATTTCTGCGGCAAGGCCAGGCATGTCGAGTACCGCGCGCGCGAGCACCAGCCGGCCACGCTGTGCACGCTGGTGATGACCGAGAATGTCGATTCGAAAGGCGTTGCCCGCTATCCCGTCGGCACGATGCCGGTGATGGACCCGAAGACGGGCGAAACGCTGGTCGACGAACTCGGGCGCCGGTCGTTCACGACGTCGATGGCCTATGGTCCGACCATCGGCAAGAACATCGGCCTCGCCTATCTGCCGTGGGCGTTTGCCCAGGAAGGCCGCAAGCTCGCCATCGAGTATTTCGGTGAGACCTATCCGGTCGAAGTCGCGGCGGTCGGCTACAAGCCGCTTTATGACCCGGAAAACCTCAAGCCGCGCAGCTGAGCGCCGGCAAGCGCGAAACAGCGTGAACGCGAAGCCCGGCTCTTGGCCGGGCTTTTCACTTTTTAATCGGACGATTCTCGCTTACCCTTGCGGCATGTCTGCTTTTTCATGCGCGAGACATGTCTTGTCGGGCGGCGCCGCGATCGCAATGATGCTCTGGCTGACGCCGGTGTCCCTCGCGGATGAACCGGTCGATGTCGAGCTGGTGCTGGCCGTCGATGTTTCCCTGTCGATGTCGCCCGATGAACTCGAGATCCAGCGGCACGGCTACGCAGCGGCGCTGACGCACGACAACGTGCTGCAGGCGATCGCCGACGGCGCTCATGGCAAGATCGCCGTCACCTATGTCGAGTGGGCCGGCACCACCTGGCAGCGCGTCATCGTGCCTTGGACGGTGATCGCCAATCGCGCCGACGCGGAGCGTGTGGTTGCGCAATTGTCGGCCCAGCCGCCCGGCAGCGCGCGGCGCACCTCGATCTCCGGCGCGCTGGAGTTCGGCAGCGATCTTTTTGCTGAAAGCGGCTACCAGGGAGACAAGCGGGTCATCGACATTTCGGGTGACGGCCCCAACAACCAGGGCGCGCCCGTCAACCTCACCCGCGACGGGCTGGTCAAGCAAGGCATCGTCATCAACGGACTGCCGCTGATGACCCGAGGCGGCTTTTCCGGCGCCTACGACGTCAACAATCTCGATCGCTACTACAGCGACTGTGTCATCGGCGGTCCTGGGGCCTTCATGATCCCGGTCAACGACTGGACGCAATTTCCCGAAGCCATACGCCGCAAGCTGGTGCTGGAACTTGCCGGCCCAGCCTCACCGCAATGGGCGGCGGAAGAAGCCGCGCATCCGCCTGTCGTATTGGCGCAGGACGCGCCCGTCAGCGATTGCCTGGTCGGCGAGAAAATGTGGCGCAACCGCAGCTGGATGTTCGACAGCCGCTAGGCTTGCCTCTCCAACGGAAGCAATGGCAAACTGGCGAGGCCGCGCGATCGGGCGGCGGGGGCCGCGGTCAGAACCTAGGAAAACACCAGATGAAACGTCTTGCCATCCTGACTGCTGTCGCATCCGTGCTGTTTGCTGACGGCGCCAGCGCCCAATACAATGATGAGCCCGCCTGCATCATGTTCGAGCACGCAAATTTTCGCGGGCGGTCTATCGGCATGGGGTCCGACGATTCCGTGAATTTTCGCGGCGGTCAGTTCTGGAACGACCGCGTGTCGTCGGTGATCGTCCGCCGTGGCTGCACGCTCGTTGCCTATGAGGACTCGCGGATGGGCGGCCGTTCGATCGAGATCAGGCGCAGGGTCCGTAATTTCGGCGGCAGCGAATGGAACGACCGCATCTCGTCGGCGGAGTGTTATTGCAACGACTACTGAAGGCATGCCGGATTTCTGGCGGCTGATGCCGTTTCGGCGGCGGGCGGGCGATCCAGTGGGGCTATCGGCGCCGGCCCGCGTTGCACCTCACCATCCTGTTCATTGACAAGCCGATTGGCCTCTGTGACACAATTTCCGCAGAGAAAACAAAAGGGGAACTGACATGACCAGGATCGCCGTTCTTGCCGCAACATTGACACTTGCCGCCGGCTTGTCCGCACCGGCGATGGCTGCCACATCTGTCACCATTGGCATCAGCGGCTGGACCGGCTTCGCGCCGCTGACGCTTGCCAAGCAGGCAGGCCTGTTCGAGAAGCATGGCCTCGACGTAACCTTGAAGAAGGTGCCGCAAGCGAGCCGGCCGCTCGCCATCGCCAGCGGCGACCTGCAATGCGCCGCCACCACGGTCGAGACCTGGCTGGTCTGGAATGCCAGCGGCGTCACCACCAAGCAGATCTTCCAGCTCGACAAGTCCTATGGCGCCGACGGCATCGTCGTCCGCAACGACATCAAGACCGTCGCCGATCTCAAGGGCAAGAATGTCGCGTCCTCGGCACCCGGCACGTCACCCTATTTCATGCTCGCCTGGGTGCTGAACAAGAACGGCATGTCGACCAAGGATGTGACCGTCGTCAATCTGGAGCCGGACGCGGCGGCGCAGGCCTTCCTCGCCGGCCAGAACGACGCCGCGGTCACGTATGAGCCGTTCATCTCGGCGGTGCGCGGCAAATCCGACCAGGGCCATATCCTGGCGACGACACTCGACTACCCGATGGTGCTCGACACGGTCGGCTGCACGCCCGAATTCCTCAAGGCCAATCCGGATGCCGCCAAGGCACTTGCCGACAGCTATTTCGAAGCGCTCGACCTGATCAAGAGCGATCCGCAGAAATCCTACGAGATCATGGGCGCCGACGTGAAGCAGTCGGCCAAGGAGTTCGAGGATTCGGCGAAGTACCTGAAATGGGCCGACAAGGCCGAGAACAAGCAGTTCTTCACCAAGGAATTCCAGGACTTTTCCAAGACCGCCGGCGATCTTCTGCTGCAGATGGGGCTGATCAAGGAAGCGCCCGACGTCACCACGCTGGCCGATACCAGCGCGGTGTCGAACTGACAGTCCGGCCTTCGGCCATCTCGCGGCGGCGCTTGCGCCGCCGTTTTTCTCCTGGACAAGTGATGATTTAAACATGCGCCCCTTGCATCCTGTCTCGCCGGGCATCCGAACCGTGCTCGGCATCTCCTTCTTCGTGCTGTTCGTCGCCTTCTGGGCGTGGATCACGCTTGGCGGCCACGTCAATCGCATCTTCCTCGCCGATCCGCTGTCGATGCTGCGGGATGGCTGGCGGCTGCTGGTCGAGGATCGCTTCGGGCTCGACATACTGATCACCATCTGGCGGGTCTTCGGCGGCTTCCTGCTGGCCTCGGTCGTCGCGGTGCCGCTCGGTATTGCGATGGGCGCCTGGAAGCCGGTGGAGGCGTTTCTGGAGCCCTTCGTCTCCTTTGCCCGTTACCTGCCGGCCTCGGCCTTCATTCCGCTGCTCATCCTGTGGGCCGGCATTGGCGAACTGGAAAAACTGCTCGTCATCTTCGTAGGCTCGGTGTTCCAGATCATCCTGATCATCGCGGTCAAGGTCGGCAGCACGCGGCGCGACCTGGTCGAGGCTGCCTATACGCTGGGCTCCACCAACAACGGCATCGTCAGCCGTGTGATCATGCCGGCCAATGCGCCGGAGATCGCCGAGACGTTGCGGTTGGTGCTCGGCTGGGCCTGGACCTATGTCATCGTCGCCGAGCTGATCGGCTCGTCCTCCGGCATCGGCTACATGATCATCAACAGCCAGTCGCGGCTGGCGACGGGGCAGATCATCTTCGGTATCATCGTCATCGGGCTGATCGGACTGTTGTCCGATTTCGCTTTCAAGGCCTTCAACCGCTGGCTCTTTCCGTGGAGCCTGGCGTGAGCAAGCTTCTCATCGAGGGCGTTTCGCGAACGTTCGCCGGCGTGCGCGGCGGGGAGCCGGTCAAGGCGCTGATGCCGGTCGACCTTGCGGTCGCGGCCAACGACTTCATCACCATCCTCGGTCCATCGGGCTGCGGAAAGTCGACGCTGCTCAGAATTGTCGCCGGCCTGGAAGCCCCAAGTGAAGGCCGGGTGCTGCTCGACGGCAAGGCGGTGACCCGTCCGGGGCCAGATCGCGGCATGGTCTTCCAGTCCTACACGCTGTTTCCCTGGCTGACGGTGGCCGAGAATATCGCCTTCGGCTTGCGCGAACGCGGCATGGCCGAAAAGGAGCGGGACGGGATCGTTGCTTCCTATGTCGATCTCGTCGGGCTGAAAGGGTTTGAGAACCACTGGCCGAAGCAGCTTTCCGGCGGCATGCAGCAGCGCACAGCGATCGCCCGCGCTTTGGCCAACGATCCCGAGATCCTGTTGCTCGACGAGCCGTTCGGCGCGCTCGACAATCAGACGCGCGGCTTGATGCAGGAGCTGCTGCTCGGCATCTGGGAGCGTCGCAAGAAAACGGTGCTGTTCGTCACCCACGACATCGAGGAGGCGATCTTCATGGCGTCACGCGTGATCGTGATGACGGCGCGGCCCGGCCGCATCAAGTCGGATGTCGCCATCGACCTGCCGCATCCGCGCCACTACACGCTTAAGACCAGCCCGGAATTCTCGGCGCTGAAGGCACGGCTGACCGAGGATATCCGCGTCGAGGCGATGCGCACGGCGCAGGCGCAGAGCGCCTAGGCAACCTTGATGTGCCGGCTCAGGCCGCCAGCAACTGCTTGCGGTCGACGCGCTCCTGCTGCGGCGAGCGGGCATAGAGCTCGCGATAGCATTTGGAGAAATGCGAGGCCGAGACGAAGCCGCAGGCGACCGCCACCTCGACCACCGGCATCGACGACTGGATCAGCAGATGCCTGGCGCGGTCGAGCCGGATTTCCAGATAGTAGCGGGCAGGGGACCGTCCCATCTCGGTGCGGAACAGCCGCTCGATCTGGCGGCGCGACAGGTCGACATGGTCGGCGATCTCGATCAGCGACAGCGGCTCGGACAGGTTCGCCTCCATCAGTTCGATGATGGTCAGTACTTTCGAGTTCTGCACGCCGAGGCGGGCACGCAGCGGCAGGCGCTGGCGGTCGGTCGGGCTGCGCACGCGGTCGGTCAGCACCTGCTCGCAGACGCGGTTGACTAGGTTCTCGTCGAAGTCGTCGCCGATCAGCTTCAGCATCATGTCGAGTGCCGCGGTGCCGCCGGCGCAGGTGTAGATGTTCTGGTCGATCTCGAAAAGGTCGGCAAAGACATTGGCCTTCGGAAAAGCCTCGGAAAAGCCCGGCAGGTTCTCCCAGTGAATAGCGCAGCGCTTGTTGGACAGCAGTCCCGCGGCGGCAAGGATATGCGCGCCCGTGCACAGGCCGCCGACGGCGACGCCGCGATTGTACTCCTCGCGTAGCCAGGCGAAGGCCGACTTGTTCTGATAGCGCTCGACATTGACGCCGCTGCAGACGATGGCCATGTTCGGCCGGTCAGGGCCCGCCATCTTCTTACGCTCTTCCTCCAGCGACGTGTTGACCGCGCATTCAACCCCGTTCGAGGCGCGCACCGGCTTGCCGTCGATGCTGGCGAGGCGCCAGCGATAGGCCTCATAGCCAAGCATGCGGTTGGCCGAGCGCAAGGGGTCGAGCGCGGTCGCAAACGCGATCATGGTGAAATCGGGAATAAGAAAGAATACAAACGATCGCTTGATCGGATGCTTTACGGCGTTCAAGGGAACCTCACGCAGCCATGACGCGAACAGGATGTCGCGATTAGCATAGCGACATCAGGAAAAACCATGTCTGTCAATCGGCTACGCGGCCAGGACACGATTAAATTTGCGACATGGGTCGCAAATGGGCAATCGGGTGTTCAGCGAGGCCTGCACGCGACGCCCAACTGTTCAGGAACAGGCAGACCACGCCTTGCGGCGAAAACAAAAACGCCACCTTGGGAGGAACCAGGCGGCGTTAGAGTTTTAAAGCAGCGGCAGGGAGGCGCTGCCTGCAAGAAAAGTTCAGGCGACGAAGCCGAGGCGCGCCGCAGCCATCGCTCCGGTCTGGCCGGGCATGGTGTTGGCAAGGCGCTGACGCTCGAGAGCGGTGGTCAGGTTCATTTCGCGGCGGGCGAAGAGGCGGGCAAAAAGCTTCATGATGATCTCCATTCGGTTGCTCAGACGGGTCGCCTTCGCTTGATGGAGTGGGGCAGCTCGTTTGCTGACGTTGATATAGGCTTGTGCTGCGTAAAACTAAATCGCAAAAGCGAAGCGCTTGTTATGAAATGCGACACGGATTGCGACAATTTTGGGCAACATGCTCGAAATTTACGATTGTTTACAAGGGACTAACTGGGAAACCGGGTCGCTATGCGGCTTGCTCATATGCGTCATGCGCTGGCGACATGGCTCCAAAACTCATTTGAATACAAATAAAACAAAGAAGGCCTGCCGGGCGGCTTGCGCGGCAGGCCTTCAGCACATGGTACACACGATTTACTTTGCTCCAGCCCACGATCCGACGCCGTTGCGAACCCCGGTCTTGGTGTCGGCAGCTTCAGGCCAGCCGATGTCCTTCTGCAGTTCGATAGGCAGGGAGTGGATGGCACGTTCGGTCTGGTAGCGGGCGCGGGCTGCGCTGAATTCGGTCGCGATCCGACCGATGGACGACAGGATAGACATTTCTTTCTCCTTTGGTGCCGGCAGATGCCAGACGGTGAGTTGGTTACGTCGCTTTTGTTTCAACTGCATTTCATGTCGATTGCAGGTTTGTGTCGTGGTCGTTTCGTGGCCACTTCCAATGCGTCCTGCCTCGATGGTGTTGACTATCCTCCCAATCTGATGTTCAATCAAACGAAATGGAATGATGCTTTGTATCAGAAAAATTGAAGGTCGCTTCCCATGAACGCCCCACTCAATCATCCACTGCCACTGCTCGATCTCGACGTTTTGCGCACTTTCGTGGCGATTGCAGAGACAGGCAGCTTCACCACCGCCGCCAATGCCGTCTTCCGCACGCCGTCGGCTGTCTCCATGCAGATCAAGAAGTTGGAGGACATTCTCGGCCGCTCGGTGTTCGCGCGCGACGCCCGCTCGGTGTCGCTCACCACGGATGGCGAAATGCTGCTCGGCTATGCCCGCAGGCTGCTGTCGATCAACCGCGAGGTGGTGTCGAAATTCATCATTCCCGAGATTGTCGGCGTTGTCCGGCTCGGCTCGCCGGATGACTATGGCGAGCGCGTGCTACCGCATGTGCTGAAGCGTTTTGCGCAATCGCATCCGTCGATCGCGGTCGATGTCACCATCGACCAGAGCAGCAATCTGCGCCGGCGCATGGACGACCGGGCGCTCGACATCACGCTCTTGACTAATTCCTACAAGACCAGTGCGCTCGGCGCCGAGGTGCTGCTCACCGAGCCGATCGTCTGGGCCGGTGCCAAGGGCGGCTGCGCGCATCTGCGCGAACCCTTGCCGGTATCCCTCTGGGAAGAGGGCTGCGCCTGGCGGGCCGGCGCACTTGAGGCGCTTGGACGCGAAGGCCGCAACTATCGCATCGCCTATATGAGTGCGCACACGGCCGGCCAGCGCGCCGCGATCATGTCCGATCTCGCCGTGGCGCCGCTGCCGAAGTCATTCCTCGGCAACGACATGGTCGAACTCTGCCCGAAGGACGGGATGCCCGACATCGGCACTTACAATCTGGCGATGGTGGTGGCGCCGGACGCCAGCGCGCCGGTCAAGGCCGTTGCCGACCATATCCGCGCGACCTTCGAAGTGTTCCGGGAAACCGGCAAGTTCTGATACGCCGGCTGTGAACCGCGTTTCAGTGCTCAGCGATCTCATCACATGTGGGAAGCCGATTGATGTTCTGGCTGCAAACGTAAGCGACCTGGGTTGGTCCGAGACGCCAGTGGTCGTCCTGACCACTGATCATATTTTGAGTGTGCTCCGACGGTTCCAGGAAGGAGAGCTCACCGCTGCGGACGTGGAGGCCTGGGCAGATCTGATCGAATGCAGGGAAGATATCGACTACCAGCCAGGGCGAGATGAAGCGATAGTGGAAGCAATTTTCGTGCTGGCCAATCCGGTGTTGAATGGTTCGTTAGATGAAGCCTTGACCGACCAGGTGATCGCCTCGATCTCGGCTTGACCAAAGGTTTTTTCCCCGGCCAGGAAGGTCACGATGCTGTCGCGCGCCCGCCGTGCTTCAGGCATGTCGATCAGTGGCCAAACGTGGAACATACCTTCCTCGTAGACGACCTCGACCTCGACGCCGACGGCGCGCGCCTTTTGCGCGAAGATCAGATTGTCAGGACTGAGGAGGTCGTGCGAGCCGGTTAGGAGCAGCGTTTTAGGCAGCACCGAGAGGTCGCCATAGAGCGGGCTGATGTGCCAGTCGCTGCGATCGAAGCCGGCGCTGTAGAGCCGGACAGCCTCCATCCCGCCCGAAATGCCCAGCCAGGGGTCGCGGCGTTCGGCCTCGAACACTTCGGGGTTGGAAAGCGACATGTCGAGGCCGGGCGAAATCAGCACATGGCGCGACGGCAGGGGCAGGGCCTGTTCCGCGGCCATCATGGTCAGCACGACGGCCATGTTGCCGCCGGCGGAATCGCCCATGAAGACGATATCCTCGGCCTCTGTCTCGTCGAGCATCCGGCGGTAGACGTCGCCGACCATGCCGAACATGGCGTGGAAATCGTGTTCGGGAGCGATGGGATAGATCGGCACGGTGATGCCGTAGCCCAGCCGGTTGGCCATGTCGGCGATCAGGTGCCAGTGATAGGGCGTGATTTCAAAGACATAGGCGCCGCCGTGCAGATAGAGCATCCGCTTCTGCTCGCCGGCCCTGGGTGCGATTTCATAGACGGGGAAGCCATCGACCGTATGCATCTGGATGTCGAGATGCTGATGCAGTGAGGCGGGCGGCTGGTGGGTCTCGGTCTTGCGCGCGGCAGCGATCCACCGCTGCAGGTTTTCCGGGCTGGAAAACGCCTTCTTGCGGCTGTACCGGAGCACGAAGGACACGACGTGGCTTTTCAAACTTGGCATGCGGATACACGAACTTCGGCGGCAGCCGACTAAGAGAATTCCCCTCTCTGGCGAACATCGTGCCGTGGCCGAAAATGTCAAGTTATACGCTATGTCTACACGGTGGTGTGATCCGCGCCGTGGTGCTTGCGCCGACGATCAACGCCGCAGCAGAAGCGCGGCGCGCAGCCGAGTGTTGCCAGGCGCCGAGGCCGCATGGGGGCTCCGACGCCTGACGAGCAGTTTGCATTTGTCGGCGAATGTCATCAGCGCGCCGTACCCAGAAGCAGCGAGATGAGCGCGGCCTGCGGGTCGTTTGGCGGCGATGCCGGCCAACCAATGTCCTTCTGGACATGCGGCGGCAGGCTGTTCATGGCCCGGATCGACTTCTTCCTGTCGTGGGCAAACTTGATGGCCGCACCATAACGGCCGAGGCTTTCGAACATCGACATTTTGGTTTCCTCCGGAAGGTCACTGCGGCAGGAAGACATTTCCGACCGGCCTTCGACGCTGGCTTAAATGCGCCGCGCATGTTTCCAGCGGATTTCACGAAAACAACGCTTCCGTTTCCGGATCAGCAGATCCGGAAACATTTGCATACAAATGAGTTGGTGAGGCTGGCGACCTGGGCGCGCCCGCTTATTCCCGGCCGCGCCGGGCGGCGTGGCCCTCGCGCGAACGCCGGCGCGGAGCGGCGTCGCCGGCGACACCGTCCTCGCTGACCGTCTTGCGCGGCGGCAGTTTCACCGCCGCCGACAGTTTCGGGAACGGATCGACCTTGTTGGGCAGCGCCATGGCGTAGACGAAATGCTCCTGGAATTTCGGTTCCAGCGCGGTCTCGATCTTCTCGATCTTGCTGACCGTGTCCTCGATCTCGCGGCGATAGCCGCGGTTGAGCAGCGCCATGCGCGCACCGGCACCGGCGGCGTTGCCAACAGCCGAGACCTTGTCGAGATCGCAATCCGGGATCAGGCCCAGCACCATGGCGTATTTCGGATCGATGAAGGAGCCGAAGGCGCCGGCGAAATGGATGCGGTCGACATGTTCGGTGTTCTGCTTTTCCATCAACAGCTTGGTGCCGGCATAAAGCGCAGCCTTGGCGAGCTGGATGGCGCGCACGTCGGTCTGGGTGATGGTGATCTTCGGCTCGCCCTCCTTCAGCACGTAGGAGAAGGTGCGGCCATTGGCGGTGACACGCGGCGAGCGGGCGGCAAGTCCGCCGTCGATGACGCCGTCCTCGGAGATGATGCCGGTGAGATACATCTCCGCGACGATCTCGATGATGCCGGAACCGCAGATGCCGGTGACGCCGGTCGCCTGCACGCTGTCGAGGAAGCCCGCCTCGTCGGACCACAATTCCGAGCCGATGACGCGGTACTTCGGCTCCAGCGTGTCGGGGTCGATGCGCACGCGCTCGATGGCACCGGGCGCGGCGCGCTGGCCGCCGGAGATTTCCGCGCCCTCGAAGGCGGGGCCGGTGGGCGAGGAGGCGGCGACGACGCGCGTGCGGTTGCCAAGCACGATCTCGGCATTGGTGCCGACGTCGACGATCAGCATCATCTCGTCCTGGCGATGTGGGCCTTCCGACAGCGTCACCGCTGCCGCATCGGCGCCGACATGGCCGGCGATGCAAGGCAGCATGTAGAGCCGGGCTCCCTGGTTGAGCTTCAGGCCGATATCGGATGCCTTGACGTGCACCGCGCCCGAAACGGCCAGCGCAAAAGGCGCGCCGCCAAGCTCGGTCGGGTCGATGCCGAGGAACAGATGGTGCATGATCGGATTGCCGACGAAGACGGAATCCAGGATGTCGTTGCGGTGGACATTGCCTTCGGCGCAGACCTTGTCGACCAGGCCGGAGATCGCTTCGCGCACGGCGACCGTCATGCCTTCGCGACCGTCGGGGTTCATCATCACGTAGGAGACCCGGCTCATCAGGTCCTCGCCGAAGCGGATCTGCGGGTTCGACGTGCCCGACGAGGCGGCGACGCGGCCCGACAGTAGCGACACCAGATGCATGGCAATGGTGGTCGAGCCGATATCGCAGGCCAACCCATAGGCTTCGTTCTTAAGGCCCGGCCACAAAGCGATGACGCGTGCGGTCTCCGAGTCGGCATCCTTGTAGATGGCAGCGGTGGCGGTCCAGCTGCCCTTGCGCAGAATGCCTTGCACTTGCGGCAAGAGATAGAAATCGAAGTCCAGGCTCTTGAGGTTCCAGTCCTTCATCAGGGCGATCTTGAGGCGGTCGAGATCCCCGAGCGGCTTATGCATGTCGGGCTCTTCAATTTCGACATAGCACATGCGGATTGCCGCATCGCGGGCGATCACCCTGGTGTCGGCATCCTTGCGGATGGTCTGCGCGTTGATGACCGTGTCCTGAGGCACGTCGATGACGAGGTCGCCGAGGATCTGCGCCGAGCAAGAGAGGCGGCGCCGTTCGGGCAGGCCGCGCACGCGCTCGTAGCGCTCTTCCTTGGCGCCCTTGGGCGAGATGTGGTCGTTGGAGGAGACGATCTTGTGCTTGGCGAAATTGCCTTCCTGCACTTCGATCTGGCAGCGCCCACAGGTGGCACGTCCGCCGCAGACGCTTTCGACATAGACGCCGAGCTGGCGCGCGGCATCGAGCACCGGCGTGCCGACAGGAAACCGCCCGCGCTTGCCCGACGGCATGAACAGCACGAGCGGATCGGTGATGTTGGCAGGTGAATTCATGCTTGCACGCGTCTCGATGACGATTGTCGATGCCGTTTAACGGATCGTTTCGCTATTGGGCGGAATGTTTGATGGTCCAGAGGCCAATCATGTCCGATCTCCTCCTGTCCGCCATAACAACCGCTTTTACCATGGTGCGCCTGCTGCGCGGCCCATGGCTGCGCAATCCACAATATCTGGCGTCCGGTATCGTCGGCGCGATTGTCGGAGCATTGCTGCTCCACGGGTTCTGGCCGGCCGCCGATGACGACTTCATTGTCGGCGGGCTGACCGGCATTTTCGGGTCGTGGGCGGGAATGGTGCTGTTCGACGCCATTTTGGGCATGGCCTGACCAAAACGCACACCGGCCCGACGGCATCATCTGCACGATCGGTTCGGTGAGGTTTACAGGACAGTCCACGATTGCGCGCTTATCCCCGACCCATCCGGGCTTCACGGCCGCCACGGCGGCGTCCACCATTGCCGGCGCCTTCGCCCGGCGCATTGACTTGCGTCGGGGCGGCTACCGCCTGGCCGCCTTCGGCCGGCTTGTAATCCTTGTAGGTGCGGATCCAGTTGGTGCAGTTCTCGTCGGTGCCGTTGAGGACATTGGCGCCGCGCACGGCTTCCATTTCCTGCGGGCGCACCGGGTTCATGATGGCGCTGGTCATGCCGGCGCCGATCACCATCGGGATGAAGGCGGCATTGATGCCGTGGCGATGCGGCAGGCCAAAGGAGATATTGGACAGGCCGCAAGTGGTGTTCACCTTGAGCTCTTCGCGCAGCCGGCGCAGCAGCGCGAACACCTGGCGGCCGGCATCGCCGAGCGCGCCGATCGGCATCACCAGAGGGTCGACGACCACGTCGTGCGCGGGAATGCCGAAATCGGCGCAACGCTGCACGATCTTCTTGGCGACGGCGAAACGCACATCCGGATCCATCGAAATGCCGGTCTCGTCATTGGAGATGGCGACGACAGGGACGTTGTACTTCTTGACCAGCGGCAGGATGGCCTCGAGCTTTTCTTCCTCGCCGGTGACGGAGTTGACCAGCGGCCGGCCCTTGGCGACCTTCAACGCAGCCTCGATCGCGGCGGTGACCGACGAGTCGATCGACAGCGGCAGGTCGACCAGGCCCTGGACGATTTCCAGCGTCTGCACCAGCAGGCCGGGTTCGGTCTCGTTCGGGTTGACCGAGGTAACGCCAGCATTGACGTCGAGCATGGTGGCGCCACAGGCTGCCTGCTCGAGCGCATCCTTGATGACAGTCTCGAAGTTGCCCATTATCATCTCGGCGGCCAGCTTCTTGCGGCCGGTCGGATTGATGCGTTCGCCAATCACGCAGAACGGCTGGTCGAAGCCGATGATGATTTCTCGTGTCGCCGAGGCGACGATGGTCCGGGTCATGAATTCTCTCTCCGCCGTGATATAAAGATTTCTTTATATCGTTGTCTGGTTTCGTTCAAGCGAACGGGTGCTCGTCCGCGCCGTCAGTGCGCGGTCTTCACCATGTCCACCTGCGTTTCGGTAATGTCGTCGTGCAGTATGTGCCCGAGCCGGTCGGCGACCATCTGGTCGTCGCGACGGATTTCGCGTTTCCATGGCTGGCGGCCTTTCAGCACGCCCGATTCATCGACGATCTCGGCGACATATTCCTCCTGGCGATAGGCCATCACATGGACGCCGGAGACGCCGGAGATTTCCTTCACCTCATTGATGATGTCGATGCAGAGCTGCTTGCCTTCCTTCTTCTGGTCCTGCGCGCCCTCCAGCCGCTTGATGACCGAATCGGGGATGTGAATGCCCGGCACGTTGGAGCGGATCCACTTGGCTGTCTTGGCCGAGGCCAGCGGTCCGACGCCAACCAGGATGAAGCACTGCTCGGTATAGCCGAGGTCGCGCACCTTCTGCATGTAGGTGCGGAACATCGGCACGTCGAAACAATACTGGCTCTGCACGAATTGCGCGCCGGCGGCGATCTTCTTGCCCAACCGATGCGGGCGGAAATCGATCGGCGGTGCGAACGGATTGATTGCCGCACCAAGGAAAAGCTGCGGCGGCGTCGTCAGCTTGCGGCCGGACAGGAACTTGCCGTTGTCGCGCATGACGCGGCAGGTTTCCAGGAGCGACATGCAGTCGAGGTCGAAGACCGGCTTGGCGCCGGGCTGGTCGCCGGCCTGCACGCCGTCGCCGGTCAGGCACAGCATGTTGGCGACGCCCATCGCAGCCCCGCCCAGCACGTCGCCCTGAATGGCGATGCGGTTCTTGTCGCGGCAGGCGATCTGCATGATCGGCGCATAGCCCATGCGGGTCAAAAGCGCACAGATGCCAACCGACGACATGTGGCAGTTGGCACCCGAGGCGTCGACGGCGTTGATGGCGTCAACCCAGCCGTCGAAGATCTTCGCCCGGTTGTAGACGTCTTCCGGGTCGGCGCTGTCGGGCGGGTTGAGTTCGGTCGTGACCGCGAATTCACCACGCCGCAGGACACGTTCCAGCCGGCCGCGCGAGGTGTGGCCGGGCAAGGGGTCGAGCGGCAGATGGATGCCGGCCGGGTTCTCGTCGCGCTGGCTTCCGATCATGCCGATGCCCCGGTGTTTGCCGCCCCATTCTTGGTGGCAGCGGCGGCTTCGCGCGCGGCGGCCGCCTGCGCGGTCACCCGCAGCCAGGCCGAGGTTTCGCGCAGCGACTGATCGACCGGCTTCTGCACGGTCAGGATCCTGTCATTGTGGACCATATTCTGCGAGCCTTCCCAGGCCTTGACCCAGACGCAGGGCATATCAGGCTCGACCTCGCAATTGCCGTTGGCGCGCACGCCCCCGCAAGGGCCGTTGCGCAATTGCTTGGGGCAGTTCATCGGGCACGACATGCCGGTCGAGGACAATATGCATTGGCCACACATGCGGCAGTCGAACATGAAGCCCTTGACGCGCTTCTCGACAAATTTGACCGGCCCTTCGACACGGCCGTAGCCGATGCCCTTCCACAAGGGGTGGAGGAGCAGGAACATGTCGGCGAATCTGGCATAGAACCATTCGAGCAATCGCGAGTGCCGCACCGACCATAGTCTGACCGCGAAGGAACGCTGCACGCGCCGCTGCGGCGACACGTCGGCCGGCTTGTAGTCGGATTTCGGCGCTGCCTTCTTGACCAGAGTGGCCTGGGTAACCGTTGGCTGGGTGTCAGACATTTTCTTTGCCGCCCGCCTTGACCAGAGCGACCAGCCGCTCACGGTCGTATGTCGTGTCGATATTCTGGAACGCCTTTTCGACCTCGGCTTCGAGATCATCGCCGACCGGAACAGGATCGGCCTTGCGCCATTCGGCCAGATAGTCGTCGGTGCCGCCGGCGCCGGTGCGCATGGCGCACATGTCGATCGCTTCGGTGAAGCGCAGCGGCAGTTCGCGCTTGGCGTTCTGCCGGCCCTTCTTGACGATGACCTGGGCAGGGATGTCGCGCCAGTAGACGACGATCAGATCGGCCATGAATTCTCACTCCTCGATGGAGCGAGCATTGCCGGAAGCGCAGTTGGGCCGCTTGTTATGGGACGACGCGCGCGCATTCAAAAGCGACGCATTCGGATGTCGTAAAATGAAAGGTGCGTTTATTCGTTTCCGGCGTGTGCCGGCGGCAGGTTCTATGCGTCGGAAAAGCCGGCGCGGTGCACCCGATCGCGGATCATGATTGCGCTACCAGATGCCGGTTCTCAGGCCTGTCCAGAGGTAGAACCAGATCGTGGGGTGATACCATTGTTTCGACGGCAGGCCCGGGTCGATAGTGGCAAGTTTTCCGGCCAGCACGTCGCTGACCGCTTCGACGCAGATGTCGCGCGAAAACGCCGCCTGGCGCAGCGCGTAGCTCGAAATGCTGTCGCCGCGTCTGGGCTGAGCGCGCACCTGTTTCAACACCGCGCCCGTATCGACGCCGGCATCGACCAGATGCACGGTGGTGCCGAAATTCTGCGCATCACCTGATGCCAGAGCCCAATAGCCGCCATTCATGCCGCGATATTTCGGCGTGATGCCCGCATGGTAGTTGAGCACCGGACAGGGCATTTTGCGCAGCATCTCGGCCGAGATCAGTCGGCAACCGTTGAGCAGTACGACGCCTGGCCGTATCTTTTGGATCGCCTGCAGGCACTCAGGCCCATTGGCCGAGGCCACCTCGATAATCTCCTGGCCTGGTCGCGGCTCAACCTCCAGTCTCTCCTCGGCGATCAATCGCGCGCCATGGCGAGCCAGCAGCCGCTTGCCCACCCTGCTCAGCACCATCGTGCCAAGCTGGCCCATGGCCGAGACCCAACCCTGGCGGCGAGCCCGACCACGCAGCAATTGCTTTTTGGATTCAGGGGTTTCGAGGATGACGCTGACAGGACCGACGCGATCGGCGATTGCGTTGATCATGGCCCAGACATGCTGGCCGCCGCCGGTCACGACGACGATCGACGCGCTGGTTCCAACCCGTGAAGACATGGCCCGCTTTCCTGCCTTGCACGCGGCCGGCTGCCGCATGCTGGCCGGATTTGTGCCGGAATGGGGTTAAATCTTGATGACCACGCTCAGCGCTTGAACTCGATGATGTCGAGCTTCGATTCGTAATAGGGTGCTGGAAATTCGATGCGCCATTGGCTGGCGTTGTTGCGGAAGGCATAGCCGACCTGGTCGGTTTGCGGGCCACTGCCATAGGGTTTTGCCGGATCGCTGTTGACATAGGCCGAGCCAAGATAGATCGAGCGCTTCTCGCCGTCGTCGAAGAAACGGCCCTTGGTGCGTTGCGAGCCGCTGATCTTTTCCAGTCGCCAGCCGGAGCCGTCGTCGGTCACCTTGCACTTGAACCAGCCATAGATGACGAGCGGCAATGGTCCGCCGGCCTTGATGGTGCGGCACTGCCAGTTGCCGGTCAGGTCCTTGTCGGAAAACGCCACCAGTGGTTTTGCCAGCAAGGCGTCGAGCTGCTTGACCTCGGCCGGATCTCCCGCCTTCGCCTCGGCCAGCGCCTCCTTGCGGGTCTCGCCATATTTGTCGAGCCGTGTCTTGTCGGCGGCGGTGATCAGTTTCTGCACCTCACCATCGGCAAGGACGGGAAAGGTGCAGCAGAGCAGACCGACAGCGGCGAGCAGTGGACGAAGGATCATAGGAGGCCTCCCGGTTGATGTCTCGAGCAGCGCCGCTGCGGACCTGGTGCATAACTATCGGGTCGCTGGCGCCTGTCATCCGTGCTTAACAGCGTCACGGCCAAAAATCATGGTGTGACGAATGCGAATCTTGCTCACGGGATCGTCGGGTTGGCTGGGCAGCGCGCTGGCGCCGCGCCTGCGGGCCCTCGGCCACGATGTCACCGGCCTCGATCCCGTTCCATCGAGGGAGACCCGGATTGTCGGCTCGATCGCCGATCGTGATCTGGTCCTGCGCACTGTCCGCGACAACCAGTTCGAGGCGATCATCCACAGCGGTGCGCTGCACAAGCCCAATATCGAGAACCGCGCCAACAGCGATTTTGTTGCGACCAACGTGCAAGGCACGTTGAACCTGCTCGACGCGGCGGTGATGTCCGGCGTGGAGCGTTTCGTCTTCACGTCGACGACCTCGCTGATGATTTCGCAGGCGATACGCGACGGGTTCGAGGGTGGTGCGCGCAAGGCCGCCTGGCTGACCGAGGCGATGTCGCCCGAGCCGCGCAACATCTACGGCGTCACCAAGCTTTCGGCCGAACATCTTTGCCGCCTCTATCATATCCAGCACGGCCTGCCGGTGGTGGTGTTGCGCACCGCCCGCTTCTTTCCCGAAGCCGACGACATGGCGCATGCGATCGAACAGTCGGATGCCAACATCAAGGCCAATGAACTGCTGTTTCGCCGGTTGACGGTGGATGACGCGGCCGCTGCCCACATCCTTGCCCTCGAAAAGGCGCCGCGGCTCGGTTTCGACGTTTTCATCGTGTCGGCGCCGACGCCGTTCCGGCCCGATGATTGCGCCGCACTGATCGCCGACGCCCCGTCGGTCGTCGCGCGCTATTTTCCGGACTTTCCGGCGCTCTACGCGCGAAAAGGCTGGACGATGTTTGGCTCCATCGACCGCGTCTATGACGCCTCGCGGGCAAGCGACCGGCTGGGGTTTCGTCTGCCGGACGAGCTTTGCCGATGTGCTTGCGGAGTTGCGGACGGAAGTGGGCGTCGCCTAGCCAGCGTGTGCCGCGGCCTGCGCCATTCCGGCCGTCAGGTCGCCATAGCCGGTCGCCCGGCGCTCATAGGCGAGGCCGAGCAATTTTGCGGCTTTTTCCGCGACCTTGTCCAACTCCGGATCGTCGGTCTGAGCGAGGTAGATCAGCTTCTCGTAGTTGCCGAAATAGTCCTTGATCAGCTCCGGGTGCTTGTCGAGGCCGAGCGGCTTCATGAAGAAGGCGTCGAACTGACGACACAGGAAATCGGTCATGTAGAAGGACATCATGTCGTCGTCGGCGACTTTCGCATAGGCCTCCATGCCTTGATAGAAGGCAAAGCAATGCGGGCCGGCCATGCGCTCGACGCCGTGCTTCTCGCAGATCCGGTCGAGCAGGCCACCGGTGCCACAATCGGCATAGCCGACGAAGATGTGTTCGTAGCCGTCCGCCTTGGCCTTCTCGATGGCCTTGTCCATGGCCGGCGCGATGCGATCCGGATAGAAATGAAATTCCGCCGGCAGGCAGGTCAGATCGAGGTGATCCAGTCCGAGCTGTTCCTTGACGGCCAGAACTTCGCGCGCAATCATCCCACAGGCGATGACGAGCAGCCTGTCGTCTTGATTCGGTTTCGTTTTTTGTATCTTGGCCATGGAACCAGTCGAGCCGGCCTTCGTTGCTGCGGGGCTAATTTATCTATTGAGGGAGACACCGTCCATGAAACTGTTACGCATCGCGCCGATAGCCATCCTTGCCTGCGCCCTGGCCCTTACGGCATGTGCGAACACCGTCCGCGGCGTCGGCAAAGATGTCAAATCGACGGCCAGGGCGGTCGAGGACACCGTCACCAAGCCCTGATCCGCACACAGCCTCACCCACCACTTGGGAACAAAAAAGCCGCGCTGCAAGGCGCGGCTTTTTCCATTGTCCATGCCGGATTGGCCAATCACGCCGAAGCGCGGACGTTGTGCTTGCGCTTCATGAAGTCCTTGGCGGTCTCGACCGCCACTGCGGCGTCGCGGCAATAGGCGTCGGCGCCGACGGCTTTGCCGAATTCCTCGTTCAGCGGCGCACCGCCGACCAGCACGACATAATCGTCGCGGATGCCCTTTTCCTTCATCGTGTCGATGACGACCTTCATGTAGGGCATGGTCGTGGTCAGCAGTGCCGACA
>NZ_JBFUFB010000015.1:0-130332 GCF_056403655.1 Mesorhizobium sp. P2_F8
GAGGTGCGCGACACGCTGAAACTGGTCCCGGAAGGCATCGAGGGGCAAGTTCCCTACAAAGGACCTGTGTCTGGCGTGCTGCACCAGCTTGCAGGCGGGCTGAAAGCCGCTATGGGTTATGTCGGCGGTCGCGATCTTGCCGATTTCCGCGAACGCGCCACTTTTGTACGCATATCCAACGCCGGACTTCGTGAAAGCCACGCCCATGACGTCACGATTACCCGCGAAAGCCCGAATTATCCCGGCGGAGCCTGATCCGTACGGGCTCTGGCGCAACCTGGCCGCAACGATCCTGCGGCTGTCGCGCCACGCGGCCGCGCTCTGTTTCCTGTCGGCGGCGGTTTTCATCGCCATGACGGTGCTGGAATTCTTCTATTTCCGCCAGTTGAGCGGCGGCCTGGCGTCACTTGATATGCGCTTTCTCGGCTTCACGCCGGACGAAGGCATGGCTTGGCTGACGGCGCTCGGCCGGCGCGGCGGCGAGATCATTCTCGTCTGGCACTATCTGACCTTTGATTTGCTGTTCCCGGCGCTGTTGTCGGTGACACTGGTCAGCCTGATCCTGGCCACCGGCCGGCGATTGAAGAATTTCCGCGTGTTGCCGGGGCAGTTGCAGTCGATCTTCGCGCTGATTCTGGTGCTGCCCTACACACTGGCCGATTATGCCCAGAACATCGCGGTGGCGAGCCTGCTGTCCGATTTCCTGTCGGCCAATCCGGATTCGCTGTCTCTTGCCTCGGCGCTGATCGTCACCAAATTCGCGCTTCTCGCCGTCCCGTTGACCGTCATCGCCGCTTTCTGGCTGGCGGGCCAGAAACACCAGGCTTGACGCCAAAACGGGGCAGGGCAGTTCATGAACCAGACCACGATCTTCTGGCCGTTGCTGGCGCAGGTGCTGCTGATCTACATCGTCTATATCGTCCTGGGCCACCGCAGATACGGGGCGGTCAGGTCAGGTGAAGCCAAGGCCGGTCAGTACAAGCTACGCTCGACCGAGCCGGCCTCCAGCATCACCGTTGCCAGCAATCTCATCAACCAGTTCGAATTGCCGGTGCTGTTCTACGTGCTGTGCCTGACGCTGCACGTGACCAACGGCGTCAACTTCCTGACCCTGGCGCTGATGTGGATTTTTGTCGCGTCGCGCTATTTCCACGCCTGGGTCCACCTGACCAGCAACAATCTGCGGCTGCGCAGCCGCTCTTTCTTCCTCGGTGCTACCGTGCTGGCGCTCGCCTGGATCTGGTTTCCGCTGCATCTGCTCGGAGCCGTGTAAGCATCGCCAGCCTCTCCTTCTCCCCCTGTGGGAGAAGGTGGCCGAGCGAAGCTCGGTCGGATGAGGGGTGTTGGACGGATCAATACCTTGAAGATGTAAGCGACTAAAAGTTCATCGATTTTTCACGCAGCGTTTCTTCCAGCACCCCTCATCCGTCTCGGCGCTACGCGCCGATCCACCTTCTCCCACAAGGGGAGAAGGGCGAGGCCGACGCTAAAGATCGAAAACCGCGATCTTGCGCTTGTCGAACTTGAAGCCGATCTCGCCGCGCACCAGCTTCAGCGCGGCCTCGCCGAACACCGCGCGCCGCCAGCCTTGCAGGGCGGGCACGTCGGCCTCCTCGCCCTCGGCCGCGATGCGGTCGATGTCATCGCTGGAGGCCAGCACTTTCGAGGCGACGCCTTCCTTTTCGGCGACGATCCTGAGCAGCACTTTCAACAGTTCCGACGCCGCGCTCGAGCCTTCGGGCGGCTGGAAATTCTTCGGCAGCTTCGGCATCTGCTCCTTGGGCAAGGCAAGCGCGGCGTTGACAGCGCCAAGCAGGGCCGTCGCCGTCGAGGAACGCTCCCAGCCTTTCGGCGTCGTGCGCAGCTTGCCAAGGGCCGCCGCGTCGCGCGGCGCCTGCTGCGCGACCTCGTAGATCGCGTCGTCCTTGAGCACGCGGCCGCGCGGTACGTCGCGTTCGCGCGCCTCGCGTTCGCGCCATGCGGCCACGGCCTGCACGATCGCCAGTTCCTGCGGTTTGCGCAGCCGCATCTTCAGCCGCTTCCAGGCGTCCTCGGGATGCGGATCGTAGGTCTCGCGCGAGGTGAGGACATCCATCTCCTCGTTCAGCCAGTGAGCACGGTTTTCCCGCACCAGCTCGGCGCTGAGGTGCTGGTAGACCTCGATCAGATGGGTGACGTCGGCCAGCGCATAGTCGAGCTGCTTGTCGGAGAGCGGCCGGTGGCGCCAGTCGGTGAAGCGCGATGACTTGTCGAGCCGCGCGCCGGTGATCCGCTGCACGAGCTGATCGTAGGAAACGCTGTCGCCGAAGCCGCAGACCATCGCCGCCACTTGCGTGTCGAAAACCGGATGCGGAACGAGATCGCCGAGATGGACGATGATTTCGATGTCCTGCCTTGCGGCGTGGAAGACTTTGACCACCGCCTCGTTGGCCATCAGCTTGAAGAATGGCGCCAGGTTGATGTCGGGCGACAGCGGATCGATCAGCGCCGTCACGCCGGGTGCGGCCATCTGGATCAGGCACAGGATCGGCCAAAAGGTCGTTTCTCGAATGAATTCGGTATCGACGGTGACGAAATCCGACTTTTCGAAAGCGGCGAGAACGGTCTCGAGTTCTTTCTGGGTGGTGATGACGTGCATCAAATCGCTTTTGACAGGAGTAAGGTCTTCCTAGATTTCAGCCGGAAGCGCTTTCGTCAAGCTGTGGCGCCATCGTCATGGGGTTCCCGGCCCATCGGAATCGCCGTTTCTTCTGGCCAGCCGCGCGAAAATCGTCGATGTGCGCAACAGCGCGGTGAAGCGGCTGCGCTTGCCCGCCGGGACGCCGGAGCGGGCCTGCATCCGGTAGAGGATGACGGCGATGAAGATCGCATAGACGACGGCGCTGAACACGAACAGCGCGCTCGGTCCGAAATACTGCATCGCCGTCGAGGCGGCGAACGGCCCGCCAATGGCACCAAAGGAATAGAACAACATCAAGGCTGCGTTGATCAGCACGAACTCGCCGGTGTCGGCGCGGTCGTTGGAATGCGCCGCCGACAGCGAATAGAGCGGCATGGCGAAACAGCCGAAGATGAAGATGATGACGAAGTTGAGCAGCGGATTGCTGCCGGCGATGAACACCAGCGCCAGTGCTGAAAGCATCGCGCAGCAGGTCGTCATCAACAGCACCCGGCGCCGGTCCCAGCGGTCGGAGAGGTAGCCGAGCGGATACTGGATGATGGCACCGCCGAAGATGCCGACGCTGACGAAGGTCACGACATCGGCAACCGACATGCCGATCTGCTCGGCATAGACCGGCGACAATGTGCGAAAGGCGCTGTTGGTGACACCGACGGCCATGCAGCCGAAGCAGCCCAGCGGCGAAATCCGCCAGACGCGCGCCAGGTCGAGCTTGACCTCCTCGGGCGGCGTCGGGTTGGAGCGGTCGCCCAGCGAGACCGGCACCAGCGAGAGCGTGATCATGATCGACATGATGGCAAAAATGGTGAAGCCGCCGGCACCGAAGATCGGGATGAGGAACTGGGCGCCGGTCACCGAACCGGTGTCGACCATCCTGTAGATCGCCAGCACGCGCGCGCGGTCGCGATTGCTGACGCCGGAATTCAGCCAGCTTTCGACGATGGTGAACAGTCCGGCAAAGCAGAAGCCGCCGGCAAAGCGCACCGCGCACCACATCACCGGATCGAGAACCAGCACCAGCAACAGGGTGCCGACAGAGGCGATTGCCGCCAGCGCCGAAAAGGCCCTGATATGGCCCACCGCCTTCATGATGCGGGTGATGGCCAGGCAGCCGAGCAGGAAGCCGGCGAAATAGAAGGTGCCCATCAGACCGATGTCGGAGGCGGAAAACCCTTCCTGCGCGCCGCGCAGCGCGATCAGCGTGCTCTGCAGCCCATTGCCGCCAAGCAGGATGCCGGCGGCGAGCAGGAGCGGGATCAGCGGGCGGATGGAGGACATGAAGGAAAACAACCGCTTGTCGTTGATCCTTCTTGAACCATCGCTTCCGTCAATGCCAGCGACAATTCCAAACGGAACTAGGCCGCGCGGATAACCACACTGCGAAAGATGGGAGATCGTCGGCTCTTGGTCTGGCGTTCAGCCAGCCTGCGCCGGCTCAAGCCGAGCTTCGCAGCATCAGTTCCGCGTTGAGCAGGATGCGTCCGCCGTCTGGTTTGGCAGAGGATTCTTCATCCAGCCTTTCCAGCAGAAGTTCGATGGCCAGGCGGCCGATCTCGTTGTAGTTCTGCGCGACAGTCGTGATCGGCGGGCAGGCGTAGCGCGACAGGGGATGGTCATCGTGTCCCGCGACCCGCATGTCGCAGTCCACCCCATGGCCCACCTTCAGGCCCAGTTGATACGCGGCCGCGATCACGCCGAAGGCAACACGGTCGTTGGCGCAAAGCACGGTCCTGGTCGGAAAACCTTGCCCCTTCAGGATACGAAGCGCTTCATCAAAGCCGAATTTCTCGAAATCCCATGACCGCGCGTCGACGACGGGCACGATTTCAGGCGTCATCTTGAACTGCTGCATGGCCTCGACATAGGCGTCCTGTCTGGCCGAGGCGTTGTTGTTGACCAGCGGCATGGCGAAATAACAAGGCGGCTCGCCTGACCTGCAGAGATAATCGACGATGAGCCTGAAGCTCTGCCTGTTGTCGGTGCCGACGAACGACGACGTCTCGTCGAGCGGCGAATCGACGTAGATCAGTGGGATGCTCGATCCGAGTTCGGCCAGGATCCGGTGATGGGACTGCACGCCGAGCGGCGCTATGATGGCGCCGGCAATGTTCATCGATTTGAACGTCTGGATCGCCTGGTCTTCCATTTCGGCGCGTCCGTCGGAAGACAGCACAAACGCGAGGAAACCGGCTTCGTTGGCGATCGTTTCGATACGGCGCGTCAGCGCCATGTAGAACGGATCCGTCGAATTCGGAATGATGACGCCGAGAATGTTGCTGCGGCGGCGATTGAGATTGACGGCGAACATGCTCGGCCGAAAGCCGGACTTCCTTTGCGCGGCCTCGATCACGTTTCGAGTGTTTTTCCGTACCGAGCTGGGGTCGTTGAAATATTTGGAAACCGTCGTGCGGGACAAGCCGACGAAGGCCGAGAAGTCCTCCATCGTCCTGATTGTCTTTGCCATTCACGGGCTCCCTGCTCGAACTGCCGTCGCCACTGTCTACTTGAGTCACCTTTTCGCGGAAAGGAGGTGGGATATTCTTTCCGGGCGCAGGAGACCGCGTGTGGTCCATGGGCGCGGCTGAACTTTTGGAAATCACGGATCCGAGGAAAACTGTACTTTCATCGTCGTTGGGTCGCCGCCGGCTTTGGCGAAGAACGGCAGCAGTTCGGAAAGCGGCAGCCGATGGCTGACAAGCCGTGCCATCGTGCCGTCGTCTTGGCTGAGAATGTCGAGCGCCTGCGGGATGTTGCGGTTCAATGAGTGCGACCCCGCCAATCTGATCTGCCGGCGGAAAATCTCGAACGGCGCGACCGAGATCCTGGCATCGGGTGCGCAGACACCGAAAATGAGCGCCGTCCCGCCATCGGCGGTGAAACCGATCATGCCTTCAACCACCTTGGCGACGCCGGTGGCGTCGGCGACGAAATCGAAGCCCCGCGCCCGCGCCGACAGCGCCTGCGATCCGGACACCAGCGGTTCCAGCCCGAGCGCCTCGGCGAAGGCGAGGCGCTGTTTGCTGATATCGGCGACCGCCACGCTGCTGATGCCCTTGGCCCGGAGCGAGAGGGCAAGCAGCAGGCCGATCGGCCCGGCGCCGAAGACCAGCGCCGTGCCGGGCGTCCTGTTGCCTGCTCCGAGCCCGGCGGCGCCGAGACCATTGAGGACACAGGCGAGCGGCTCGGCGAGTGCTGCCGTGGCGAAACCGAGATCGCCGATCCCATGCAGATGGTCGACGGCAACCATGCTGAACTCGGCGAAGCCACCGTTCTCGGTCACGCCATAGGCCTTCAGGCTGGCGCACAGATTGGTCAGGCCCTTCCTGCAGGCCGGGCAATGCCCGCACGGGATGTTGGGATCGACAGCGACCCGGTCGCCCGGCTTGACGGTGGTGACATCGCTGGCGACCGCCTCGACGGTGCCCGCATATTCGTGGCCGGGGACCAGCGGAAACGCGCCTTCGCCGTAGCGGCCATGCAGCACCTCGATATCGGTATGGCAAAGGCCGGCCGCGCGGACCCGTACCAGGGCATGCCCCGGTTTGATTGTGGGCATCTCCAGTTCCGCCATGCCGGCAACGCCTGCGGCGGTAAATCGGATGGCCTTCATTTCAGTCTCCCTGCTTGGACGACCTTGTCCCGGATGACGCGGCCCGGGCGCGTCAGCTCATCCAGTTGCCGCCGTCGACATTGTAGGTCTGCGCCAGGATATAGTCGCTGTCGGGCGAGGCCAGGAACACGGCGAGCCCCGCAATATCCTCGGGCTGTGCGAATCGGCCGATCGGAACCGATCTGGCCACGGCGGCCTTCTTTTCGCCCGGCTTGAGGCCTTCCCAGCGGGCGAAGTGCGCATCGACAACATCCCAATGCTCGCCGTCGACGACGCCGGGCGCGATCGCGTTGACGTTGATGCCGTGTTTGACCAGCGCCAGCGCCGCCGACTGCGTGGCCGAAATGATCGCTGCCTTGGAGGCGCAGTAAAGCGTCACCAGCGCCTCGCCGCGGCGACCGGCCTGGCTCGCCATGTTGATGATCTTGCCGCCGCGGCCGCGCGCGATCATCACATTGGCCACCGCCTTCATCATGAACAGCGGCGCCTTGAGATTGATGGCGAACACCCTGTCATAGCTCGCTTCGGTGATGTCGGTTATCGGTGCCATGTCGAAGATGGCTGCATTGTTGACGAGGATATCGATGCCGCCGAAATCGCGGTCGACCTCCGCCACGACCCTCTCGATCGCACCGAGGTCGGTGACGTCAAGCTGGATGGCTCTGGCCGCCGCACCGATCGCGGCGGCTGCCCGCGTGGCACGCTCGATGTCGATATCGGCAATCACCACCTTGGCGCCTTCGCGGGCATAGGCTTGCGCGAAACCCAGGCCAATGCCGCGCGCACCGCCTGTTATGAGGGCAATCTTGTTGTTCAGTTTCATCTTCAGATCCAATTCCGCGAGTTTTTGAAAACGCTGTCAGAGCGCCCGGATGGCGACCGGCGCAACGTCACGGGAGACGTGCCCCATCGGACCCTTGACGCCGCCTGAGAAACGCACGGACCCGCTGTGGCGGATCCGTGCATCCTCCAGGCCTGCTACAATGGGAGGCTTTTCAGGCCCGGATTGCCAGGAGGCTGTGCTCATTCCGCCTCCTGGCTCACCTGTCTGGGCTTGAACCCGCCTATTTGATGTAGCCTGCCTCCGTCATCGTCTTCTCCACGGCGGTCTGGGCGCCGTTGAGTACATCGTCGACCGACTGCTGACCGGTGACCGCGGCGGCAATCGCCTGGCCGACCTCGGTGCCGATGCCCTGGAATTCGGGGATGGCGACGAACTGGATGCCGGTATAGGGAACCGGGTCCTTGGTCTGCTTGGTCGGATCGGCGGATTCGATCGCCGAAAGCACCGTCGCGGCGAAGGGGGCTGCTTTCTGGTAGTCCGGGCTGGCATAGGTGGATTTGCGCGTTCCCGGAGGTGCGGCGACCCAGCCCTCGGTCTCGCCGACGCGCTGGACGTAGGCTTTCGAGGTCGCCCATTTCACGAACGACTTGGCGGCATCCGCCTTGGTGGAACTCGCCGGGATGGCGAGACTCCATGCCCAGCCCCAGGCCGAACCGTTGGGCGTGACCGCCACCGGTGCCTTGGCGAAGGCGACCTTGTCGGCAACCTTGCTCTGCTTCGGATCATAGACACGACCCGCCGCCGACGTAGCGTCGATCCACATGGCGCAATGGCCGGAGGCGAACAAGGTCTGGTTCTCGTTGAAGCCGTTGGAGCTTATTCCGGGAGGTCCATCCTTCTTCATCGTGTCGACATACCAGCCGATCGCCTTCTTCCATGCATCCGAATTGATCTGCGGCTTCCAGTCCATGTCGAACCAGCGGCCGCCGAACGTGTTCACCAGCGTGCCGACTAAGGCCATGTTCTCGCCCCAGCCCGGCTTGCCGCGCAGGCACAGGCCGTATTGCTCCTTCGACTTGTCGGTGAGTTTGTCGGCGAATTCGGTGATCTGGTCATAGGTGGGCTGCTCCGGCATCTTCAGCCCGGCGGCGTCGAACAGGTCCTTGCGGTAGAGCGTGAACGAGCTTTCGGCGTAGAAGGGCACGGCATAGAGCTTGCCGTCGACCGTCAGGCCGCTTCGCACCGGCGCGATGAGATCGTCATAGTCATAATCGTCGCCAAGATCGTTGAGCGATGTCAGCCAGCCGCTCTTGCCCCAGATCGGCGTTTCGTAGCCGCCGATGGTCAGCACGTCGAATTGGCCGCCCTTGGTGGCGATGTCGGTCGTGACCCGCTCGCGCAGGACGTTTTCCTCCAGCACCACCCAGTTGACCTTGTTTCCCGTCGCCTTCTCCCATTCCGGCGACAGCTTCTGCATGATGATCATGTCGCCATTGTTGACCGTCGCAACCGTGATCTCCGCGGCCAGGACGGCAGTCGCCATCAGTGCGGAAGCGGCGACCGATGCGGCGAGAATTCCAATACGCTTACCAATTGGCATTTCGTCTCCTCCTTTACGAATGCGCATGTGTAAGTGAACATGCGTATATATTTTATTGCGCTTGAAAACACCCAAGTCAAGCTGCATAGGAGTTGATATTTGGTGGCCAGACCCAGCGCGGCGCACAGCTTCTTGCCATTTGGCACATCGGGCAAGGTGCGTGCGTAGCAAATAAAGTGAACGTACGTGCAGTTTGTGTTGACTTCGCTCGCGATGCGAATTACCTCGGCTACAGGTCAGGAGCGATCGTACAACCCGCACGCCGACACGATCCGCGTCCGCTCCGGCTGGGGAGAGAAGGAATTACAGCAATGAGCTTTTCCCGCCGAAGGGAGATCGCGTCCGAATCCGTGGGGCCGACGATTGCCGCCGGCGAAATCCTGGTCGAGATCATGGCGACGGAGCGGGGTCTGGGTTTCCTCGAACCGATGACGCTGGTCGGCCCTTACCCGAGCGGTGCTCCTGCCATCTTCATCGATCAGGTCGCAAGGCTGGGCGGCGGCGCCGGGCTCGTCGGCTGCGTCGGCCGCGACGATTTCGGCACGATCAATCTGGAAAGGCTTAGGCGCGACGGCGTCGACGTGTCCGCCGTGGCCGTCAGCGATCGTTACCCGACCGGAAGCGCTTTCGTTCGCTACAGACCCGATGGCGGCCGCGACTTCGTCTACAACATCGCCGAATCCGCCGCCGGGCAAATCCGCCTCACCACCGAGGCGCGCCAACTGGCGGACAGGGCCGGTCACCTGCATGTCATGGGATCCACTCTGTCCGTAGCCGGGCTGAGGGACATCGTTGCCTATGCCACGAACGCAGTGCGCGCCCGCGGCGGCTCGACCTCCTTCGATCCGAATGTGCGCAAGGAACTGATCGACGGCGCCGACGGCGCGCAATTTTCGGCCCTGGTCGACGATGCCGATCTGCTGCTTCCTTCCGGCGAAGAGTTGTTTACCGCGGCGGGGGTCGACGATGAATGCCAGGCGGTGAAGGCGTTGATCGCCAGGGGCGTCGGCGAGATCGTGCTGAAGCGCGGGGCTGCCGGCTCGTCCCGGTTCGCTGCCGATGGCAGCAGGATCGACTGCGCCGGCTTCCGGGTGGAGGAAGTGGACCCGACCGGAGCCGGCGACTGTTTCGGCGCGACCTACCTGACCTGCCGGCGCAAGGGGATGGAGCCCGACAAGGCGCTGTTCTATGCCAATGCCGCCGGCGCCCGCAACGTCACGCGGCGCGGACCCATGGAAGGCATCGCCGGCTTCGACGTGCTTGACGGCTTCATCGCCGGGACACAGAGGGCGACATGACGGCCAACCCGCTTGCAGGCCTCGCCACCGCCCGCAGAAACGGATCGCCTCACGGCATCACCTCGATCTGCTCGGCCCATCCGCTGGTCATCCAGACCGCCATCAGGCGCGCCGTCCGGGACAAGGAAACCACGCTGCTGATCGAGGCAACCTGCAACCAGGTCAATCAGTTCGGCGGCTACACCGGGATGACCCCGGACCTGTTCATCGCCTTCGTGCAGGAGATCGCCAGCAGGGAAGGCCTGGAGGCCTCACGCATCATCTTCGGTGGCGACCACCTTGGACCGAACCCATGGCGCGCGGAGCCGGCCGCACAGGCGATGAGCAAGGCCGAAGCCATGGTCACCGCCTATGTCTGGGCCGGCTTCAGCAAGATCCACCTCGACGCGTCGATGGGATGCGCCGGCGAGCCGGCGGCCCTGGACGACGAGACGATCGCCATGCGGGCGGTGCGGCTGGCCAGGGCGGCTGAAAAGGCGGCGCGCGCGAGCGGTGGTGCATTGCCGGTTTACATCATCGGCACCGAGGTTCCCGCCCCGGGCGGCGTCGATCACACGATCAGCGACCTGAGGCCCACCGAAGCGGCAGCGGCGCGCCGCACGATCGACGTGCATCGGCAGATCTTTGCCCGGGAAGGCCTGGCCGAAGCGTTTGGCCGCGTCATCGCCGTGGTCGTGCAGCCGGGCGTTGAATTCGGCAGCCAGAACGTCGTCGCCTACAGGCCGGAGGCGTCGAAAGCGCTGACCGGATTGCTTGATCAGGAACGGTCGCTCGTCTACGAGGCGCATTCCACCGACTATCAGAGCCGCGCGGCGCTGACCGCACTTGTCGGCAACGGCTTTCCCATCCTCAAGGTCGGCCCGGGCCTGACATTTGCCTTGCGCGAAGCGCTTTACGGGCTTGACCTGATCGCGTCCGAAATGGTCGCGGATTACGGCAATAGATCGCTGGCCCGCACGATGGAGCGCGTGATGCTGGCGTCACCTGGCCATTGGCACAGTCACTATCACGGCAGTGACGCGAGCCTCTACCTCCAGCGGCACTACAGCTACAGCGACCGCATCCGCTATTATTGGAGCAACCCCACTGCCGGCGTTGCCGTCGGCCGCTTGCGCGAGGTGCTCAACGGCGTCGCTATTCCCGAAACGCTGATGCGGCAATTCCTGCCGATGGTGCCGGCCGAATTCGGCCCCGCCGGGAATCCCGAGGCTATTCTTCATGCCGCGATCGGCCAGGTGCTGGCCGATTACGACGCGGCTTGCCGTGGGGACGCCGCCTGAATCCGTTGCGCTGTCGCTAGCCAAGGGGCTTGCTGCGCCTGTCGGGCGGCGCCCGGCGCCGCTTGCCTTGACAAATCCGGCCTCCCATGCGCTTTTCGCGCAAATTTTGAGGCCGGGCTGTGATGCTTCGGCCGGCAACGCAGCACCCCGGACCCTACCAATGACAATGCACCGTTACCGCAGCCATACCTGTGCCCAATTGAGGAAGAGCGACGTCGGCTCGACCGTTCGCCTGTCTGGCTGGGTGCATCGCGTGCGCGATCATGGCGGCCTGCTGTTCATCGACCTGCGCGACAATTATGGCCTGACCCAGATCGTCGCCGATCCGGATTCGCCGGCCTTCAAGGTTGCCGAGACCGTGCGTGGCGAGTGGGTCATCCGCGTCGACGGCGAGGTCAAGGCGCGCTTGCCCGAGACCACGAACGCCAACCTGCCGACCGGCGAGATCGAGATTTTCGCGCGCAAGATCGAGGTGCTGTCGGCGGCCAAGGAATTGCCGCTACCGGTGTTCGGCGAGCCTGACTATCCCGAGGATATAAGGCTGAAATATCGCTTCCTCGACCTGCGCCGTGAGACGCTGCACAGGAACATCATCGCACGGACAAAAATCATCGCCGAAATGCGCAGGCGCATGGGCGAGGTCGGCTTCACCGAATTCTCGACGCCGATCCTGACCGCTTCGTCGCCGGAAGGCGCGCGCGACTTCCTGGTGCCGTCGCGCATCCATCCCGGCACCTTCTATGCGCTGCCGCAGGCGCCGCAGCAGTACAAGCAGCTGATCATGGTGTCGGGCTTCGACCGCTATTTCCAGATCGCGCCCTGCTTCCGCGACGAGGACCCGCGCGCCGACCGGCTGCCGGGCGAATTCTACCAGCTCGACCTCGAAATGAGTTTCGTCGAGCAGGACGACGTTCTGTCGACCATGGAACCGGTCATGCGCGGGGTCTTCGAGACCTTCGCCAACGGCAAGCCCGTGACGCAGAAATTCCAGCGCATCCCCTATGATGTCGCCATGCGCAAATACGGTTCCGACAAGCCGGACCTTCGCAACCCGATCGAGATGCAGGCCGTCTCCGATCACTTCCGCGATTCCGGCTTCAAGGTGTTCGCCAACATCCTGGCCAACGACCCGAAGGCCGAGGTGTGGGGCATACCGGCCAAGACCGGCGGCAGCCGTGCCTTCTGCGACCGCATGAATTCGTGGGCGCAAGGCGAGGGCCAGCCCGGGCTGGGCTACATCTTCTGGCGCAAGGAGGGCGACAAGATCGAAGGCGCCGGCCCGCTCGCCAAGAACATCGGCGAGGAGCGCACCGAAGCGATCCGCCAACAGCTCGGCCTTGCCGACGGCGACGCCGCTTTCTTTGTCGCCGGCGACCCGAAGAAGTTCGTGTCTTTCGCCGGTGCCGCGCGCACCCGCGCCGGCGAGGAGCTGAACCTCGTCGACCGCGAGCGTTTCGAACTGTGCTGGATCGTCGACTTCCCGTTCTTCGAATGGAATGAGGAAGAGAAGAAGATCGACTTCGCTCACAACCCCTTCTCGATGCCGCAGGGCGGCATTGATGCGCTGAATGGCGAGGATCTGCTCGGCATCAAGGCGTTCCAGTACGACATGGTCTGCAATGGCTTCGAAATCGCCTCAGGCGGTATCCGCAATCACTTGCCCGAGACCATGGTCAAGGCGTTCGAGACGGTCGGGCTGGATCGCGCCACGGTCGAGGAGCGCTTTGGCGGCCTCTACCGTGCCTTCCAGTACGGCGCGCCGCCACATGGCGGCATGGCCGCCGGCGTCGACCGCGTCGTCATGTTGCTGGTCGGCGCGAAGAACCTGCGTGAGATCACCATGTTCCCGATGAACCAGCAGGCCTACGATCTGTTGATGAACGCGCCTTCGGAAGCAAGCCCGCAGCAGCTTCGCGAACTGGCGCTGCGCGTCGCCGCGCCCAAGAAAGACGCCTGATCACGCGCTTCGGGCAATGCTTTAAAGAACCGCCAGAACCGGTTCTTTCGATTCGCTAATCTCACAAAAAAGCCCGGCATCGCTGCCGGGCTTTTTCGCGTGTCGGGGTCGCTTCGATCAGTCCTCGTTCGCCTTGACGGCGACGCCGAGCGTCTTCGGCAATTCGAGCGGGTTGGACATGGCGCCCGCCATGATCAGCGCGAACGGCACAGATGCCGGCGGTTCGGCCGAGATTTCGAGGCTCTTCGGATCGTCGAGATACTTGCCGACGGCCGCGGTCACCTGCGCCGTCAGTTCCGGATTGTTGAGCTGAGCCATGCCGAACGGCACGATCGCCTTGGCCTGGTTGGCGATGTCCTTGGCCGACATGCCTTGCTGCTTGCCGACATATTCCAGCACCTTGTTGGTCAGCGAATCGTCGTCGAAACGGATCGAGGCGCTGTTGAACGAAAGCTGCTGCAACAGGCCGAGCATGGCCATGCCTTGCGCCGAATTGTCGGCACCTTCGGGCTGTGCCGCCATCTTCTTCTGCATTTCCTGCAGCGACTTGATGAAGTCCATCGTGTAGCCGCCGAGGTCGAAGGTCATGCCGAGCGTGCCGGCGTTCTCGACGGAGATGTCGTATTTCGACAGTTCCATCTTGCCGTCCGTGGGCTGCCAGGTGCCGGCCATCTCGAGATTGCCCGCGATGTTCTGGTAGCCGAGCGCGTTGATGACTTCCTTGGACTTGGGGTCGTCGACCAGCGTCAGGTCGGCATTGAACTTTTCCGTGGTTGCGGTGAATTCCATCGCCTTACCGTCCGCCGGCGGCGTGATCTCGACGGCAAGTCCGTCCATCGAGAAGGCGGTCTTGTCGGCGACCTTGACGGTCATGTTTGAGAGTTCGGCCGACTTGTACATCATCAGCGAGCCCAGTGGACCGGTGGAGCCGTCGGCCGGAACCGTCATGCCGTGGATGACGAAGGGGCTGAGGTTGAGCGTGACGCCGTCCTTTGAGTGTTCGAACGCCGATGTCGACACGGTGGCGATATCATAGCCGCCGTTTGCCTCGGTCACGCCCTCGAGCTTGACGTCGCCGATGGGGAGCGCTTCCTTTTCCGCCGCCGGCTTGATGGCAACGCCCTGCAGCACCATGCTGGTGTTGTCGCCGGTCACGCCGGTCCAGGAGATGTCGACGCCCTGGGCGGAAAGTGCAGCCTTCAGCCGGTCGGCGACCGCTGCGTCCTGGGCGAGGGCCGCGTTCAGCGGCAGCGTGAGCAAAAAGGTCGAAAAGGCGAACTTCTGGAGAGTTGAGCGGTTGATTGTCATCGCAAGGTCCCTGAGAGTGTCCTGAAATTATTTTTCAATTCTTTGCGCCATCACCATTCCGTGACGAACTGGACGGGAAAAAGGCGTGTCCCGGCACAATGGTCGAAAATCACGGTGAAAGGCAAACTCGATCCCACCGTCTTTGCGCAAACCGGTGAATTTGTAATGAAGAGCCGGTTGCCTGATATCATCACGCTTGGCCATAGAGGCCTGATGTAACAGGCTGATGTTGGTCGACATCTCTTGGCCTGCGGTTTCATGTTGCAGAAGCGCCGGTACATCTGTCGGCCCCTTGCCGCGAATCACCCGCTCGGCTAGGTCCAGCCCATGGGAAAAAGGCTTTTGCCGCCTGAAAATGGCGGTGGCGATCATGTCGAACCGGTCGATCTGAAGAAGGCGCTGGAAGAGCGCTATCTGGCCTATGCGCTGTCGACCATCATGCACCGGGCGCTGCCGGACGTGCGCGACGGACTGAAACCGGTCCATCGCCGCATCATGCACGCCATGCGTCTGCTGCGGCTAAACCCCGACCAGGGCTTTGCCAAATGCGCCCGCATCGTCGGCGAGGTGATGGGCAAGTTCCATCCGCATGGCGACCAGTCGATCTATGACGCGCTGGTGCGGCTGGCGCAGGATTTTTCGATGCGCTACCCCCTGGTCGACGGGCAGGGCAATTTCGGCAACATCGACGGCGATAACGCCGCCGCCATGCGCTACACCGAAGCGCGCATGACCGATGTGGCGACCGAGCTGTTGTCCGGCATCACCGAGGATGCCGTCGACTACCGGCCGACCTACAATGAAGAGGACGAGGAGCCGGTGGTTTTGCCCGGCGCCTTTCCGAACCTGCTCGCCAACGGCTCGTCCGGCATTGCCGTGGGCATGGCAACTTCGATCCCGCCTCACAACGCGGCCGAGCTTTGCGATGCGGCTCTTCACCTGATCGAGCATCGGGATGCGCCGGTGGCGAAGCTGATGGACTTTGTCCAGGGACCGGATTTCCCGACCGGCGGCATCATCGTCGACAGCCGCGCCGCCATCCTGGAAGCCTATGAAACCGGGCGCGGCGGCTTTCGCGTCCGGTCGAAGTGGATCCAGGAGGACCAGGGCAGGGGCACCTGGAGCATCGTCGTCACCGAAATCCCCTACGGCGTGCAGAAGGCGCGGCTGATCGAGAAGATCGCCGAGCTCTTGATGGCGCGAAAGCTGCCGCTGCTCGAGGATATCCGCGACGAAAGTGCCGAAGACATCCGCGTCGTGCTGGTGCCGAAGAGCCGCTCGGTCGACCCGGGCATCCTGATGGAATCGCTTTTCAAGCTGACCGAGCTCGAAAGCCGCTTCCCGCTCAACATGAACGTCCTGTCGCGCGGCAAGGTGCCCAACGTCCTGTCGCTGAAAGGCGTGCTGCAGGAATGGCTTGAACACCGCCGCGACGTGCTTGTTCGCCGCTCGAAACATCGCCTCGGCGAGATCGAAAGACGGCTGGAGATCCTCGCAGGCTACCTGATTGCCTATCTCAACATCGACGAAGTGATCAGGATCATCCGCGAGGAGGATGAGCCCAAGCAGGTGATGATGGCCCGCTGGTCGCTCACCGACACCCAGGCCGAAGCCATCCTCAACATGCGGTTGCGCGCTCTGCGCAAGCTGGAAGAATTCGAAATCCGCAAGGAATTCGACGGTCTGAGCGCCGAGAAGAAGCAGATCGAAGCGTTGCTTGCTTCAAACGAAAAGCAATGGGCGACGATCAAGTGGGAAGTCACCAACATCCGCGACAAGTTCGGCCCGGAGACCGAGCTCGGCAAGCGCCGCACCCAGTTCGCCGATGCGCCCGAACATGACCTGACCGACATCGCGCACGCCATGATCGAGCGCGAGCCGGTCACCGTGGTCGTCTCGGAAAAGGGTTGGCTGCGGGCGATGAAGGGGCATCTGGCCGATCTCTCGACGCTGACCTTCAAGGAGGGCGACAGCCTCAAGCTCGCCTTCCATGCCCAGACCACCGACAAGGTGCTGGTCTTCACCACGGGCGGCAAGTTCTACACCATCGGCGCCGACCGGCTGCCGGGTGGCCGCGGCCATGGTGAGCCGATCCGCATCATCGTCGACATGGACAATGACCAGGACATCGTTACCGCCTTCGTCCACGATCCGAAGCGCAAGCTTTTGCTGGCTTCGTATGACGCCAATGGCTTTATCGTGCCGGAGGAGGAAGTCGTCGCCAACACCCGCAAGGGCAAGCAGGTGATGAACGTCAAGGCGCCCGACGAGGCCAAGCGCTGCATCCCGCTCACTGGCGACCATCTGGCCATCGTCGGCGAGAATCGCAAGATGCTGGTGTTCGCGCTCTCCGACATCCCGGAGATGGGACGCGGCAAGGGCGTTCGCCTGCAGAAATACAAGGACGGCGGCCTTCTGGATCTCAAGCCGTTCACGCTCGAGAGCGGCCTGTCCTGGCAGGATTCGGCCGACCGCACCTTCGTCCGGTCGCGTGAGGAACTGGCCGAATGGATCGGCGCCCGCGCCTCTGCCGGCCGCATGGTGCCGAAGGGCTTCCCGAGGACAGGGAAGTTTGGGTAGCTGCTAATCTCCACCTCAAGGGGAGATGTCGCCGAAGGCGACAGAGGGGTCGGTCGACGTTTCATGCGCGGCGCCCCACTCTGGCGGCTGCCGGCCATCTCGCCCTCGCAGCTTCACCATCACCATTTGGACTATCGTCACGATTGCTGCACTATACCAGTGCATAAGCAGGAAAGGTGTTCGGGAGAAGCGGGCGTTTGAAGGAAACAAAAATCCAGAAACCGGAACGGCAGCAGCGCCTGTTCGGCCTGTCGACGCCGCTGCGATCGGCCGTCATTCCGCCGCTGTCGGCGGCGCGCTGGCTGCTGGTGCTGATCGTCGCCGCCGGTGTTTATTTCTTCCATGGCTTCCTGTTTCCGGTGTTGGCGGCGCTGGTCATCGCTTTTGCAAGCTGGCCGCTCTACCGGCGGCTGCTTGTCGCGGTTGGCGGCAACCGCACCATCGCCGCGACCTTTGCCATCCTGTTCATCCTTGCCTTCCTGGTGGTGCCGATCGCGCTTGCCGGCACCTACGCCATCAACGAGGTGCGCGAGTGGGTCGGCTGGGCGATCGAGACCAACCGGCACGGCGCCGTGACGCCGCACTGGATCGCCACCATGCCTGTCGTGGGCGAGTGGCTGAACGAGCAATGGACGACCAATTTTGGCCATCCCGGCGGCATCGGCGAACTGATCCAGTTGGTCAGCGGTGCCAATATCGGCAGCATCTATCGCGGCGTCCTTGCCGCCGGCGGCAGCGCCTTCGGCCTGCTCCTGACGCTGCTGTTCATGATGATCGCGCTGTTCTTCGCCTATCGCGACGGCGAGCATTTTGCCGGCCAGATCGACCGCCTCGGCGAGCGCATCCTGCCGACCAGATGGGAGCGGATCTCGCGCGTCGTGCCGGCAACGATCTCTTCGACCGTGACCGGCATGACCGTCATCGCCATCGGTGAGGGGCTGGTGCTGGGCATTGCCTACTGGCTGGCCGGCGTGCCGTCGCCGGTGACGCTCGGCGCCCTGACCGGCGTCATGGCGCTCATCCCCGGCGGCGCACCGCTGTCCTTCACCCTGGTCTCGATCTACCTCGCCGCCAGCGGGTCGCCGATGGCTGGGCTCGCGCTGTTCCTATGGGGTGCGGTCGAGCTGTTCATCGTCGACAAGACGCTGCGCCCGAAGCTCGTCGGCGGGCCGATAAAGCTACCTTTCCTGCCGACTTTTTTCGGCCTGATCGGCGGCGTCAAGACCATGGGGTTCCTCGGCCTGTTCATCGGCCCGGTGCTGATGGCCCTGCTAGTCGCGATCTGGCGCGAGTGGCTGCGCGAGGTGGAACTGACCGACGAAATCATGTCGGGTTCGCCGGCCGAAATCGAAGCTGGCCCGCAGATCGAGGTTCTGCCTGAACCCAGCGTGGTGAAGAAAGCCAGCGCCTGATTCTGCGATCCGGTTCGCGTTGAGGGATGTTGAGTTTCAGGTTAGGCCGGCATCACCTGAATATCGACGTACCTTAGGCCGGGTGATGCACCGCAAGGTCGCCACGGCGCTTGCGTCCGTCGTGCAGTTGCCACAGCGAATGGGCTATCAGCGTGACGATCAGGATCACGCCGCCGATCAGGCTGTTGCGGGTCGGTGTCTCGGCAAAGATCATCCACACCCAGACCGGCGCCAGCACGGTTTCGAGCAGGTAGAACATCGCCACTTCGGGACCTGAAATGTATTTCGGACCGTTGGCGAGGCAAAAGAACGAGATCGGCATGATGACGGCGCCGTTGAAGATGATCCACCATGGCGCGTTGACCTGAAAACCTTCGCCAGTGACCATGAAAGCCGCCAGCGCCAGTGGAAGAAGGACGCCGACAAGGGCCGTGAATCCCATATCCTTGCCGCTGGCGTGCGAGATGGTGATGGCGACCGCGATGAAGAATGCCGAGCACAGCGCCATGAAATCGCCGAACAGGTGCCCGGTGCCGACCGAGCCGCCGACGATGACCAGCACGCCGAGGATCATCACCAGCATCGCCACGATTGTCACCAGCCGTGGCTTCTCCTTCAGGAATATCCAGGACAGCAACGCGGCGAAAACGGGGTTGAAGGCCAGGATGAACACCAGATCGGCGGTCGAGGTGTGGAAGACGGCGGTGACGAAGGTGATCGATGTCAGCCCGTAGCAAATCGCCACCACAAGGCCGGACCAGCCGGGGATGAGTTGCGGGGCGTTCCGGCTGAGCGCGCGCCAGATCGACCAGATGATCATGGCCGCGACGAAGGTGGTGCCGGTGCGCAGCAGCAGGATCGTCCACGCACCGCCATCGGCGAGCCGGATCAACGGAATGTCGACGGTCAGCGTCAGGCCGCCGATGGCGGTGATCAGAAGGCCTTTCTGGTGGTCGTTGTGGGAGGACATGCAGCAACTTTCGCAATGAAATGCAGGTGGACCGGCGCAATGGCGCACTCTCCAGCCAAGCGGCTGAAAGACCAGCATCCCCCGCCTTGAAACAGTTATGGGTGGATCGTGGGAAAACTCAGCGTAAAACCGCTTCGTTGGTGTAGCGCTCCCAGCCTTTCGGGCCGAGATGCTCTTGCGGCATGAAGCGCATCTTATAATTCATCTTGCGCGAGCCGTTGACCCAGTAGCCGAGGTAGACATGGGGCAGGCCCATGGCCCTGGCGCGGGCGATATGATCGAGGATCATGAACGTGCCGAGCGAACGATCCTCGAAATCGGGATTGAAATAGGAATAGACCATCGACAGGCCGTCGGCCATCTTGTCGGTCAGCGCCACCGCGATCAGTTCGCCCTGTCCCTTGCCGGTGATGAAGGTGTCGGGCCCGCGCCGCCGGTACTCGATCACCTTGGTGTCGACATGGGTGTCCTCGACCATCATGGCGTAGTCGAGCACCGTCATGTCGGACATGCCGCCACGGCGGTGGCGGGCGTCGAGGTAGCTTCGAAACAGCGAATACTGTTCGGTCGAGGGCTCGGCATTGTGCATGTGGCCGACGAGGTCGGAATTGTGCTGCAGCACCCGCTTCATGTTGCGGCTGGCGCTAAATTCCTGGGCGAGGATGCGTACCGAAACGCAGGCGCGGCAGGTCTCGCATGCCGGCCTGTAGGCGATGTTCTGCGAGCGCCGGAAGCCGCCTTGCGTCAGCAGGTCGTTCATCTCCGCCGCCTTGTCGCCGACCAGATGCGTGAACACCTTGCGCTCGAACTGGCCGTCAAGATAGGGGCACGGCGACGGCGCGGTCAGGAAGAACTGCGGCGACTGGGTCGGATGCTGCGTCATCGAGCCTTGGAAACACTCCTTCGAATCGCTCTACCTTTGGCGCGGATGGCGAAAAATTCAACAGGATTGTGAGGGCGTGGTTGACTAGACGCCTTCACATTTACACTCAATCGGCTGTGACTGCGCTCGAGGGGGGCGTTTCAGCGGTCGGTGCGGCTGACCACGGTGCCGAGCAAAAGGTCATGCAGCGTGCGCTTGCGATCGGCAAACAAGGTCACCAGAAGGACCAGCGGCGACAGGATGACGTTGCCGGCCCAGAACAGCACCGAATGGACGACGKCGGTCAAACCGTCGATCGGCCTGCCATCGAGCCGGTCGAGCCGGATACCCATCATCTTCATGCCCGTGGTGGCCTGGTCGGCACTGCCCAGCGTGTTCCAGATGTAGAGAATGGCGACGGCCGGCACCAGGGCGCCAAACAGCATCCAGCCAAGACCAAGCGTCAAAAGGCCGAGGAAGAACACCAGGATGGCGAACGGAATGGTGAGCAGCGCGACGATGATATAGTCGATCACGAAGGCCAGGATGCGCCGGGTGCGCACGCCGTCATAGGCCCTGACATCGTCGAGCCTGGTCGGGATGATTTCGCCGTCGAGAACGCGCGCGTTCATGTCATTTCCTCGTAACAAGGCCCGACATAGGGTGCGAGCCGCTCGGTAATGAAATGGTGAAGGCCCGCGGCGGAATCAAGATCGAGCTTTTTGCGGCGCGCAAGGCGCGAGCTGCATAAGACGCAATCCGAATCGGTTGAATTTGCGGCGCGGATGGCATTAGCTTGCTGCGGCGCAACAAAGCGCTCAGGGGCAGAGGGACGGGGCAATATGGACTACGACATGCTGGTCATCGGCAGCGGCCCCTCGGGGCGGCGCGCTGCGGTGCAGTCGGCCAAGCTCGGCAAATCGGCGCTGGTGGTCGACCGCGGGCGGCGTCTCGGCGGCGTCTCGGTCCATACCGGCACCATTCCATCGAAAACGCTGCGCGAAACCGTGCTCAACCTCTCGGGTTGGCGCGAGCGTGGCTTCTATGGGCGCGGCTACCGGGTCAAGCAGGATATTTCGGTCGGCGATCTTGTCGAGCGCCTGCACAAGACGCTCGACCACGAGGTCGAGGTGCTCCAGCACCAGTTCATGCGCAACACGGTCAAAAGCGCCCGCGCCGACGTGAAGTTTCTTGGCTCCAACAAGGTGAGCCTGACCACCGACACCGGAGACTACAGCGAGGTTGGTTTTGCCAATGCGCTGATCGCGGTCGGCACAAGGCCGCACAGGCCGCGCGATGTGCCTTTCGACAGGACCCGAATCTTCGACAGCGACGAGATGCTGGAGCTCGACCGTTTGCCGCGCACACTGACCGTGATCGGCGCCGGCGTCATCGGGGTCGAATATGCGACGATCTTTTCCGCGCTAGACGTGCCGGTGACATTGGTCGAGCCGCGCAACTCTATCCTCGATTTCGTCGACCGCGAGATCGTCGACGATTTCATCCATCAGATGCGCGATCGCGGCATGACGATCCGTCTGGGCAGTGCCGTGAAGGAGATCCGGTCCAAGCCAGACGCCGCCGAGGTCGAACTGACCGATGGTCGCACCATTCGCTCCGAGGTGGTGCTCTACGCCGCCGGCCGAACCGGCAATGTCGGCAGCCTGGGCTTGGATATCGTCGGCATCGAAGCCGACTCAAGGGGGAGGATCAAAGTCGATCCGCAGACCTTCCAGACCAGCGCGCCCAACATCTACGCCGCCGGCGACGTCATCGGCTTTCCGAGCCTGGCCTCGACCTCGATGGAGCAGGGCAGGGTGGCGGCCTGTCATGCTTTCGGCGTGCCCTTGCCGCCGCCGCCCGAAACCTTTCCCTATGGCATCTATGCGGTGCCGGAAATCTCGACGGTCGGCCAGTCCGAGGAACAGGTGCGTGAAAGTGGGGCTGCCTATGAGGTCGGCGTGGCGCGTTTTCGCGAGACCTCGCGCGGCCACATCATGGGCGTCAACACCGGCTTTCTGAAGCTGTTGTTCTCGATCGAAACGCGCCGCCTGCTCGGTGCGCACATCATCGGCGAGGGCGCCACAGAGCTCATCCACATTGGCCAGGCGGTGATCAATCTCGGCGGCACCGTCGACTTCTTCGTCAACAACACCTTCAACTATCCGACGCTCGCCGAAGCTTACAAGATCGCCGGGCTGGATGCCTGGAACCGGATGGGGCGAGGGTAGGCTGGTCGGCGCCGTCGGCATGCTGGTCAGCAACGGCAGCCAGCAGCTAGGCGGCCGTTGCCGTCACCGCCTTCAGCCATTGCCTTACGATTGCCGCGTCGGCGCTGCCGAATTCATGACCCGATGGAACAATCCTCGCGTCGAGGTCGGCGCCATGTTGGCTGAGCAATGTCACCAGAGCCGGCGCGAAGGGCGCATAGGTAAGGTCGGCAGCACCGGCGACGATCAGCACCCGCACGCTTGACAGATCCGTAGCCGGCACGTCGTCGAGCACCGGCATCGGCCGCAGCAGCGCGGCGCGTTCGACGAGGCCCGGATGCAGCAGCATCAGGCTCGAAACCAGATTGGCGCCGTTCGAATAGCCGAGAAAGATCGTGCGGGAGAGATCGAGATTGTGGCGTGTGGCCACATCCGTGACGACCCCTGCAAAAGCGTTGGTTTCGGTGCGGATGCTGTGCTGTTCGAAGCGCGTCGGCGTGATGCGCGCGAACCAGCGGAAACCATCCTCCTGGACAATGCGGCCGCGCACGGCGACCAGCGTGGCGTGCGGCGCGATCTCTCGTGCCAGCGGCACCAATGTCGTCTCATCGACACCCGACCCATGCAGCAGGAAGAAGCATTGACCAGTTGAATCCGCAGGCCTGTAAATGCGGTAGCAGAAGGCGAGATCACGCCGTAACGCACCATCTTGTGAGGTCTCTTCGGTCATGGCCTCATCCTTTTGATTTCATGACGGTTCCGGTCAGTTTGCCGGCTTCAAAACGCAATATTTTCAAGCTCCGCGAAAGTTGATTGAACCGGGCGCATTACTGTCCGTTTCTTCGCCGATATCATTCCTATGGGAGGAATCGAAGCGGTGCGCCGGGGTCGCATTGCCGGCATGAACAACCAGCTTTGAGGCCTTTTGTCGATGACCACCCAACTTTCCCCGGACCGCGATACGCGCGTCTCGGAGCGTGACACGCGCATAGATGTGCTTCGCGCTCTCGCCTTGCTGACCATCTTTGTCGACCACGTGCCGGGTACCGCCTTCGAGTATCTGACCTACAAGAATTTCGGCTTTTCAGACGCGGCAGAGGTCTTCGTGCTGATTTCCGGAATCTCGGTCGCGCTTGCCTATGGCAAGAAATTCCAGCCTGGAAACCGGCTGCTGGCAACGTTGAAGATGTGGCGCCGCGCTGGCGTGCTCTATGCCGCTCACATCGTCACCACCATGGTGGTGATGGCGATCTTTTGCGCGGCGGCGGTGTTCGCCCGCCGACCTGAGCTGCTGACGATGATCAACATCGAGCCGTTGATCAAGAATACGCCGCAAGTGCTGGTCGGCATCGTGACGCTCGGCCACCAGCTCGGCTACAACAACATCCTGCCGGTCTATGCGGTGCTGCTCCTGCTGGCGCCGGTCTTCCTGCTCTTCGTCAGCTACCGGCCATTGCCGGCGCTGGTCGCATCCGGTGCGCTGTGGCTGGTCGCCGGGATCTACCAGATCGCGCCGCCGAACTATCCCGAGCCCGGCTTCTGGTTTCTCAACCCGCTGTCGTGGCAGTTCCTGTTCAACATCGGCCTGGCAGGCACGCTGCATGTGCGTCGCGGTGGCACCATCCCGGTCAATCGCTGGCTGGTTGGCGCCGCTTTGGCCTACACCGCCACGGCGCTGGTCTGGGTGCACAGTCCGCTCTGGGGGCAGATCTCCTGGCTGGGCCTGCCTCCGGTGCTGACCGGCTTCGACAAGACGTTCCTGGCACTGCCGAGGCTGCTGCATATCCTGGCGGTGAGCTACCTGATCGTGGCATTCCCCGCCGTCTCGAACCTGTTCCGCACCGGGCGCGATCATCCGCTTGCCATATTGGGCAAGCGATCGTTGCCGGTTTTCATTGCCGGCACGATGCTCGCCCTGACGGCGCAGGTGCTGAAGCTGATCAACCCGGGCGGGCTGGCCTATGACAGCCTGTTGATTGCAGCCGGCATCGCCATGCAGTTTGCGCTTGCCTACTATCTCGAATGGCTTTCGAGCCTTGGCAGGGCCGGGAAAAGCAGACCGGCTCAAAACGCCGCACTGCCGGTCCAGGCGTCCTTCGTCATGTCGTCGATGGCAACAAGAATGGGGCGTTAAGGCGTCAGGCGGGCGAGGGGCCGGATGAGGCCCGCACCACGAGGTCGACCGGCAGCGATTGCCGACTGAATGTGCCGTCGTTTTCGAGGATCGCCTTGACGGCAAGGCGGCCCATCTCGGCGATCGGCTGGACGATTGTGGTCAGCGGCGGCTTGGAAACCGCTCCTTCCGGGACGCCGTCGAAACCGACGATCGAAATGTCGCCCGGGACAGTGATGTCGTGCTGGCGCAGCCAGTCCAACGCATGCAAGGCGATCCTGTCCGACATTGCCAGGATGGCGGTCGGTGTCTCGGCGCCGGCAAAAATATGGTCAAGGCCCGCCCAGACGCTCTCCTCGTCATTGACGGTTTCGTAGATCGGCACCTTCGAGACGTCGAGGCCGACGCGCGAGAGTTCGGCGAAGTAGCCGCGCAGGCGATCACGCGTCCCGGAATAGAGGGCCTTCTCCACCTGCGCCTGCGTGGTTGGGCCGAAGCCGGCGTCGGCACAGGGCAGGGCAAGCACGGCAAAGCGACGATGCCCGAGCTCGGTCAGATGGCGCGCCGCGCGACCGGCGCCGGCGATGTTGTCGACACCGATCGCCGCGACCGCCCCGTCGTCGTCCGAATCAAGATCGAGTGCGACAAACGGGAGTTTGCGTTCGCGCGCCAGTTCGACCAGCCTTGAGCCGCCTTCGATGCAGAATACGATGAAGCCGTCGACCAGCGCGCTCTGGATGTTCCAGGCGAGCTGTTCGTTGTTGGCGGCGGAGACCAGCGAGATCCCCGCACCAGTCGCGTCGCAAGCCTGCGAGATGCTTGCCATCATGACCCGGGCGAAAGGGTCGTTGAAGAAATAGGACAATGGTTCCGCGGTCGCGACACCGATGGCATTGACCTTGCCGGCGCGCAGCAGCCGACCCTTGGGGTCGGGTCCGCCATATCCCATTGCCTCGGCTGCCGCCTTGACCCGTTCGCGGACCTCCTCGCGCACGATCTCCGGGCGGGCGAACACGTTGGACGCGGTGCCGTGCGACACGCCGGCCGCTTTGGCAATGTCTGCCAGCCGGACCGGTCTTGTCTTTCCAGAGCTCAATGGGGCCATCTTCGTCTCCTGAATTCATCCCATCTAACACTTTCGTTGGATCGGTTCAAATTCTGCCTTGAACAACGACCCGGCGAGGTGTAGCTTTGAATCGATCCAAGGGAACAAAGGTCCATATGATTGGATCGATTCAATATCAGCAAAGGGAGAGGTGTCATGCATCCCGTCAACTATCTCTTCCAAGACATCTGCCGCAACGACTGGAGCATCGGTTCGACCGCCACGAAACAGAGGCGCCACGAGAGTGACAGCCCATGGGTTCGCGAACTGCGGTTCTTCGCCGAGCGCAGACGGAGCTGATCGGGATAGCTTTTTTTGCGTACAGATTGGATCGATTCAATCATTGAAAGGAGTGCATCATGCATCCCGTGAGCTATCTGTTCGAAGACATCTACCGCAACTACTGGGGCATCGCGCCGGCGTCCAAACGGCCGGAAAGGCGTCTACTGGCGAAGTTGCGGCGGCACGGTCGCGAAGTGCTCGATAAGCCCGAGCGCCGGCAGGATTGATCGGAATCCGGTCCGATCAGGAACGCGCGCGCACCAGCGCCGAGCCGGCGATCGCCAGCCAGCCGGCGATGAGCAAGGTGCCGCCGATCGGCGCCGACAGCGGGAACAGCCGCGAACCGAGGAAATCGCGGGCCAGCAGGTCGCCGCAGAACAACAGCAGCCCAACCAGCAGGATCAGGCTGCCGATGCGCACCGTCCGGTTCGCGCCAAGCAGTCCGGTCGCGAGGAAGACCGGCGCGTGCATGAGCAGGAAGGATGCGGCAGTGCCGACAAAGGCACCGCCCAGATGCGCCGCCGCGGCCGAGAGCGCCACGCCGGCGGCGCCACAGAGGCCACCGGCCAGGATGAGGATCCGGCCGCTGTTGACGGAAGATTGCTCGGCCGTGCTCATGTCTGGGGCTCCGTGACGTTCAAGGCATACGACCCAACTAGTCAGGGCTTGCCGGCATTGGCGAGCATGTCCTGCTCGCGGCGCGATTGCGCCAGCCAGTTATAGACCGCGCCGCCGGCCATCAAGATGGATGTGCCCAGAAACACCGAGCGCATGCCGAAATGGCCGCCGGCAAATCCGCCAAGCAAGGGGCCGGCGACCTGTCCGACATATTGAGCGGAGATCGAGAGCCCTAGCACATTGCCGCCGACGCCATCGGGAACATTGTGGCGGATGACGCTGGTGATGCAGGGCAGGAGCCCGCCCAGCGCCAGGCCCATCAGGAAGCGCAGGCCGATGAGTTGCCAGCTCTGCGTGACGAAGGCCTGCGGAATCAGCAGCAGCGCCGAGACGGCAAGCGCGCCGATGATGACGTTCCAATGGCCGATGCGGTCGGCGAGCTTGCCGAGGCGTGAAGCCGACAGGATGGCGCCAAGCGCCGCCGCCGACATGACGACGCCGGAGATCAGCGTGACGCGGCTCTGGTCTTCGATCAATTGCTGCACATAGACGGTGATGATCGGCTCGATCGACATGGTGGCGAAACTCAACAGCATGCCGGTCGCCAGCATGGCGATGACAGGCCGTTTGTCGGGGATTTGTGCCCAGCCGCCTTTCGGCTTGCCCTTCGATGCGGCGTCCGTCGCTTTCGGCCGGGGGTTCTCCTTGATCAGAAACGTGGTCGCCAGGAATGCCAGGAAGATGACGCCGCCGGACAGCAGGAACGTGGCGCGGATGCCGATCAGCGGCGGCAGGGCGCCACCAACCAGCGGGCCGACCAGTGCCCCACCGGTGATACCCGCCGACAGCAGGCCCAATGCCCAGCCCGAACGCTCCTTGGGCGTCTGCATGGCAACCAGGATGGTTGATCCCGAGGAATAACCGCCGGCAAAGCCAATCAGCAGCCGCAGCAGCACCAACTGCCAGACGGTCTGCACCATGCCGGTCAGCGACATGCATATGGCCATGCCAAAGCTGGCGCGAACCAGCATCACCTTGCGGCCGTAGCGGTCGCCGAGACGTCCCCACAGCGGCGCCACAAGCGCCGCCGCGAAAAAGGTCGCGCCATAGGCGATCCCCGACCATTGCACGATCGCCGCGTGGCCTTCAGCGCCGAGCTGCTCGATATAGAGCGGCAGGAACGGTAAAAGCAGCGTCATGGCGATAAGTGTCGAGAACGAACCGGCAAAGCACACGAACAGATTGCGCCGCCAATGGATGTTGTAGGTGCTGTCGGTCGGCGGGGGCGTGTTCTGCATATCATGCGTCCTGTCCGAGCAATGCCGTGTTGGCGGTTGCTGCGGATACCATTTTGGGATACCAAGATGTTATCCGTCATGGACGCAAGCGTGGGTGCTGTCAATGCGCCCCTCTCAAACGTGATCGGAAAACGCGGCCAGAAAACCGATCGACAGCCAACGGTCAGAAAAGCGGGAATGACAATGTCGCAGATGCAGAGCGTCGAAAAACAGCTTCGGCAGATGATCCTCGGGCTCGAGATCGGTCCCGGCGAGAAACTGACCGAGCGCTGGATCGAAAGCCGTTTCAGTGCGTCGCGAACCCCGGTCAGGGCCGCGCTGCTGCGGCTCGAGACCGAGGGCCTGGTCGGCAGGGACGGCCGTGGGTGGACCGTGTCGCCGATCAACCTGGCTGAGCTCGAGCAGATCGCCGTCTATCGGGAGGCGGTCGAGGTTGCGGCCCTTCGCCTTACATGTGCCCTGGCGGACCGCAGCGCGGTCGATGTGATCGAGGCGATGCTCGACTCCTGCGACACCGACACGCCACGCGAGGAATGGCATCGTATCGGCATGGATTTCCACATCGAGCTGGCGCGCTTGTCTGGCAACGAATTCCTGTTCCGGGCGGTCCGCGATGCCATGACGCGCTTGTCGCGAGCCCGCTGGCTGGAGGTTCGCGACGAGGCCGCCCTTGCTCGCGCCTGGGCCGAACATCGCGCCATTCTGGCGGCGGCACGCCTCGGCGACGCCGATGAAGCCGCGCGCCTGCTTTCGGCCCACATCGTCGGCAGCCGTGACCGCCTGGTGACGTCGCTCGCCAACGACCGGCGCGGTCTTCGCGCCAGGGGTTTTGCCGTCATCGCCGCCTAAGGCATGCGGTACGCGCTGCGCAAAAGGCGACGTCCGGGCGCGCCGTGCACTTTCGGCCTCGCTTCGCGGACACCGATGGCGTAAGAGCGGCGATGGAAAACAACCGATTTGAAACACCCGTGACCGTCAAGTCAGTCACGGCAGGGAGCACTCAGCTCTTGCGTACGGCTCGTGAGGCTTCCGATTACCTGCTCAACAGCTGGCCCGGAAAACGCAGCCCCAAGCATCGCGCGGCCCTGCAGGCCTGTCACGATGCGCTGGCCGGCGACAAGCCGGCGATGAACGCCAGGCGCGCCTTCATTGCGGCGGCGCGCGAAGTGGACGTCTTCGTCAGCGACAAGGCCCCAGCCTGATCCAAGGCGACAATCTGGAATGAGGCACGGCCCGCATGCGCGGGCCTTTTGCCGTCACTTTGCCGTTTCGGTTTCAGTCTCGTCTTCGGGCTTCGAACGCTCGCGCGCGGCAACCTTGGCCGCCAGCTTTTCAGCCTTCTTGGCCGCCTTCTGGCGGTCGCGTTCCTTGCGTTCCTGATCGTAGTTTGGTGGTCGCGCCATATCGGCTCCTTTTCACTGCCTTGCGGCTCTGACCCTGCCTAGGAGCATTAGCCGTCAAACACAACAGCTGAAGCGATCGTGCCCGGCCGTTCGCGTCGATGATGGCCCGGGCTTGCAAGATGCACGGCACAATGGTGTAGGGGGCCGGGGCACCAACGCATCGCGATCCGCGCGTTCGTTTTGATCAAGTGAAACCATGGCCACCATACAACGAACGACGCCAAGGGTTCTTTATTATGCGCGAAACGTCGTGCGCGATATCGCTCCGCAGGCGCTTTTCCGCCGGCGGCCTTGTGGGTCGCCTCGAAAAAGCCCGGCGATCGAGCCTGATGCCGAGGTCTGGCGCTATATCACGGGTTAAGTGCGGGCTTCGTCCGCCGAGCCCCGCCGCAACCCTCCCGTGGTCACACGCCGCTGCGGTCAATCACCAGATCGGCGGGACCAAAACGGTCCTTTGCCGTCAGTTGCTGGTGCCAGTAGGGATAGAGCAAGGGTGGCCGGCTGACCGTGTCTAGGCGGTCTCGCTCTTCGCCGGTCAGCACCAGGCTTGCCGCGGCGATGTTGTCGCGGAACTGCGTTTCGGTCCTGCCGCCGATCACCAGCGAACTGACCGCCGGCCGGCCGAGCAGCCAGGCCAGCGCCACCTGCGCCGCCGACACGCCGCGCTGCGTGCCGATCTCGACAAGAACATCGACGATCCGCCAGAGGCGGTCCTCGTCGCGGATCGGCGGTTCCGACCAGCCGGCAAGCTGGCGGGCAGTCGGGCTGTCGCGGCGGTATTTGCCGGACAGCAATCCGCCGGCAAGCGGGCTCCAGACCAGCACACCGAGGCCCTGGTCGACAGAAATCGGCAGCAGTTCATATTCCGCCTCGCGCGCTTCCAGCGTGTAGTGGATCTGCTGGGTGACGAAGCGCGGCTGGTGGTGGCTGTCGCTGATGCCGAGCGCCTTCATCATCTGCCAGCCGGAATAGTTGGAGCAGCCGACATAGCGGACCTTGCCCTGGGCAACCAGCGTATCGAGCGCGGCGATGGTTTCCTCGAGCGGCGTCGTACCGTCCCATTCGTGCAGGAAGTAGATGTCGATGACATCGGTCTTCAACCGCTTCAGGCTCTTCTCGCATTCGCGGATCAGGTGATAACGCGACAGGCCTTCATCGTTGGGACCTTTGCCGATCCGCATCCGCGCCTTGGAGGCGATCAGCACGTCGCCCTTGCGCTTGCCGCCGAGCGCCTCGCCGATGATCTCTTCGGAGATACCGTTCGAATAGACATTGGCGGTGTCGATCACATTGATGCCGGCATCGATGCAAAGATCGATCATCCGGCGCGCCTCGTCGAGGTCGGTCTTGCCGACAGCCGAAAATGCGCCGGCACCGCCGAAGGTCATGGTGCCCATGGTCAGGGTCGAAACTTTCAAGCCGGAACGGCCGAGGGTGCGGTATTCCATGTCAATCCTCGCGATTTGTTGTTGAAAGGCAGTGCCCGGGCGGGCCTGCCACATTTGTAGGACAATTCGAGCCGCTTGTCGCCATGCCACGACGATGGATCGATCATGCCTCGCGGAATTTGCAGTGGTGGTAGTCTCGCCCCAGGCTGCAATAAAACCGTCATTGCCGGCCTATATTGAAGTCGGCTCAGGTGTTGCCACTCCGGGACGCAGGCCAGGGGTTTGGGCGCCGGAGGTGGATCGACAGGGCTTGCAAGCGGAGCAGTTGATATGACGGAGCTAAAACAGAATTCTCCTGCAAGGGACTGGCTTGAGGCCGAGCTCGCCGACACGCTCGACGAGGACTATGAGCTCGAAATGTCGGAGCCGGCTCTGTCGATGGAGATCGCCAAGATCTACAAGAACTCGCATCCGCCATCGATCGATCGCATGCAGTATTTTCGCGACCTGATCACCTTGCAGTCAGAGCTGATCAAACTGCAGTCCTGGGTCGCCTATCACAAGAAGAAGCTGGTGGTGATCTTCGAGGGCCGCGACTCCGCCGGCAAGGGTGGCGTCATCAAGCGCATCACCCAGCGGCTCAATCCGCGCATCTGCCGCGTCGTCGCACTCCCGGCACCGACCGAGCGCGAGAAGTCGCAATGGTATTTCCAGCGCTATGTGCCGCATCTGCCGGCTGGCGGCGAAATCGTGCTGTTCGACCGCTCCTGGTACAACCGCTCCGGTGTTGAAAGGGTGATGGGTTTTGCAGAGCCCGATCAGGTCGAAGAATTCTTCCGCGACGTGCCGGAGTTCGAGCGCATGCTGGTCCGCTCGGGCGTCACCGTGGTCAAATACTGGTTCTCGATCACCGACGAGGAGCAGCAGATGCGCTTCCTGATGCGCATCCACGATCCGATGAAGCAGTGGAAGCTGTCGCCGATGGACCTGCAGTCGCGCGTTCGCTGGGAACAGTACACCAAGGCCAAGGAAGAGACCTTCGCCCGCACCAACATTCCCGAGGCGCCCTGGTTCATCGTCGAGGGTAACGACAAGAAGCGGGCGCGGCTGAACTGCATCGACCATCTGCTCAAGCAGTTGCCGTATGAAGAGGTGCCGCACGAGGAGATCACGCTGCCCGAACGCGTCTTCAATCCCGAATACGAGCGCCAGACGCTGCCGCGCGAACTCTACGTGCCTGAGAAGTATTGACTGTCTGGGGTTGCCAGATCTCCCCCCTCTCGTGGGGGAGATGTCCGGCAGGACAGAGGGGCACGCGAAGGATCGCGGCGTAGGTTACGCGTCTGAAACCTAAACCCGCTTAATGATCACATGCGTGGCGAGTGCTGTCGCCACCTGCTCGCTGCACTGATAGCCAAGCTTGGGCATGTCCAGGCCGGCAAAGAGATTCTCGCCCGCACCGAGCAGCAGCGGCGAGATCGCCAGATGCATCTCGTCGATCAGTTTCTCCTGCAGATATTGCCGGATGGTGGCGACACCGCCGCCAACCCGCACGTCCCTGCCATCCGCCGCCGCCTTCGCCTGTTCAAGCGCCGAATGGATGCCGTCGGTGACGAAGTGGAAAGTAGTACCTCCCTCCATCGTGATCGGCGCCCGCTCGTGGTGGGTCAGCACGAAAACCGGCACATGGTAGGGTGGGCTATCACCCCACCAGCCCTTCCAGCTATCGTCAGGCCATTCGCCCCGAATCGGCCCGAACATATTGCGGCCGAGGATCCAGGCGCCGACATTCTCGAAGCTTCGCGCTGCAAAGTCCTCGTTGGTGTCGGTGGTGCCGCCCTCCTGTCCGAGCACCATCTTGCGGAAGGTGCGGGTGTCGACAAACCATTTATGCAGATATTCGCCACCGACGCCGAGGGGATTTTGCAGAGTCTGATCGGGACCGGCTCCGTAGCCGTCGAGCGACAGTGTGAAAGCATTGACGCGAACTTTGGACATGAAAGCCTCCTCCATAACCAATCGTGCAAAGGAGTAGCAAACTGATTGCGAAATGCAAGCGGTTTATATGGATGCAGCAAACCCCGGCGATTGGTCCAACGACCTTCGCTCGGGCTCCCGTCCGGAAGCCGGAAAATGTTCATGGATATCGAGGAGGTCGCCGGCATTGCCCGCCGCGACCGGCCATCGGTGGGAAGAGAAAACTATCCCTTCAGCATCGTTGCCACTTCGGGCGCGAAATAGGTCAAAATGCCGTCGCACCCGGCGCGCTTGAAGGCCAGCAGGGATTCCAGCATCGCCTTCTCGCCATCGATCCAACCATTGGCGCCGGCGGCCTTGATCATCGAGTATTCGCCTGACACCTGGTAGGCGAAGGTCGGCATCTGGAATTCATCCTTCAGCCGCCGGATGATGTCGAGATAGGGCAGGCCGGGCTTGACCATCAGCATGTCGGCGCCCTCGGCGATGTCCTGTTCGGCCTCGCGCACCGCCTCGTCGGAATTGGCGTGGTCGATATAATAGGTCTTCTTGTCGCCCTTGAGCAGGCCGGCGGTGCCGACCGCCTCACGATAGGGACCATAGAAGGCCGAGGCGAACTTGGTCGCATAGGACATGATCGCCACGTCCTGGAAACCGTTGGCGTCGAGTGCGTCGCGGATGGCGCCGATGCGGCCGTCCATCATGTCGGACGGCGCGATGATGTCGGCGCCGGCTGCCGCCTGGATGACGGCCGCGGCGGTCAGTTGTTCCACCGTCTCGTCGTTGACGATGATGCCGTCGCGCAGGATGCCGTCATGGCCATGGCTGGTGAACGGATCGAGCGCGGCATCGGTTATGATGCCGATCTCAGGCACCGCGTCCTTTATCGCCCGGGTGGCGCGGTTGATGACGTTGTCGGGGTCGAGAATGTGCGAACCGGTCTGGTCGCGCAGGGAGATATCGACATTGGGGAAGGTGGCGAGTGCGGGAATGCCGAGCTTTGCCGCGCGTTCGGCCTCCTTGACAGCGAGATCGATCGACAGGCGGAAGACGCCCGGCATGGCGGCGATCGGCTCGCGCACTTGTCTGCCGTCGACGACGAAGATCGGCCAGATCAGGTCGTCGACCGTAAGCCGGTTCTCCTGCACGAGTCGGCGCGACCAGTCGGCCTTGCGCATACGGCGCAAGCGGCGGCTGCCGGTGATGTCGTCGACGCTGCGCGCGCCGGCTGGCTTTGCCGGTGTGAATTTGTTCATCGCCGTCGGGGTGAATTTGTTCATCGCCAAAACTCTCGTTCGGCGGCTTTTACCACGAGCCCTTGCCGCTGACCAATGCGACACGTTTGTGCCAACGAGCAGGTCGAGGTCTATTCCGGTTGCCCATTGCCCGACAGGATCTGCGCCGCACCCCTCATGGCGACGCGGAAAGCCTCGTCGAAGGAAACGCCGCGCACTTGCCAGGTGTAGGTCTTGCCGGCCATGGCCAGCCGCCAGTCGGCAATCCAGCCGAACTCCTTGTCGCTCCACACGATGCTGCCGGAAAGTGCTTGATCGGCGCCGGCCTTTTTCGCAACCATGTCCAGCACTGCCATGTCCGCGTCGCGCAGTGTCCTGTCGTCCAGTCCAGCCTGCGACAGCAGCGCTGCGGTGGGAAAAGTCACCCGCATGGCGAGCGGCGCAGCGGCATTGGTGAACGATTCGCGCATCAGCACGCTGCGCTCGTCATCGGCATCGAGCACGAAATGCCTGATGTCGCGCTCGGTTGCCAAAAACACCGCCAGTCGTGGCCGCTCGGTCAGCCACGGCCTGCTGCCGAGCGAAGCCAGCACCGGATCGATCACCTCCGGCCTGTACTGGCAATAGAGATTGTGAGGCCGGTCGTACGTGCCTTGATCATCATGGTTGGGAATGCCTTCCATTCGGTCGCGGTAGCGGAAGCTGGCGACGAAGCTGCCGGCCTTGTCGCGCAGTGCCGTCATCTCCGGTTTCGCCGGCAGGCGCTGATCGCCGGAAACCCGGACCAGGACCGCGTCGAGGCAGAACTTGAAGCCGACCTCGCGATGCTTTTCATACTTACCGTTGACGATGGTCTGCGACTGATAGAGATCCTCGAGATCGGCCGCCCTGGCCAGGCCATTGATGGCCCAGAAGGCCAGCAGGCCACCCAGAACAAGTGCGAGGCGCAAAAACTGCGGCATGGCTCACCGTTCGCTTCTAGACCCGTCGTCGATATTTGGCGGCCATGCAAGGTCAGGGCCGGTTCTGAAGAACGATACGTTGTTGGTGAAAATGCTGACTGGGGCAAGCCTGATCATGCGCCCGTCTGGATGTTCGATCTGGGCCACGTTGTCGATGAACCACTCGTTCCAGCTTGCTTCGGGACCGAGATATTTGTGCAGGAGCCGTTTGAAGCGGTCTGGCGACATCGGTTCGATGGTTGCGGTGCCGCGCAGTCCGAGGTGCAGCAAGATGCCGCCATTGTTGTCGAAGTGAACAATTTCCACCGCGCAGCGCGGGTCTCTTTCAAGATGCTTTACAGCACTTCCATCCGATGACCCGAGAAGCCAGATCGCACCGTCCTCCCAGATGAACCACACTGGCGCGTTGCGCGGCGCGCCGTCCGCGCTAACGGTCGCCAAATTCGCCATCAGCGGGCGACTGAGAACATCGTCCGGGTCGAACTCTCGCGGCATCGCCAAATAATCTCCCAACAGGCTCACAGACGGATGGTTGCACCCATTCGGCCGCGACGCAAAGGATGGCGCCTTGCCTCTCTTGAAATGCAAACTGACCCGACATCGACCGGGCTTGGCATTGACGCACCCATGCGCCACGCTTTAGCACTTCAATCCCGGCGGCGCGGGGGAGGGATTCTTTCACGATGGATTTTGGCGGAGGCGACGAGATCCGCTTCGAACATCTGGGCCGGGCCGGCGTCGTCACATTGACGCGACCGCAGGCGCTGAATGCCGTCACGCACCGCATGATCCGGGCGCTCGACGCTGCTCTTTGCGCCTGGGAGACCGACCAGGGCGTCGATGTCGTTATCGTCAAGGCCGAGGGCAGGGCGTTTTCAGCGGGCGGCGACATCCTGCATATCTACGAGGCTGGCCGGGCTGGAAAGCCGCCGGTCGAGTTCTTCGCCGACGAATACCGGCTCAACGCCCGCATCAACAGCTTCAAGAAACCTTACGTCGCGCTGATCGACGGCATCGTCATGGGCGGCGGCGTCGGCATCTCCTTCCACGGCTCGCACCGGGTGATGACCGAAAATGCCCAGTTCGCCATGCCGGAAGTCGGCATCGGCTTTTTCCCGGATGTCGGCGCCAGCCACCTGCTACCCGATCTCGGCGGCTCCTTCGGCATGTATCTGGCGCTGACCGGCAATCGCATCCGCTATGGCGACGCGCTGTGGTCAGGGCTCGCCACCCACACCATCAAGGCCGCCGACCAGGGCGGCTTCCTCGACCGGCTGACGCTGACCGGCGATCCGGAATCGGTGTTGCGCGGTTTCTTCGTCCAGGCAAAACGGGAAACCGACAGGCCGACGCTGGAGGCGATCGTGCGTCATTTTTCGCAACCATCCCTCAAGGCTGTCATCGGCAGCCTGGAACAGGCGGCAGGCGCCGACGAGTTCGCGGCCAAGACGCTGGCGACGATCCGGACGCGTTCGCCGACCAGCCTGCGCGTCGCCTGGCGCCAGATCAGCGCCGGGCTGACCATGTCCATGGACGCCTGCATGAAGATGGAGTTCCGCATCCTCAACCGGATGCTGGCCGGCCACGATTTCTACGAAGGGATCCGCGCCGCCATCATCGACAAGGGCTCGAAGCCGCAATGGCGGCCGGCGAGCCTCGGCGCGGTCAGCGAGGCGGACGTCGACGCCTATTTCGCCTCGCTCGGCGAGCGGGAGCTCGACCTGTGAGCGAGGTGACCTCCAGACGCGTCGTGCTGCAGCCCTCGGGCGTGGAGCTGATCTTCGCCTGGTTCCAGCGCGTCGTCGCCGGCTACTGCCTGCTGTTCGGCATTCTCTACTGGATCAGGCTGATCGGCTTCTATCCGGGCTCGTTGTGGCGCTTCGACCTGATGCCGGTGCACTGGCAGGTGGCGGCGGTGATGCTTGCCGTGTTTTTCCCCTTCGCCGCGGCCGGCCTGTGGATGCTGGCGTCCTGGGGGCCCGTGATCTGGTTTATCTGCGCGGTGACCGAGACGGTCATGTATGCCGGTTTTCCCGAGCTTTTCGGCCACCGCATGCTCATCGTCGTCTCACATGCGGTCGTGGCGCTGCTTTATATCGCTTTCCGCGTGATTATCTGGCTGCAGAAACGACCGGTGCGGCACTAAGCCATTGAGCCTATTGGCACCCTGGCGGCTGCCTCAATTCGGCCCCGCAATTGTTGGCTAAATCTTTAGGTTAATTATCCTTACTCGGGAGACCGTTCGTTAAGCCTCTTTCGAAACCTCTTACCGGTAAGCTCTTGTTAGCCCTAGCGTTTAAGTCGAATTTTATGAGTATTCGATAGTGTCGCGATCAAGGTGAAAAACAAAAAATCACCAGGGCGACAAACGAGAGGCAAAGACAATGATCAATTCGCGTCCGGCGGCGAAGACCGCCAACGTATCCGACGACCGCCGCGAGGCTATCCGCTCGCTGTACATGGAATCGCTGCAGCTTGTAGAGCGGCTGCACCGCCGCCTGCTTGACGTGATCAAGGACGAGTTCGACCGCAACGGCCGCTCCGATATCAATGCCATCCAGGCGCTGCTGCTGTTTAACATCGGCAATTCGGAGCTGACCGCCGGCGAGCTGCGTTCGCGCGGCTACTATCTCGGCTCCAACGTCTCCTACAATCTGAAGAAGCTGGTCGATCTCGGCTTCATCAACCACCAGCGCTCGCGCATCGACCGCCGGTCGGTCCGCGTCTCGCTGACGCCGAAGGGCAACGAGGTGGCGGACGTCGTCGCCGGTCTTTATGAGCGCCATGTCGGCTCGATCGAGCAAGTCGGCGGCATCAACACCGACGAGTTCAAGCAGATGAACCGCGCGCTGCAGCGGCTCGATCGCTTCTGGAACGACACAATCGCCTACCGGATGTAAGCCGGCGCATCGGATCTGGCCCGCGCCACAGAAGCGCGGCCGAAATGTCGACCTCTGGTCAAGGCCGGTGCCGAAAGGCATCGGCCCTTTTCTTTTCCTGATTCCGAAGCCCAGGCGCCCGGTCGACACTAGTCCGCCAGGTTTGCTTTCGCCACAGCAGTGCCTAATGTCACGGCCCGGAGGGGGCGCATGATGGGTTTGGGAAAACGCTCGAAGATCTGCTCGGTTGCCGCAGTGCTTTTGTTGGTCCCGCAAATGGCTTTTGCCGAGGAGTGGTGGAAGGATTCTTTCGCCTCGGAAGGCAGCGCTCCATGTGACAACAATGACTCGATCGTGACGTTTACCGACAAGGCAGTCGAGATGTGGGAGGTCGGCTGCACATTGGACAAAATTCAGAAGATCAACCGCCTGGATGTCGTCATCCTGGACATGTCGTGTACGGATGGTGAAAGCACAGACAAGAGGCGGGAACTGTTGCTCAAACTGGAGGACAACAAGGTTCTGCGCTATCCCCAGCAGGAGGTGTTGCAAAGATGTTCGGAATTGAGGGCGCAGCCAAGTCCGGCCCCAAATGTTGAAAATCCGCACTGAGATCGTGAGATAGCCAGCCCAGATAGCATCACGGCTTCAGCTGGCAGAATTTCTCGTGGAAATAGGCAAGCGCCTGTTCGGCCTGGACGGGCTCGCCGAAGAACGGACCGATTGCTTCGGGCTCCCGCGTCAGGTCGCAGCTGCCCTCGGTGTCGGTCGTGCATGTCTTCACCAGCCCCTTCAGCGCGATGGTTGCCGGCGGATTGTCGAACGACAGGCCGGTTACGCCGCCAAGCCGCAGTTCATAGGTCAGGCGGTAATAGATGTCGCCGTCCTCCTCGAACTGCTGTTCGGCTCTGTAGGTGCAGTCGTCCAGCCGGGTTACGATGAACCTCAGCGTTTCGGTCTTGTCGCCGACCTCGTTCGGGCCAGTGCTGGTGAAGATCGCCGGCGATCGGGACACCTGCTTCAGCGGTTCGTCGGTCTGCTGCCCGTATTTGGGGATCGCGCCCTGTTCCAGGCCGTGCACGAAATAGGCAACCGCTTCCTCCGATGTCGGGGTGCTGCCGTTCGGACCTCCGGCCAAGGCAAAGGCCGCGACGATTGAAAGGACGCCAGGCATGGTCTCGTTCCCCGCGTTGGACTAGTATGTCAGTGTAGCATCAAGGGCTCGTAGTAACCGGTCGTTATCGTGGCCGGCCATCACGGATCGGTACCGAAAAAGCACKGGCTTTTCATTTCGCCGCGTCGCCCGACGCAAATCGCGGGCCAAGGCCACGTTGCCGCCATATTCCAATGGAACCGAGGATGCCGGTGATGCTGTGGTGAAGGCCGTGCGTTCACCCGGAACCCGTGTCGCGGCTCAAGCGTTTGTGGCCGAACTGATACGGACATGGTTGGCTAATTGTTAAGATTGCCAACTCTAGAGTGCGGGCAACATCGCCCTGAAAACCGAATGCAGCAAGATCGAACGCTACAAGAATGTCTGGAACGTCCATGAGAACCAGCCGCCGTTTTTTCCTTTCCGGAGCCTCCGCGCTCGCAGCCGCGATGGTCGCCGGCGGCGCCAATGCGCAGGATGTCATCGGTGATATCCTGAAATCCTCGGCGCGCGGCAATTGGGACGACCAGTTCGACGCCCGGGCCAGCGAGGGCGGCAAGGTGGCCTCGACGCTGCCGATCTTCAGCCCGCAGACCGTCGCCTTTACCGAGCAGGCGGTGGCGCAATACCAAAACATCGTCAGCCAGGGCGGCTGGGTAGAGGTGCCCGCGACCAAGAAGTTGCAGCTCGGCGTCGATGATCCCGATGTCGTGCCGTTGCGCAAGCGGCTGATGGTCTCTGGCGACCTGTCGCAGAGCGCCGGCATTTCGACGGCCTTCGATTCCTATGTCGACTCGGCGGTCAAGCGCTTCCAGTTGCGTCACGGCCTGCCCGCCGACGGCTCCATGGGCAAATACACCTACTTGGCGATAAACGTTTCGGCGCAAATCCGGCTTGGCCAGCTACAGACCAACCTGCAGCGGCTGAAGGAGAAGGCTGGCACGCTTGGCAGCCGCTACGTGCTGGTCGACATTCCGGCGGCGCAGATCGAAGCGGTCGAGAATGACCGCGTCGTGCTTCGCCACACCGCGATCGTCGGCAAGATCGATCGCCAAACGCCGATCGTCAATTCCAAGATCAACGAGATCATCGTCAATCCGTACTGGAATGCGCCGGTCTCGATCGTCCGCAAGGACATCATTCCGCTGATGCGGAAGGATCCCAACTATTTGAAGGACAGCCATATCCGGCTGTTCGCTCCGGACGGCAGCGAGGTCGACCCGCTCAATGTCGACTGGTCGACCGACGACGCCGCCAAGTATCGCTTCCGCCAGGATCCAGGCGCGGGCAACGCCATGGCGTCGGTGAAGATCAATTTCCCGAGCCCGGACGGCGTCTACATGCACGACACGCCGCAGCAGAGCCTGTTCGGCAAGATGATGCGTTTCGATTCCTCGGGCTGCGTGCGCGTGCAGAATGTGCGCGACCTCGTCACCTGGATCCTGCGCGACACGCCCGGCTGGGACCGCCAGCATTTCGAGGCGACGATCAAGACCGGCGAAAACACGCCGGTCGAGGTCACCAACCCGGTGCCGGTACATTTCCTCTATCTCTCGGCCTGGTCGACGGGCCCGGGCGTCGTGCAGTTCCGCGACGACGTCTACGCGCTCGACGGTGCCAACGAGCTGCAGATCACGTCTTCGCTTTAACTAACTGATTTTTTTACCAGAAGAGGCCGCCGGTTAAGGCGGCCTTTTCGTTGCTCGGATTGCCTGCGCCTTTTCGCGGGAGGGCGGCTGGACGGATCGGCCGGCTTTGCGCATGGTCGGCGGACAAGTCTGGAACCGGACCATGGATGTCGCCGTCTTCATTCTGGTTGTGCTCGTCTTCGTCGCCGTTTCCGGCGCGCTGGTGCGCCTGGTGCGGGTGCCGTTGCCGGTGCTGCAAATTGCCATAGGTGCCGCACTCGCCTGGCCGGTGCGCGGCATCCATGTCGAGATCGATCCGGAACTGTTCCTGCTTGTGTTCATTCCACCGCTGCTGTTCGGCGATGCCTATGGTGCGCCGAAGCGTGAATTGATTGCGCTGCGCGGACCGATACTGGATCTCGCCATCGGGCTGGTGTTCTTCACCATCGTCGGCTTCGGCTATGCCTTGCACTGGCTGGTGCCGAGCATCCCGCTGGTCGTCGCTTTCGCGCTCGCCGCGGTGCTGTCGCCGACCGACGCGGTGGCGGTGTCCTCGATCGTCGACAGGAACCAGGTTCCGGCGCGGCTGATGCACATTCTGGAAGGCGAGTCGTTGCTCAACGACGCTTCCGGCCTGGTCATGTTCCGCTTCGCCGTGGCGGCGGCGCTGACGGGCAGCTTTTCCTTGGCCGCCGCATCGCTGAATTTTCTCTATGCCGTCGCTGCCGGCATCCTGATCGGCGTGGCGGCGTTGTTCGTCGCCGCCAAGGTGCTGCAATTGCTCAACCGCATCGGCGGCGTGCCGGCCGAGGCGCAGGTGCTGGTGATGATCCTGCTGCCGTTCATCGCCTACCTCGGCGCCGAGCACATCGGAGCGTCCGGCATCCTTGGGGCGGTCACCGCCGGCCTCCTCACTGGTGGCTCCGGCGTGTTTCGGTTCCTTGGCGTCTCTGCCCGCATCCAGACCATGTCGCTATGGACGACGCTTTCCTTCATTTTCAACGGTGCTCTCTTCATCGTGCTCGGGCTGCAGCTTCCCGACATCATCCGTCATGTGCCACCGGAACTCATGAGCATGCACCCGATCATCCAGCCGGTGGCGACCGTCATCACACTGACGCTGTGCCTGATCGCCCTGCGCTTCCTGTGGATATGGGTCGGCGATATCGCGGCTGGCATCGCGGCACGTCTGGGCAAGCGCAGGGTTGAGCCGTTCGGTCTGCGCGTGCGGCTCGCCGGGTCGGTGGCCGGCGTGCGCGGCGCGATCACGCTGGCCGGCATCCTGTCGCTGCCGCTCGCCATGCCGGACGGGTCGCCGTTTCCGGCGCGCGACCTCGTCATCTTCCTCGCCGCCGGTGTCATCATCTGCTCGCTGGTCTTTGCCAGTCTCGCCTTGCCGACGATCGCCAGCGGGCTGGTCGAACCGGTTGAGGATGCCGGTGCCGCGGAGGAACGCCTGGCGCGTGTCGGCGCGGCCAAGGCGGCAATCGCCCGCATCGAGTTACTTGCTGCAACCGATACCGAAGAGGGAGGCGAGGTGCCCGGCGCCCGGCTTGCCRCGGCCGATGGAATTGTCGCAACCTATCGGCGCCGTATTGCCGCTTCCGACGGAGCCGACGAGGCGCGGGGCGAAGCGCGGGAGGCCGGCCGGCTGGAACTCGAGCTCAGGCTCGCCGGCATCGAGGCCGAGCGCGGAGCCGTGCGCGCCATGCTGCGCAGCGGCGAGATCAACGACCACGCGGCGCGGGCGCTGTTCACCGAGATCACGCTTACCGAGGCCTTGCTGAAGGGGCGGCAGGCGTGAAAATAGCACGCTCGTTGCCTCGCTGGCGCAAACCGGCCAGCAAATTTCGCGCCGCAAACGTGGCGGGGCGAAAACAACTGTGTTAATGGCGCGGCGAATGCATGTCGCCCAAAAGTGTGCAGCGGTTTTGGGACAACGACATGCATAAATCAAAATTGCCCCCGAACCCAAGGATTTCAGGCCATGGCATCAGCAGCGGCAGTGTCGAACAAATTTGAATCCTTCTTCGAAACCACGCTGGAAGATGCCGACCCGGAGATTTTCGGCGCCATCCGCAACGAACTCGGTCGCCAGCGCCACGAGATCGAACTGATCGCCTCTGAAAACATCGTCTCGCGCGCCGTGCTCGAGGCGCAGGGCTCGATCATGACCAACAAGTACGCCGAAGGTTATCCGGGCAAGCGCTACTATGGCGGCTGCCAGTTCGTCGACGTCGCCGAGGAACTTGCCATCGAGCGCGCCAAAAAGCTGTTCGGCTGCAATTTCGCCAACGTCCAGCCGAATTCCGGCAGCCAGATGAACCAGGCGGTGTTCCTGGCGCTCTTGCAACCCGGCGACACCTTCATGGGGCTCGACCTCAATTCGGGTGGCCACCTGACCCACGGTTCGCCGGTCAACATGAGCGGCAAATGGTTCAAGGTCGTGTCCTATGGCGTGCGCCAGGACGACCATTTGCTCGACATGGACGCCATCGAGAAGACCGCCCATGAGACCAAGCCGAAGCTGATCCTGGCCGGTGGCACCGCCTATTCGCGTGTCTGGGACTGGAAGCGTTTTCGCGAGATCGCCGACGCGGTTGGCGCCTATCTGATGGTCGACATGGCGCACATCGCCGGCCTCGTCGCCGGAGGCGTGCATCCGTCGCCGCTGCCGCATGCCCATGTGGTGACCACCACCACGCACAAGTCGCTGCGCGGCCCGCGTGGCGGCATGATCCTGTGCAACGACGAGGACATCGCCAAGAAGATGAATTCGGCGGTGTTCCCCGGCCTGCAGGGTGGCCCGCTGATGCATGTCATCGCCGCCAAGGCGGTGGCCTTCGGCGAAGCCCTGAAGCCGAGTTTCAAGGTCTATGCCGAGAGCGTCGCCGCCAACGCCAAGGCGCTCGCCTCCAGCCTCAAGGAAACCGGCCTCGATATCGTCTCCGGCGGCACCGACAACCATCTGATGCTGGTCGACCTGCGTCCCAAGAACGCCACCGGCAAGCGCGCCGAGGCAGCGCTCGGCCGCGCCAACATCACCTGCAACAAGAACGGCATTCCGTTCGACCCGGAAAAGCCTTTCGTCACCTCGGGCGTGCGCCTCGGCACCCCGGCGGGCACAACGCGCGGCTTCGGCCAGGCCGAGTTCCGCGAAATCGGCAAGCTGATCGCCGAAGTGCTGGATGGTCTGAAAGTCGCCAATTCCGACGAGGGCAATGCCGCTGTCGAAGCGGCGGTCAAGGCCAAGGTTGTGGCGCTGACCGACCGCTTTCCGCTCTATCCTTATCTCGGCTGACGAGATAGGACGTCTCACCGCCTTGCCGCGACGGACAAGCGTCGTCGCGGCAAGGCTGCGACAGGAGCCTTGATGATGCGAATTGTCCGTCTCGCCGACCTTGCCATCGCCGGCGTCCTGGCTGCTTCGATTGTCTTGCCGCTCTCCGGCATCGCCTCGGCGCAAACCGCGCCTGCGCAACCGGCACCCGCCCAGGCCGCACCCGCGGCACCCGTCCCGGCGGCGCCCAAGCTTGAAACCTTCGGCAGATGGTCGACCCTGGTCGACGAGGTCGATACTGGCGAGGATATCCGCAAGACCTGTGCAGCCTCGACCGCCTTTATCGGCGCCCGCGGCGAAAGCGGCACTCTGACGCTAATCATCACGAACGGCGATGCGCTGCCGCCGACTGCCTACCCGTCCGTGACCATTGCGGTCGACAGCACGGCGCTGCCAACGGGCAAGTCGGTCGCGGTAACCTTTGGCGATGACAAGGGCCACGTCGCCGCCAAGCTCCATTCCGACGCCACCGTGGGCGGCCGGCTCAGCTGGACCGTGGACAATCAGGCCAAGACCAGCCTGGCGCTCTTGCGCGTCATGCGCCGCTCATCGGTGCTCGATGTGTCCTTTGGCGACGCGCCGGTTGGAAGCATCGCCATGGACGGCTTCACCAAGGCCTATCGCAGCCTCGGCGCATCATGCGGGTTTGCGACCACCGACGTCGCCCCCTGACGGCATCGCTGTCCAGCCGCCTGGCGGCGCTGGCAATCTTGCTTGCAGCTCGCTATCTCTCAGGGCGAGCGGCTCTGAGGGGCGAGGGGCTGCTTTGCCATCGTTGCAAAAACCTCTAAGCCTTTCGCTTCACCAGATTCGCCAACCAAAGGCTTCTCCATGCGCTGTCCCTATTGCCAGTCAGAAGATACGCAGGTGAAGGATTCGCGCCCCGCCGAGGATGGCGCCGCGATCCGCAGGCGGCGCGTTTGCCCCGATTGCGGCGGCCGCTTCACGACTTTCGAGCGCGTGCAGCTGCGAGACCTCGTCGTGGTCAAGAAATCCGGTCGCAAAGTGCCGTTCGACCGCGACAAGCTGCTGCGCTCGGTGGAGATCGCCGTTCGCAAGCGCAATGTCGATCCCGAGCGGATCGACCGCGCGGTAACCGGCATCGTGCGCCAGCTCGAAAGCTCCGGCGAGACCGAAGTGGCCTCCGGCGAGGTCGGCCGGCTGGTCATGGACGCGCTGAAGTCGCTCGACGATGTCGCCTATGTCCGCTTCGCCTCGGTCTACCGCAATTTTCGCGAGGCCAAGGATTTCCACGAATTGCTCGGCGAGCTCAAGGGGGACGAAATCAAGGGCGAAGAGGACGCCGGCTGAGCATGACTGCAAGCGACAGACAGGCCGGCCTTGATCGCCGTTTCATGGCAGCGGCGCTCCGCCTTTCGCGAAAGCATGCCGGGCGCACCGCGACCAACCCATCCGTGGGCACGCTGATCGTGCGCGACGACGGCGATGGCCCAATGATCGTCGGCACCGGCGTCACCGCTGTCGGCGGCCGCCCGCATGCCGAGACCGAGGCGCTGGCCGAGGCCGGCGCGCTGGCGCGCGGCGCCACCGCCTATGTCACGCTGGAACCTTGCGCCCACCATGGCCGGACGCCGCCCTGTGCCAACGCGCTGGTCAACGCGGGTGTCGCGCGTGTCGTCGGCGCTGCCAGCGATCCCGATCCGCGCGTGTCCGGCCAGGGCTACGCGATCCTGCGCGCCGCCGGGATCGAAGTGGTCGAGAAGGTGTTGGCGGCGGAAGCTGCCGAACAGATGGCCGGCTATTTGATCAGGTCGTTGAAAAAACGCCCCGAAGTGATTCTCAAGCTTGCGCTTTCCAGCGATGGCAAGATCGGCAGGGAAGGCCAAGGGCAAGTGTCGATCACCGGCGATGTCGCCCGTCGCGAAGTGTATCTGATGCGGGCCGAGGCCGACGGCATATTGGTCGGCATCGGCACCGCCCTTGAGGATGACCCGGCATTGACGGTGCGCTTGCCGGGGCTGGAGAACCGGTCGCCGGCGCGCATTGTCCTCGACCGGCAGATCAGGCTGCCGGAGACCTCGAAGCTGGTTTCGGGCGTGGACCGGGTGCCGCTTTACGTCGCCGCCTGCCTGGAGGCCGATCCGCTGCGGCGGACCATGCTGGAGCGCGCCGGGGTGCGCTTCATCGGCACCGAAACGCATGAGGGCGGCGTTGCGCTGCCGGAACTGCTCGAGGATCTGGCCGCGCTCGGCATGGCCAGTGTTCTGGTCGAGGGCGGCGCCAAGGTTGCCGGCGCTTTCCTGGCCGAGGGGCTAGTCGACCGCATCGTGCTGTTCCAGGGATCGGAAGCGATCGGCGCCGACGGCATTGCATCGCCCATCGATGCCGACCATATCCCGGCAGGATTTCGAAAGCTCCGCGATATGCGTTTCGGTGAAGACAGCTACGCCGAGTGGATCAGGAACATTTAGAGCACGATCCCGAACAGTGGGACCGGTTTTCGGACAGGATCATGGTCAAACGGAAGGATCACCGATGTTTACTGGAATTGTCACCGATGTCGGCACCGTCGCGACCGTCAAGCCGCTGAGGGAAGGGGTGGGGCTACGCATCGACACCGCCTACGATCCCGAAACCATCGCCATCGGCGCCTCGATCTCCTGCGGTGGTGTCTGCCTGACGGTTACCGCCTTGCCCGACAGCGGCACGAACGCGCGCTGGTTCGAGGTCGAGGCCTGGGAAGAGGCGCTCAGGCTGACGACGGCGACGAATTGGAAATCGGGCACGCGGATCAATCTGGAGCGAGCGCTGAAGATCGGCGACGAGCTTGGTGGTCACATCGTTTCGGGCCATGTCGACGGCATGGCCGAGATCATCGAGCGCAGGGATGAAGGGGACGCGGTGCGTTTTACCCTCGAAGCACCGCGCGATCTGGCGAAGTTCATTGCACCGAAAGGCTCGGTCGCGCTCGACGGCACCTCGCTCACCGTCAACAAGGTGGAAGGCACGCGCTTCGACGTGCTTTTGATCCACCACTCGCTGACCGTGACCACCTGGGGCGAGCGCAGGGTTGGCGACCGCGTCAATCTCGAGATCGACACCATGGCCCGCTACGCGGCGCGGCTGGTGGAGGCCGCAAAAGAGGGGCTTTGACGGTCACAGTCGGACGGACTTCCGCGGCAAACTGGGCACGTGCAACATCTTCTGCTTGCGATCAAACGGGCTTCGGCCTAAGTCACCGGCTCCGCCGGAGACGTGACGCAAAATGCCCAGGAACAAGAAACTCAAGCTGCTGATCATCGAAGCCCGCTTCTATGATGATCTGGCGGACGCGCTGCTCGAAGGCGCCAAGGCTGCGCTCGACGAAGCCGGCGCCAAGTACGATGTCGTCACCGTGCCGGGCGCGCTGGAAATTCCGGCCGTGATCTCCTTCGCGCTCGATGCCGCCGAGGGTGAGGGCACCGACTATGACGGCTTTGTCGCGCTTGGCACCGTCATCCGCGGCGAGACGCATCATTTCGATATCGTTGCCAATGAATCCGCGCGCGCCCTGATGGACATGTCGGTGCAGGAATCGATCTGCATCGGCAACGGCATCCTGACCACCGAAAACGACGAACAGGCCTGGACGCGCGCCCGGCGCACGGAAGGCGACAAGGGTGGCTTTGCCGCCCGCGCCGCGCTGACCATGATCGCCGTCAAGAAACGGCTCGGAGCCTGACCGGCGTGACGCAATCCGGAGACAACGACCGACCACCGGTACGCCAGGCCAACAAGCGCGGCGCTGCCCGGCTGGCCGCCGTGCAGGCGCTCTATCAGATGGATGTCGCCGGCAGCGGCGTCTTCGAGATCACCGCCGAATACGAGGCCTTTCGCCTCGGCAAGGAAGTCGACGGCGCGCTCTATCGTGAAGCCGACGCACAATGGTTTCGCGCTATCCTCGCCGGTGTCGTCGAGAACCAGAAGACGGTCGATCCGATCATCCGACAGGCACTGACCGAGGACTGGCCGCTGTCGAGGCTCGATTCGACGCTACGCGCCATTCTGCGCGCCGGCGTCTACGAGTTGATGAAGCGCGAGGATGTTCCCGTCGCCGTCATCGTCTCCGAATATGTCGATATCGCCAAGGCTTTCTACGAGGAAGACGAGCCGAAGCTGGTCAATGCTGTGCTTGACCGTGTGTCTCGCCGGGTGCGTGGCGAGGGGCGCGGCAAGGACGCATCATGACGGCAATCGCCGTCGAGGCAGGCAAGGATGCGCGGCGCACCGCTTTGATCCTTGCCGCATCGCAGGCGATCATCGGTTCTGCTGCCCCCATCGCCATCTCCATGGGGGGGCTGGCCGGGCAATATCTGCTTGGTCCCGACAAGTCGCTGGCAACAGCGCCGATCACCGGCTTCAACATCGGCGTGGCGCTCGGTGCGCTACCGGCAGCGGCCATCATCCGCGCGATGGGCCAGCGCGGCGGCTTCATGACCGGCACGATCGTCACTGCGCTTGGCGGGCTGGTTGCCACAGCAGCGCTTTTCCACGGCAGTTTCTGGCTATTCGCCTTCGGCCTGTTGGTGATCGGCATCGGCGGCGCCTTCGTCCAGCAGTTTCGATTTGCCGCCGCCGACAATGCGCCGCCGCAGTTCAAGGCTCGCGCCATCTCCTTCGTGCTGGCCGGTGGCATCGTCACCGCCGTCCTCGGGCCGCAGATCGTCATCTTCACCCGTGAATCGTTCGCGCCGGTGATGTTTGCCGGTTCGTTCGCAGCCATCCTGCCGCTGGCGGCCGTTGGCGCCATCATCCTGTCGTTCCTGCGCTTGCCGGAGAAGGTATCGGGCAAGGTGGAGATCGCCGACAGCGACGCCAGACCATTGGTCGAAATCGTCACCCACCCGCGCTTCGTCGCGGCGCTGTTCTGCGCCGTCGGCAGCTATGCGCTGATGAGCTTCGTGATGACTGGCGCGCCGCTGGCGATGGTTGGTTGCGGCCTGTCGGAGGACGATGCGACGCTCGGCATTTCTTGGCACGTCATGGCGATGTTCGCGCCGAGCTTCTTCACCGGCTCGCTGATCCATCGCTTCGGCGCCGAACGGATCGTCGCCACCGGGCTGGTCCTGCTCATCGGCTGCGCCACTGTCGCTCTATCGGGCCTGGCGCTGTGGCAATTCTGGACGTCGCTGATCCTGCTCGGCCTTGGCTGGAATTTCAGCTTCATCGGCGCCACCGCGATGGTGGCGGCCAGCTACCGGCCGTCGGAAAAGGGCAAGGTCCAGGGCTTCCACGACTTCGTCCTGTTCGGCTCTGTCGCTTGCGCGTCGCTGATGTCGGGCATGGTTTACAACGCCTGGGGCTGGACCATGCTTAACTGGATGGTCTTCCCTGTCACCGTTCTGTGCTTCGTCGCCCTCGGCGCGCTCAAGCTGACGGGACGGCGCAAAGCAGACGCCTGACCCGGTCGCCGCATGCCTGACACGCCCTGTCAGCATGGTGTCGGTCGAATACGCAGCGCCCGAACAAAATTATTGCGTCTGTGCCAGATGTTATGAAACCGTGTGCCCCGACTGGCCGTTGAAGCCATGCTCATATGCGGCCGCCGCATTCCGGTTCACAGCAAGGGATTTCACAATGTTTTCAGTCAAGGTTCTGGCCAGCGCGGCATTGGCGCTCGGCATCACGGCGGTTTCCGCCAGTGCCCAGGTCGTTGTCTCCTCGAAGATCGACACCGAGGGCGGTGTGCTCGGCAACATCATCCAGCTCGTTCTCAACGCCAACAACATCAAGACCACCGACCGTATCCAGCTCGGCGGCACGCCGGTGGTCCGCAAGGCGATCACCGCCGGCGAGATCGACATCTATCCCGAATACACCGGCAACGCCGCCTTCTTCTTCGAGAAGGCCGACGACCCGGTCTGGAAGGATGCCGCCAAGGCCTACGAGACGGCCAAGAAGCTCGACTACGACGCCAACAAGATCGTCTGGCTGTCGCCGTCGCCTGCCAACAACACCTGGGCGATCGCGCTGCGCAAGGAGGTCGCCGAGACCAACAAGCTCGCCACGCTCACCGACTTCGGCAAGTATGTCACGGGCGGCGGCCGGGTGGTGCTGGCGGCATCCGCCGAGTTCGTCAATTCGGCGGCCGCACTGCCGGCCTTCCAGACCACGTATGGTTTCACGCTGAAGCCGGACCAGCTGATCACACTCTCCGGTGGCGACACGGCGGCAACCATCGCAGCCGCCGCCAATCAGACCAGCGGGGCGAATGCCGCCATGGTCTACGGCACCGATGGCGGCATCGCACCGTCCGGCCTGGTCGTGCTCGAGGACGACAAGGGCGTGCAGCCGGTCTACCAGCCGGCGCCGATCATCCGCGAAAAGGTGCTGAAGGAACATCCCGAGATCGAAACGCTGCTGAAGCCGGTCTTCGCCAAACTCGACCTCGTCACACTGCAAGAGCTGAACGGTCGCGTGCAGGTCGGCGGTGAGCCGGTCAAGGGCGTGGCCGAGGACTTTTTGAAGAAGAACGGCTTCCTGAAGTAGGACGATTCCGGCGCGCCGCATCCGTTGCGCGCCGGATCGACTGACGGGGGAGGGCGTGCAGATCCGGTTCGACAAGCTCGGCGTGGTCATCGCCGCGATAGTAGCTTACGCGGCTTTCGCTGCGCCCTTTGCCACGTTCCGCGCCAACCGCATCGTTCCCGGCCAGGCGCGCTCGATTCTCGAGGCGCTGCCGACGGCGACCGGGACGCTGCTGCTCGCCATCATTGTTGCCGCCGCACTTGTCGCGCTGTTCAGGACACCGCTTGTCCTGCGCCTCGTCGCCAGCGTGGTGGTGCTTGCAGCGCTGGCGCTGCTGATTGGCGTCGCCGGAACATTTCTGACGCCGGCCGGCAACACCCTTGCGAGAGTGTCGCCTGCTTCCGGTTTCTGGATACTGATGTTCGCCTTCACGCTTCTGCTGGCCGATGTGCTGACACGGCTGAACCTGTCGCCATTGGCACGGGTCGGCGTGCTTGTTGTGGCGGCTTTGGCGATCGGCCTGCTGTTGATTTCGGGAAGCTGGGATAATCTGTCGATCCTCAAGGAATACGCCAACCGCGCCGACAGTTTTTGGGCCGAGGGCTCCAAGCATGTGACGCTGGCGCTCGGCTCGCTGGCCGCGGCTGTGATCGTCGGCCTGCCGCTCGGCATCCTCTGCCATCGCGTCGAAAGGCTGCGCGCCGGCGTGCTCAACGTGCTCAACATCATCCAGACCATTCCCTCGATCGCGCTGTTCGGCCTTCTGATCGCGCCGCTCGGCTGGGTCGCCACGCACGTGCCGGGAGCCGCCGCGCTCGGCATTCGCGGCATCGGCACGGCACCGGCTTTCGTCGCCCTGTTCCTCTATTCGCTGCTGCCGGTTGTGGCCAACACCGTGGTCGGTCTCGCCGGCGTGCCGCGCGCCGCCAACGACGCGGCGCGCGGCATGGGCATGACCGACCGGCAGCGCTTGTTCGGCGTCGAGTTTCCGCTGGCATTTCCGGTGATCCTCACCGGCATCCGCATCGTTCTGGTGCAGAACATCGGCCTCGCCACCATTGCCGCGCTCATCGGTGGCGGTGGTTTCGGCGTGTTCGTTTTCCAGGGGGTTGGCCAGACGGCGATGGATCTGGTGCTGCTCGGCGCCGTGCCGACGGTCGCGCTCGCCTTCGCCGCCGCCATCATCCTCGACGCAGTGATCGAAATGACCGCCACCAAGCGCAGGGTTGAAATGGCATGATCGAGATCGAAGGCATTACCAAGCGCTACGACGCGACAACGGTCGTCGATGACGTCTCGATGGTCATCGAGCCGCGCACGGTTTGCGTCATTGTCGGCACGTCGGGTTCTGGCAAGACGACGCTGCTGCGCATGATCAACCGGCTGGTCGAGCCGACGGCTGGCGTCATCAAGCTCGATGGCGCGGACAATCGCTCGCTGCCTGGTTACGAACTGCGCCGCAGCATCGGCTACGCCATCCAGGGCCACGGCCTGTTTCCGCATCGCACGGTGGCGCAGAATATCGCCACAGTGCCGGTGCTGCTCGGCTGGGACAAGGCCCGCATCAAGGCCCGCGTCGACGAGTTGATGACGCTCTACCAGCTCGATCCCGACGCGTTCGGGCCGCGCTACCCGCACGAACTGTCCGGCGGCCAGCAGCAGCGCGTCGGCGTTGCCCGCGCGCTCGCCGCCGAGCCCAACGTGCTGTTGATGGACGAACCGTTCGGCGCGCTCGACCCGATCATCCGCACCAAGGCACAGGAAGATCTGCTGGCGATCCAGAAACGCTTCGGCACCACAATCATCTTCGTCACCCACGATATGGAAGAGGCCGTCCACATGGGCGACAAGATCGCCGTCATGGATGCCGGCAAGCTTGTGCAGTACGCCAAACCCGCGGAGATCCTGGCAAATCCGGCCAGTGCCTTCGTCGAGACCCTGGTCGGCGCCAGCGAAAGGCCGTTTCGGTTGCTTTCGCTCGGCCGCGTGCGCGACGCCGTGGAGAGGGGCTCCGCCGAAGGCGAGGCGATCCCGGGCGACGCCAGCCAGCGCGATGCGCTGGCCGAATTGTTGTGGTCGGGCCGGCCGGCGCTGCCGGTCAAAGGCGCCGACGGCAAGCCGCTTGGCCGCGTCACCGTCGACGGCCTGGTCAAGCGCGCCGCGAGGCCGGCATGAAGGCCTGGCTTCCCTCGCTGCTCAGGCTGGCTTTGGTGGTGCTGCTGGTTGCCTTCGTCACCAATCCCGGCTGGTTCGAGCCGCTGCTGAAGCCGCTGACCGAGAACAATGCGCCGGTGATCTACAATCAGGGCAGCCTGCTGACGCTGACCTTGCTGCATTTACGCATCGTTCTGATCGCCACTGTGGCTGCAACCATCGTCGCTGTCGCGCTGGCCATCCTGGTCACGAGGCCGGCCGGCGCCGAGTTCCTGCCGCTGTCGCGCAGCCTGGTCAACATCGGCCAGACCTTTCCGCCGGTTGCGGTGCTGGCGCTTGCCGTGCCGGCGGTCGGCTTCGGCGAAAAACCGACGCTGATCGCGCTGTTTCTCTATGGCCTGCTGCCGATCTTCGAGAATGCGCTGACCGGCCTGACGACATTGCCGGCCAATGTCATGGAGGCGGCGCGCGGCGCCGGCATGACCGGTTGGCAAAGGCTCACCAAGGTCGAACTGCCGCTCAGCGCCCCGATCATCCTTGGCGGCATCAGGCTGTCGGTGGTGATCGGCCTTGCCACCGCCACCATCGGCTCGACCGTTGCCGCCAAGACGCTGGGCGAGGTTATCATCGCCGGCCTGTTGTCCAACAACCTTGCCTTCATCCTGCAGGGCGGGCTGATCGTGGCCGCCCTTGCCGTGCTGATCTATGACGGTCTTTCGGCGGTCGAACGCTACACGGCGCGCCGCATGGGCCGCGAAGTCGAGTAGCCAAGGGTCCCCGTCGAGATCGATTTCAATCGATCTAATAGGACAATGCCGATGGCCGCGGTCTCGTGGCCCTATGCCTTTTGGGCGAAAGCCGGGCAAAAACCGAACAATATCTTGACGTTCGCAGCCCTGTTTCGCATACACCGCTGCGAAGAGGCGGATTCCGTGCACGGGTCCGGTCTTTGTCTCAACGGCCCAGGGAGGGGTTCTTTTGGGCCATCAATCGAGGAAAATCCGGCAATGACAATTATTTCCGCCGTCATCGCCTGCGGTCTGCTTTCTGTCCTCTACGCCATCTGGGCGACACGTTCGGTCCTCGCGGCCGATCAGGGCAATGCACGCATGCAGGAAATCTCCGCGGCCATCCGCGAGGGCGCGCAGGCCTATCTGGCGCGCCAGTACACCACGATCGCCCTCGTCGGCGTCGTCGTGCTCATACTCGCCTGGTGGCTGCTTTCCATCACCGCCGCGGTTGGCTTCCTGATCGGCGCCGTCCTGTCGGGCGCCGCCGGCTTCATCGGCATGCACGTTTCGGTGCGAGCCAATGTGCGTACCGCGCAGGCGGCCTCCAACAGCCTCGCCGCCGGTCTCGACATCGCTTTCAAGTCGGGCGCCATCACCGGCATGCTGGTCGCTGGCCTGGCCCTGCTCGGCGTGTCGATCTACTACCTCATACTCACCCACTTCATGGGCCTTCAGCCCAATGACCGCATCGTCATCGACTCGCTGGTTTCGCTGGGCTTCGGCGCCTCGCTGATCTCGATCTTCGCCCGTCTCGGCGGCGGTATCTTCACCAAGGGCGCCGACGTCGGCGGCGATCTGGTCGGCAAGGTCGAAGCCGGTATTCCCGAAGACGATCCGCGCAACCCGGCCACCATCGCCGACAATGTCGGCGACAATGTCGGCGACTGCGCCGGCATGGCCGCCGACCTTTTCGAAACCTACGCGGTGACCGTCGTCGCCACCATGGTCCTCGGCGCCATCTTCTTCGGCGGCACCGCCGTCCTGGGGGCGGCGATGCTCTATCCGCTCGCCATCTGCGGCGCCTGCATCCTGACCTCGATCGTCGGCACTTTCTTCGTCAAGCTCGGTTCCAACGGCTCGATCATGGGCGCGCTCTACAAGGGCCTGATCGTCACCGGCCTGTTGTCCATCGTCGGCCTCGGCGTCGCCACCTCGGTTACCCTGGGCTGGGGCGAGATCGGCGTGGTTGCCGGCATGGCCATCACCGGCAAGAACCTGTTCATCTGCGGCCTGGTCGGCCTCGTGGTGACCGGTCTGATCGTGGTGATCACCGAATACTACACCGGCACCAACAAGCGCCCGGTCAACTCCATCGCCCAGGCGTCGGTGACCGGTCACGGCACCAACGTCATCCAGGGCCTTGCAGTCTCGCTGGAATCGACGGCGCTGCCGGCGATCGTCATCGTCGCCGGCATCATCTCGACCTATCAGCTCGCCGGCCTTTACGGCACGGCGATCGCGGTCACGACGATGCTCGGCCTCGCCGGCATGATCGTTGCGCTCGACGCCTTCGGCCCGGTCACCGACAATGCCGGCGGCATTGCTGAAATGGCCGGTCTGCCCAAGGAAGTGCGCCACTCCACCGACGCTCTCGACGCGGTCGGCAACACCACCAAGGCGGTGACCAAGGGCTACGCCATCGGTTCGGCGGGTCTCGGCGCGCTGGTGCTGTTTGCCGCCTACTCGAACGACCTGAAGTTCTTTGCCGCCAATGGCGACAAGTATCCGTACTTCCAGGGCATGGGCGAGATCTCCTTCGATCTCTCCAACCCCTACGTCGTTGCCGGCCTGATCTTCGGCGGCCTGATCCCGTATCTGTTCGGCGGCATCGCCATGACGGCCGTCGGCCGTGCGGCCGGCGCCATTGTCGAGGAGGTGCGCAAGCAGTTCCGCGAGGATCCGGGCATCATGGCCGGTACGTCGAAGCCGAACTACGCTCGCGCTGTCGATCTGCTGACCAAGGCGGCGATCCGCGAGATGATCATCCCGTCGCTGCTGCCGGTGCTGGCGCCGCTCGTCGTCTATTTCGGCGTGCTGCTGATCTCGGGCTCGAAGGCGTCCGCCTTTGCCGCCCTCGGCGCCTCGCTGCTCGGCGTCATCGTCAACGGCCTCTTCGTCGCCATCTCGATGACCTCCGGCGGTGGCGCCTGGGACAACGCCAAGAAGTCGTTCGAAGACGGCTTTGTCGACAAGGACGGCGTCAAGCACCTCAAGGGTTCCGAAGCGCACAAGGCTTCGGTGACCGGCGACACGGTCGGCGATCCCTACAAGGACACCGCCGGTCCGGCCGTCAACCCGGCAATCAAGATCACCAACATCGTCGCGTTGCTGCTGCTGGCCGTGCTCGCGCACGGCTGAGCCATTGGCCCCAAGACAAAACCCGCGGGGAGCGATCCCCGCGGGTTTTTTGTTGCGTCGATGACCGGCCGCCCTTCAGTTCGTCCCTTTGGCGAGGCCTCGCTGCGAGCCTTGCCGACTGATCTTCCATAACAAAAACCCGCAGGATCGCTCCCGCGGGTTTTTGGTCGCCTGAGATGGTGCTGCTCTCCTCGAGGGAAGGCAGGTCTGAGATCAGGGAGTGCCGCCGCCCGGGATGCCGGGGGCCAGCTTGCTGGCGCCGTTGATGATCTGGCTGAGGAAGTTCTGGTCCTTGCCGCCGGTCGGCGTGGTGCGTGAGATGAAGTCGAACACCTTGCCGTCCTTCAAGCCGTAATTGGCGATCTGGGTGACGCGACTGTCGGGGCCGAAATAGACCGCCAGCACATGCTGGTCAATGAGGTGCGGCTTGTCGAAGGCGACGTAGCGCTTGCGCGTCTGCGAAATGTAATAGAAGGCCTCGTTGTCGAAGGTCGCCGTCGTCGACGGCGTGCCGAGCGCCAGAAGCACCTGCTCGCGGCTCGATCCGACCGGAACCAGGTCGATCGCCTGCTGATCGATCACATAACCCTGGGTGAGGGTTTCGCTCGGGCTGAGGTCACCGATCATCTTGGAGGTGTGGCAGGCGGACAGCGCCGAAACAATCACCAGTAGCGAGATCGCACCGGCGGGCCGGGACGAGAAGGTCGACTTGAAATTCAGCGCGCGCAACAACAACTCCATTAGCTGGCCGCAACTTGCGCTGGGCCGCAAAACCGGTAAACCAGCTTGCAGGCCGATGCAACAAGGCCACTTCAACAAACGGTCCCCGGGAGACCATCCCCAATGTTCCAGCGCATTTTTGGCCGCGAACGCCATGCCAACCGCGCTATCACCGAGGCGCTCTACGCACAAATCGTGGCGGCGGCGCGGCAGACTGTGTTTTATTCCCATTGGAATGTGCCCGATACGCCGCTTGGCCGCTTCGAGATGGTGTCGCTGCACATGTTCCTGTTCCAGCACCGGTTGCGCCGCGAGGACGGCGTGGCGCAAGAGGTTGCGCAGGTGCTGATCGACGAGTTCTTCCTCGATGTCGATCATTCGCTGCGGGAATTGGGCATTGGCGATGTCGGCGTGCCCAAACGCATGAAAAAGCTGGCAAAGATGTTCTATGGCCGAACCGCCGCCTATGACGATGCCCTGGAAAGAAACGACCATGACGGGCTCACCGCGGCCCTTGCCCGCAATGTCCGGCCCGACACCGGCGCCTGGCCGGAAGCGTCGCTGCTGGCCAACTATGTCACCGACGCCCGCGATCAGCTGGCCACCCAGCCATCCGAATCGATAGTCTCCGGCACGGTGGCGTTTCCCGTCGCCAACGGAGGTTGATCGATGAAACACATTGACCCGCAAAGCCCGGTATCGTTCCGCGCGAACATCGCCCGTCTGCCGCAGAAGGGGTTGCCGGTGGTGATCGAGGCTGACGCCGCGCAGCGCGCGGCGCTGGCCGAGGAGCACGGGCTGCTTTCGGTCGAAGCCTATCGCGCCGAGCTTCTGGTGACGTCATGGAAGCGCAATGGCGTGAAGGTCAGCGGTCGCGTCGAAGCCGACATCACCCAGGCCTGCATCGTCACGCTCGAGCCTGTCGAAGCGCATATCGACGAGCCGGTCGAAGCGCTGTTGCTGCCCGAGGACTCCAAGCTCGGACGGCAGGGTTTCGATGACGGCGGCGAGATCCTGCTCGACGCGGACGGACCGGACGCTCCCGAAACATTTTCCGGCGACACGATCGATGTCGGGGCGCTCGCCGAACAGTTCTTCGGGCTGGCGATCGACCCATATCCGCGCAAGCAGGGCGCGTCTCTGGATGCCGGCGGCGAGAGCGAACCGGCGGAGAATGAATTTCAGCAAAAACTGCGATCCTTGCTGGGAAAATCCTGAAAACCATGCCCGCGACGGAAAAGTCGGTTGTGCGGCAGCCCAAAACCGCTATTTTCGCCGAACCTTCGCGACCACTAAAGCGACCTGCCGCCTAACCGTGAGATGAATACCGCGTGATCAGGATTTCCATCGATGCCATGGGCGGCGATCACGGACCAGCCGTGGTCATTCCGGCGCTCATGACGGTCGCGACCCGCCGTCCCGACATCCGCTTCGTCATCTTCGGACGTGAAGAGGTGGTGCGCCCTGAACTGGCCAAATTCCCGAAGCTGGCCGAAATCAGTGAATTCTTCCACTGCGAGATCGCCGTCAGGATGGACGACAAGCCTAGCCAGGCGCTGCGTCACGGCCGCTGGAAGTCGTCGATGTGGAAGGCTGTCGAGGCGGTCAWGGCAGCGTCGGCGGACGCCTGTGTCTCTGCCGGCAATACCGGTGCGCTGATGGCGATGTCGAAATTCTGCCTGCGCACCATGGCCACCATCGAACGGCCGGCGATTGCAGCGCTCTGGCCGACGACACGTGGCGAAAGCGTGGTGCTCGACGTCGGCGCCACCATCGGTGCCGACGCCCATCAGCTTATTGATTTCGCCATTCTCGGCACCGGTATGGCGCGCTCTGTCTTCGGCATCACGCGACCGACGGTTGGCCTGCTCAATGTCGGGGTCGAGGAGATCAAGGGCCAGGAAGAGGTCAAGGAAGCGGGGCGCATGCTGCGCGAGGCCAACATGGCCTCGATGAATTATCATGGCTTTGTTGAAGGCGACGATATCGGCAAGGGTACGGTCGACGTTGTGGTGACGGAGGGCTTCGCCGGCAATATCGCCCTGAAGACGGCCGAAGGAACGGCGCGGCAGATAGCGGGCTATCTGCGCGCCGCGATGAGCCGCACCCTGATGGCCAGGATCGGCTACGTCTTCGCCAAGGGCGCTTTCAACCGCTTGCGTGAAAAGATGGATGTCGGGCGCTCGAATGGTGGCGTTTTCCTGGGATTGAACGGGATCGTTGTGAAGAGCCACGGCGGAGCTGATTCGGATGGTTTCGCCGCGGCGATCGAATTGGCCTACGATATGGTTCGCAACAATCTGCTCGACCGCATCGAGGCGGATCTGGACCTGTTTCATGCGCGCAATCCGCATACTCAGACATCTAGGAAATCCGACGTCGTTATCGACGCAAAGGAATAGGAAAGAACTTTGATCAGATCAGTCGTGCGCGGCACGGGCGCCGCGCTGCCCCGCCGAATTATGAAGAATGCCGATTTCGAAGGCATGGTGGAAACCTCCGACGAATGGATCGCCCAGCGCACCGGCATCCGCCAGCGCCATATCGCCGGTGATGACGAGACAACGGCTTCGCTGGGTGAAGCGGCGGCGCGTGCCGCACTTGCCGATGCCGGGCTGACGCCAGCCGACATCGACGTGATCGTGCTGGCGACCTCGACGCCCAACAACACTTTTCCGGCCACCGCCGTCGAGATCCAGAACCGGCTCGGCATGCATCACGGTTTTGCTTTCGACATGCAGGCGGTCTGCTCCGGCTTCGTCTATGCGGTGACCACGGCCGATCTCTACATCCGTGGCGGCCTGGCCAGGCGCGTGCTGGTGATCGGCTCGGAAACGTTCTCGCGCATCCTCGACTGGAGCGACCGCTCGACCTGCGTGCTGTTCGGTGACGGCGCCGGTGCCGTGATCCTGGAGGCCGGCGAGGGGGCTGGCGGGATCGCCGATCGTGGCGTTCTGGCGGCCAGCCTGCGTTCCGACGGCACCCACAAGGAAAAGCTCTTTGTCGACGGCGGGCCATCGACCACGGGCACGGTCGGCCATCTCAGGATGGAGGGTCGCGAAGTCTTCAAGCATGCGGTCGGGATGATCACCGACGTCATCGAGGCGACGTTCTCGCAAGCCGGCATTTCGGCCGATGATCTCGACTGGTTCGTGCCGCATCAGGCCAATAAACGAATTATTGACGCTTCCGCCAAGAAGCTCGGGATAGCCGAGCAAAAGGTGGTGGTGACGGTCGATTTGCACGGTAACACGTCGGCTGCTTCCGTGCCGCTGGCGCTGTCGGTGGCCGTCGCCGACGGCCGCATCAAGAAGGGCGATCTCGTGCTTCTGGAGGCCATGGGGGGCGGCTTCACCTGGGGTGCTGTTCTGGTTCGCTGGTAAGTGCCGAACGGTCCGGTTTCGGTCCTTGACCTTGCCGGATCAATTACTTAGGCTCTGCCGTTGTTGTGCCGAATTTAATGTTTTGAGCTGATGGGACGGTCGCATGGGGGGAAAGACACTTACGCGCGCCGACCTTGCCGAGGCTGTTTACCGGAAGGTCGGCTTATCGCGCACTGAATCGGCCGAACTTGTCGAAGCGGTGCTGGACGAGATCTGCGAAGCGATCGTGCGTGGCGAGACGGTGAAGCTGTCGTCCTTCGCGACATTCCACGTCCGTTCCAAGAACGAGCGCATCGGCCGCAATCCCAAGACTGGCGAAGAGGTGCCGATCCTGCCGCGCCGGGTGATGACCTTCAAGTCGTCGAACGTACTGAAGAGCCGCATCTTGCGGTCCCATCAAAGCGGCAAGGCCAAGGGCAGTAAGTAGCCTCGCTCGGCTCAGCGGTTGAAAACGGCGCCGCGCCATGACGCCGGGCTTGAATATTGTTTCACAAACCGCTGAAATGAGGCCCGATTCGGCAGGTAGGCCGGATCATCGTCCAGCGTGAGGATTCGCCCATGGACAAGAGCCCCGACGCCTTTCGTACCATCAGCGAGGTCGCCGAAGATCTCGACCTGCCGCAGCACGTGCTGCGCTTCTGGGAAACGCGTTTCAATCAGATCAAGCCGATGAAGCGCGGTGGCGGCCGCCGTTACTACCGGCCGCAGGATGTCGAACTGATCAAGGGCATCCGCCATATGCTCTACGACCAAGGCTACACCATCAAGGGCGTGCAGAAGCTGCTGCGCGAGAACGGCAATCATTTCCTGGTCGCCATCGGCAATGGCGACATGGCCGCCGTCGAGGCGATCTCGCAGCGCCGGCAGGCCGATCAAGTGCTGTTGACGCCTGCGGCCCAGCCGCGCGGCATGGATGACGAACTGGTTGGCCAGCCGCGCGTCAAACCCAGCCGCCGCTTTTTCGGCCTGGGCAAGAGCGACGAGGACGGTCCGGTTCAGCCGGACGCGTCGAAACTCTCGCGCGACAATCGCGCCCTGCTGCAGGAAGCGCTGTTCGACCTCCTGGAATGCAAGCGACTGCTCGATCAGGTGCGCTGACCGCCAACTGAGCAATGTCGGCCGGTCGAAAACCGGAACCCGCCTTGGCGTGAGGCGTTACGTTTCCTTCTGCAATTGAAGGAAAAACGTCATGGCATCATATTCGACCCTCTCGGACATCGACCTCGACAAGCAGGTCGCGGCTCTCACCAGGGAATTGGCCAGCCTGAAGAAGGCGGTGTCCAGACGCGGCGGCGCCTATTACGAAGACGGTCGCGATGCCGCGCTCGACACCTATGCCGATCTTGCAGGGCGTCTGCGGGATGCGATGCCGGCCATACGCAAGCAAGGCAGGGTCGTCGAGAAATCGGCGCGCGACCATCCGGCCGCGGCCGTCGCGGTCGGCCTTGTCATGGTCGGTCTCGTTGCCAGTCTGCTGTTCAGCCGGCGCTGAATCGTATCGCATTGCCACGAGAAGACCAGCCTTGAACAGCCAAGGCCGGTCTTCTCGTTGGCAGTCTGGTATGCCTAGGCCTTCTTCATGTCGTGGTGATGATGATGGTAGTGGTGATGGTAGTGATGGCGGTGATGGACAGGATGGTAGGGATGATGATGGTGGTGATGATGCTGTGCCATCGTGGCCGGAGCGGCATCCGCACTCGTCGCGCCGATCACCGGCACCGTGAAAGCAAGTGCAACCGCAAGCCCGAGGGCCGAGAGGAGGGACGTCTTCATGGGTCGTTTTCCTTTTTTAGCAAGTCGATCGAGTCGATGACCCGATCGCCGCGAATGGGATTACGCTCCTGAATTTTTTCCTCGTTATTTCCCGGCTGTAGAATTTTGTTTCTCGACTGTTTCTAAGCAAATCGGGCTTCCACCATCATCATCGCCAAGGCCGAAAGGCCATGCTTTCCCGCCTGTTTTGCCTACATTGGCGGGGCCACGCCATTGTTTCCAACCACCACGCGGCCGGAACTCAGCGTGCCGTCAGCCGCTCGCTCAGCCGTGACGACGACCGTCGCACCTGGCTTGAGGTCGGTCGGCGTGGCCGGCGCGAAGGTCACGACAGGTGTGGTGTCGGGTATCGAAATCTTCTTCGTCTGCCCATTGTCATAGGTCAGCGTGACGGCTCGGCCGTTTATGTCGGTGACGTCGGCCACGGTGCCGTTGGTCATGCGGCTGTTGGGCTGCAGGTCCCAGGGGCGGTCGCCCTCGCCAGTGCCTTTCAAGGCTGCCGGAAAGACCACAACTTCCAGCGCGCCGCTGCCGCCATCGGCTTTCGATACGGAGGCGATGCCGAGGAAATCGCCTTGCTTGATGTCCTTCACGGATGCGCTGGCGATGCCTGATATCTTCCAGCCGGCATTGAGCTTGATGGCGGAGGTATCACCCTGGCGGGTTTTCACGGTGAGCAGCGATGGCTCGAAACTGGCCACAGTGCCGCGCACGCGCAGCGTGTCCGCCGCTTGGGCACCGCCGACACCGGCAGCGGAAAGGCTGGAAATCGTGCCGAGCACGACGATGATTGTCTTCAAGTTCATTATAGAAATCCTTCCGGGAACGGCTGGCTGGAACCGGATGGTTTTCAGGCCAGCGACTCAGGGAATAACGAACGGGCGCGTCGAAACTGCCGGACAAAGCGTGATTGCACGGTCAAAACAACTTGATCGCGACGTGTGCGCAATCCGGCCGCGCAAGGCGCCTGCTTCACGATAGCGTGACGGTCAGATTGGTACTTGGCAAATCGCTGGCGAGCGGGCATGTTCCCGGTCGTCTCAGGCAACTTCGTCATTTGATCAAACTCTTTCAGCTTACGGAGTTGCCAATGCCCAACACTGCAAAAAGCGAAGCCCTCTCCGAATCGGTAGCCAATGAGATCGGGCCGGATTACAGCACCCTCAGAGCGATGCGGGAGACCCGCGGCTACAGTGTGGAAAAGCTTTCCCTGACATGCGGTCTGGCTGCCGACGAGATTGAGGATATCGAGAGCGGTAAGGTGACCGATCCGTCGAAGCTGCGTCGTATTGTGTCCGCGCTTCGACTTCCCCAGGACGCTTTGATCGCTTCGGCTGTGCACACGCCGGCCGCGCAAGGTCGATCCCTGGCATAGTTCAACGACAGGCATGCCCGACAACCCGCCAAGGAATAGCCTTGGCGGGTTTGTTTTTGTGGTGCGGCGGCCGCCCTGCCGGAGCCGGGGCTTGTCGAATTGTATGTGGCACGTGTTTATACGCGCGGCAGCTCAGTCCGCTGTCCAACATTCCTGAACTATGGGTTTTCGATATGAGCCTGGAATCCGTTCGCGCCTTCTTCGCCGCTCACGCGCCCGACATCGAAGTCATCGTGACCGAAGCGAGCTCGGCAACGGTGGCACTGGCGGCCGAGGCGCACGGCGTGCTGCCGGCGCAAATCGCCAAGACGATCTGCCTGCGCGTCGGCGAGCGCACCATGCTGGTGGTGACCAGCGGCATCGCCAGGCTGGATAACCGCAAGTGCAAGGACCAGTTCGGCGGCAAGCCGCGCATGCTCGACGCCGCGGAGGTTATCGAAGCAACCGGTCACCCGGTCGGCGGTGTCTGTCCCTTCGGCCTGCCGGCGCCGCTGCCGGTCTACTGCGACATGTCACTGCGCGAATTCGACGAGGTCGTGCCCGCCGCCGGCGCCACCAACGCCGCCGTGCGGCTCAGCCCGCAGCGCATGGTCGATCTCATTGGCGGCGAATGGGTCGATGTCTGCCAATAGCGATCAAGCAATGCTTTGCACCGCGCTGCGTCTGGCTATCGGAATTGGAGTTGCACCGGCTTCAAGGCTATCCCGCGGACGTCTGTAGTCCAGGTTTCGCCAGCCACTGCCGGCATCGCCTCGGTGAGCGTGCCGGTCGTGATGATTTCGCCGGCTCGCAACGGGTCGCTCGAGGAATTGGCTGCGATTTCCGCCAGAAGAAAGCGAAGTGCCTTGAAGGGGCTTCCCAGCACGCTGGCGCCGCCGCCGCTCCGCACCAAGCCGTCCCCGCGCTCTATCGTGATCGTAAAACTTGACAGCTGATCGGCCCAGATCGCGGGATTTTCCGTTATCAGCTGCCGATCACCAATCAACAGCTTGGCATGTACGCCATAGGCGGCCACGGCGTCGGCGGCTGTGAAAACCCACCCTGGAAAGATCGAATGAACAATCTCGAAACCAAGCGCAATCCAGTCGACACAGCCGACAAGTTCATCCTCGCTCATGGAGACATCTGGAACGCTCCCCAGATGCAAGATGATTTCCGGTTCAATGCGTGGCTCGGCCAGGCCCGCCAACGAGTACATTCCGCCCTTCTCCGGCAGATCGCCGACTGTGCTGTCGAACATGTAGTTCCAGATTGGCCCCGAAATGCCATAGCCGCTCCAGACGGAGCGGTTGGTGAAGCCGATCTTGCGGCCGACGACCTTCTCGCCTCTGGCGCCCCGTACCGCGCGAACGCTCGTGGCGACGTCGTATCCATCTGTAAGGCCGAATTGGGGAAAGCGGCTGGAAAAGGTCGGGACCTGTCGTCCCGTACCGAGAAGTGCGATTGCCTCCTGGGCAATCCGATCAAGCATTTGGGCCCGCTTCCGCAGCGTCATGATCTCATTGTATCAGCGGCGGGGAAATTGGATACGGATGCTCCCGAATGATGTCCCCGACGCGACTTTGGTGAAGCTTCGCGATTGGTTCGGCCCCGACGCGCCGGCAAATCCCGGCGCGAGGAGCATGTCACCAGCCCCGATTTTCGTTGAGCCAGTATGCACCAAAACAGCCGAATTGGGATGGGAGACCAAGGCGCCGTTTGGCATCAAATTCCATCTCCGATAGAGACCAGGATGAGTTGTTCTAGGTCACATTGGGCACGATGGTGTACCCATCCTCCACCAATATCAGTCTCATTTCCTGGAAGTGCCTTTTGAAGCCGCTCTCAATTTGGCTTCTCGGATAGCGTCGACCTTGCAAGCAAGCTCGCCTCAGAATGTCGGAATACATCTGGGTGCTGACAAGTCTCAAAGTTTCTTCGGAGATCGGCTTGTAAGGTAGGCCCTCCTCGGACCAGCATTCTCCTGCCGACGCCACCAGCATCGCGGCCAACTGGCTTGCCAAGAACCTCTCCACCTTCGGCCCTTCCGACTATCATATTAGTCATGATTAATATGGCGGGCAACTCTCTCGGAGAGGGGTGGGCCAGATTGCAGCACCCTCAGAGCAATGCGGGAAACCCACGGCTACAATGTGGAAAATCGTTCCCTGATATGCGGTCTGGCTGCCGACGAGATTGAGGATATCGAGAGCGGCAAGGTGACCGCGCATGCTCGACGCCGCGGAGGTTGTCGAGGCAACCAGCCACCCGGTCGGCTGCGTCTGCCCGTTCGGCCTGCCGGCGCCGCTGCCGGTCTATTGCGACGTATCGCTGCGCGAATTCGACGAGGTCGTGCCCGCCGCCGGCGCCACCAACGCCGCCGTGCGGCTCTGCACCGCAGCGCGTTGTTGGCCTTACCGGCGCCGATTGGGTCGCTGTCTGCAAAGGCTAGCTAAGAGGCTCGCCGGCACCCGCGATCGCATCGGCGCGATCGCTGCCGAATTTCGGTTGACCCGGGCGGGGTTATCACGATACATCGCGACCGGTCCGGAGTGTAGCGCAGCCCGGTAGCGCACTTGACTGGGGGTCAAGGGGTCGTCGGTTCGAATCCGGCCACTCCGACCATTTAAAAAACAAGGACTTACCCCCAAAGTCCTACCTTCCAAAAATAGCTGAAAAATCCGTCTGGGTAACAAAACCGACGAATGACAACAAGCAGATACAGGACAAAGCGGCCCAGGTAGCCACCACGGCTCTCCCAAGTAACTGAAGAGCCGTGGCTACCGCCCCCCGGCCTATGCTGCTGCATATTAGAGCCAGCTTACGGAAGTTTGCGTGCAACGCAATATCTTTGTTGCGCTGCACCATGATTTTCTGCCGGCCGCCCATCGCGGTCGGCACTACCGGCCTCGCCGGTTTCTCCAGATGGGATGACCACCCATGACCAACTCATCATTCATCAGCAGACCACGCTTGCTGTGCCGCGAAAGCAGCGGGGAGCCGTTTCACTGCAATACGAAAGAAGAGCGTGCTGCCCTACGCGCCAGGCTGGCCATGAACAAGCAGGACGAGCAACGTCGCATGGACGCCTGAGCGGCTACGACTTCTTTGAGGATCTCGTAGAGGCTGGAATTGTTGAGAACCGCCGCGAGGTGCCGCGCGATTTGGCAGAGGAAACTTGGCGTCGCATTGGCAATGATGTTCTCGATTACATGGTGGAATTCCACCGTGGCTTCGTGCCCCCGGAGCGGCCTATCTGGGCAGAGCGTGAGTTCGGCCCACCCGATAGGAAGAAGCGGCACGCTGGGACGCGCTGGAGGGAATAGGCGTCGCGCAGAATCATCTGCATCTTCCGCGGTCGATGTGGCCGCGGTTTATGGTCGACGCCTGCGGATGAAGAGGATCTCTGAAATAGGATTGCCAACTTGTAACTTGGAAAATGGGGAAAACAAGTATTTACAAGGCCATCTCGCTTGGCTGCTCGATGATTTGGAAATCAAAGATCCCCATGGAAAAGGTGAACGTGCCGCCGTCTGCTTTATCCGGAGTCTACGCCACCCTAAGTCGCGGTTTTAAGGGCGAGGATTTCAACTTGATGTTTAGCAAGAGCGTCTTATTCGTAGAGTACACGGAAACACGCTTGAAGAGAGCGCGCGCAAAATCAAAACGGTCTGTGCCCTCCTTCCTGGCGGCAGTGTCGCTGCGAGCGGATAATGACAATCCGGGAACGGAGTTTTAGGTAGGAGCGCCGGCCGCCTAAATCGGCCACTTCGCTCACCGCTCTGGAAGGGCAGATCTACGGCAAGGTTGTTCAAGTGTTGAGACAGAAGCTCCCTAATCCAGCGTAGGTCGGGCGGCTCTCTGATGCGCGATAGCGAACTGACTGCGCGACCGGGCAAGGGCTGGACACCTTGGGAAGAGGGTCAAGGCGACTCCGACATCGAAAAGATATGGTGGGCGCTCAATCGATTTCCGAATCCGGTCTGCTCAACCACCAAGAAACCCGAAATGCGGATCCCTTTTATTGTGCCCGCCGCAGGAGCAACCGGCGGCAACCACATGGTTCCGTTGTGGACCTGCCTACCGTCGTGACATGATAGCAGTCAAGACTGCCTTCATTGTCTCGCAGGAATGGTCGTATGGACAAGAAAGAAGCCGCCCAGGAGATAATGCAGATCGTAAGAGGCGATCTGGCGAGCGCTAGAGACGCGGCACAAGGACAGCCATCCTGGCGACTGATCGATGAGGCGATGTCCAACCTTAGGCGGATCGCCTCGATTTTGAACCACGATGACAGAGAGCCGCTCAAACCCGCCAATTTTAATTATTAAAGTCTCCGTCTGCCATCCCCGATACCAAGCGCACCGTCACAGCATCGAAACTGCGGTAATCTCGGCTGACTCTGCGCTCTTCTTGAAAGGTCCGAAAAGGAGGTTGACGTGAAGATCAGGACGACAAGACACAATCACCCCGGAGAACCCGGCGTCATTCTGCTAGACCAGTCATTGCAACACATGATCGTGGCGACCGACATACGTGATGGCGCAACGACACTGTTCGGGACGGTAAATCTGCAGGTGAATTATTCCGGGCAGTACGACATCAGAGTCGAATTATCGCCAGGGGAACTGACGCAGGTCTACCAACTACTGGCCAAAATCTTCTCGAGAAAATACAGGAACTTACGAGCGCTCAAACTCCTTGACGCTCGCAAACCAACCGCCTTCTACAGCTCGCCTTCCACCTTGGGCTTTTACCGGGTTCGGCCGCAACAGCCGCTGGTGCCTGTACTCAAGCGCGATGGCGCCCCAGATCAGGCCGAGCAGCAGGTAGACATGGCGCCAGTGATCGATGTCGATGAAGGTGCCGAGCCCGATATTGCCGATGAAGGCGACATAGGCGCACAGCAGATAGGGCTGCCACGGCCGGTCGCGCAGCAGGATGCGGAATCCGGCTGCTATCGTCCAGGCGACGAGAGTCAGGAACGACACGAAGCCGAGCCAGCCATAGTCCATCAGCATCTTCAGCCAGATATCGTGCGTGTCTTCGCCAAAGATCGTGCCGAAGACCAGCGGGCCGATGCCGAACGGATGCTCGAGCGCCATCTGGAACCCGATTGCGTAGCGGGCGAAGCGGCCGAGGCGAGCGGTGTCGTAACTCTGTTCGAGATGGGCGCGGTTGGAAAACATCTCCGACACGCCGGGCAGTTGCAAGATGACGATCATGGCGACGACCAGCAGCGACAGTGCCGCGACCGTCATCACCACCACGCGCAGTCGGAACATGCCGCTGGCGCTCTGCAGGAACAGGCAGCCGGTGAGCAGGACAGCCGAAACGGCGAACATGCCCCAGGCGCCGCGCGAGAAGGAAAAGAAGATGCCGGCGGTTATGATCAGCAGCGGCACCGCCAGCAGCGGCATGCGCGTGACCGGCCCGGTCAAAAGCAGATAGAGCAAATAGATACCGGGCAGCACCAGGAACGGGCCGAACACATTCGGGTCCTGGAAGGCACCGGCGGCCCGGTCGTATTTGGTGAACATCTCGGCGCCCGGAAAGGCGTGGAAATAGCCCGCTATGCCAAGCAGAGAGGTTATCACCGCCGACACGACATAGGCGAAGAAGATCAGCCGGTAGAGGCTGGGTTGCACCGCGGTCACCGAGGCGAAGAACACCGCGGTGAAGGCGAGAAACAGCGAGACGGCGAGATAGAGCGGCGTGTTGGCGAGATCCGCCATCTGCGTCATCGCCATCATGCCACCGATGTTCATCGTCACCAGCAGCACCAGCAGCGGCATTGCCGCGCGCGACAGCCTGAGGCCGAATAGACCCCAGATGGCGATCAGCCCGGCCATGTAGAGTTCATAGGGCGCCGGTTCGCTGATGACGAAGCCGGACAGGAATATGCCGACGAACACCGCGGCTGAGGAAATCAGCGCTATCAGCTTGGCGTTGACCGCGGCCTGCGGCAGCTCATGGGAAATCGCGCTCAATAGGCGTTTTCCGTGTTCAGCAGCCGGGCGGGCGTCAGGAACAGGATCCGCAAGTCGAACAGCAGCGACCAGTTCTCGATGTAATAGAGGTCGTACTCCGTCCGCATGCGGATCTTCTCGTTGGTGTCCATCTCGCCGCGCCAGCCATTGATCTGCGCCCAGCCGGTGACGCCGGGCTTGACCTTGTGACGCGCGAAATAGCCGTCGACCACTTCGTTGTAGAGAAGGTTGTGCGACTGCGCGGCGATGGCGTGTGGACGCGGGCCGACCAGCGACAATGAACCCAGCAGCGAGTTGAAGAACTGCGGCAGCTCGTCGATCGAGGTCTTGCGGATGAAGCGGCCGACGCGGGTGACGCGCGGGTCGTTCTTGGTCACCGTCTGCTTGGCGGTCGGGTCGGCCTTGTCCGTATACATCGAACGGAACTTGTAGACTTCGATGATCTCGTTGTTGAAGCCGTGCCGCTTCTGGTGAAACAGCACCGGTCCCTTGCTGTCGAGCTTGATGGCGATGGCGGTCGCCAGCATCACCGGCGAGAACACGACGATGCCGATCAGGCTGAAGACGATGTCGAAGGCGCGCTTGGCGACCGAATCCCAGTCGTTGATCGGCCTGTCGAAGATATCGAGCATCGGCACCGAGCCGATGTAGGAATATGCGCGCGGGCGAAACTGCAGCGCGTTGGAATGCGCCGACAGCCGGATGTCGACCGGCAACACCCACAGCTTCTTCAACAGCTGCAGCACGCGCGATTCGGCGGTCAGCGGCAGCGATACGATCAGCATGTCGATGCGGGCGATGCGGGCGAACTCGATCAGCTCCGAAATGGTACCGAGCTTGGGATAGCCGGCGACGATGGGCGGTGAGCGCTTGTCGCCGCGATCGTCGAAGATGCCGCAGATGCGGATGTCGTTATAGGGCTGCTTTTCGACCGAGCGGATCAGCATCTCAGCCGCCTTGCCACCGCCGACGATGACGGCGCGCCGCTCCATGCGGCCATCGCGCGCCCAGCGCCGGATCAGCTTCGACATCACCAGTCTGAGGCCGAAGAGGAGAACGAAGCCGATGACGAACCAGGTGCCGAGCAGAAGGCGCGAATAGTCTTCCGACATCTTCATGACGAATGCCATCAGCGCCATGAGGGCGAAAGTGCCGGCCCAGACCAGCAGCACGCGGCCGAAATTGGCGATGGGCCGCATGAGGGCCACGATCTGGTAGCAGTCGGTGACGTCGAGCAGCACCACGGCAAGGAACGACGAAGCGGCGATCGTCAGCGGGTATTGCCAGGCGAGATAGTTGAAGAACCCGACATAGTAGAAATAGATGCCGAGCCCGGACACCAGCAGCAAGCCGAATTCGACCATGCGCAGCACGCCGCTGACCATGATCGGCGACATGGTATCGCGCCTGTACTGCGAGGCGACCTGGCGGGCGACATCGTTCATGCCGCCGGGCGGCGTGTCGCCTTCGGCCGGGCCGTCGAATTTACGCACCGCCTCTGGTGAAAAGCGGCGCGCGGGGTCGATCTCGTTCATGGGGCTTTCCGCAAGCTTCCCTACGGTGAATAGCAAAAGAGAGCTAAGAAAGCCTTGAAACAACAAGTGGCTTTGAAACGGCCTGGGGCTTGAGGCCTATTTGTTGATCGCGGCGAAGTAGGCCTTCTCGATGTCGGCGGCCATCACATCGGCGCCGAAGCGTGCCTTGAGGCTGGCGCCATCCGGCATCAGCTTGCGATAGGCGGCGAGGTCGCCCAGCGCCTGGCTCACCTTGTCGGCAAGCTCGACTGGGCCAGGCCGGATCAGGGCAGGGGAGCCGGAGCCGAAGATTTCCGGTATGCCGCCGACCGACGTGGCGATCATCGGCTTTCCCGCGGCGAGCGTCTCCAGGACGATATAGGGCATGGCTTCGGCCCGCGAGGGAACGATGACGAGTGCCGCCAGCGCGAAAGCCTCCCTGGCCGGCATCGGCGGCAGGAAGCGGACGTAGCCCTCAAGCCCGAGGCGTTTCACCTGGGCGTGGTAGCGGGGTAGGTCGTCGCCGGAGCCAACCATCACCGCGGTCAGCGCGCGGCCGAGCCGGGGGCCGGCGAGGGCCAGCGCGTCGATGAAGATGTCGGGACCCTTCAGGTCGCGCATCATGCCGATATAGAGCAGATCGGCTGCGTCGGCCCCGGTGATTGCGGGCTCGAATTCGGCGGCGCGCAATCCATTGTAGACCAGGGTGTTGGGGATCTGCGGCTCCCCGACCTTGCGGCGATAGGTTCGCCTTTCGTAGTCGGAGACAAAAAGCAGGTGGTCGGTGAAGAGCGCCATGAAGCGCTCGAGCGCGAAGAACAGCTTTCCGGTGGTCGTGTGCTCGTCATAGTGGAGAGAGCCACCATGCGGCGAATAAAGGCGGGCTACGCGAGACCTTGATACCCGCAACAATGAGCCGAACAGACGGGTATAGGCGCCACCCTTGGCGCCGTGCCCGTGCAACACGTCCGGCCGCAATTCCTTGATGATCCTGTAAGTGCGCCAGGCCGACGCAAGGTCGCCCGGGCCGACATGGCGCTGCATCGGCGTGCGATGGATGCCGAGCGCCAGCATATCCTTCATCTGCTCGAACAGACGTTCCTCGAACTCGCCGCCCGTCGTCGAATCGCAGACGATGCCGACAGAATGTCCGGCAGCGACCTGCGCCTCGGTCAGGTCGCGCACATGGCGGAAAATTCCTCCGACGGGTGAGCGAAAGCAATGGACGATCCTGAGGTTGTCCACCACGTGGGTCGTCAGAACAGGCGTTCGCGGACGTAGACCGTATCGCCCGGCAGCAGCGGGTCGGACGTGACCACGCGGCCGGTCATCACCTTACCGTTGATGTCGCGGGTGATGTCGACGCTTTCCTGATTGGCGCGCGGGGTGAAACCGCCAGCGATGGCGATTGCCTTCTGCACCGTCAGGCCGGGGACGTACGAGTATTGGCCGGCAGCACCAACTTCGCCCATGACGAAGATCGGCCGGTAGCGGTCGATCTCGACCGAAACGTCGGGATCGCGCAGATAGCCTTGTCGCAATTTGTCGGCGATTTCCTTTTCCATCTGCTGCGCTGTGTGGCCGCGCGCCGGTACGGCGCCGACAAGCGGGAAGGAGAGGTAGCCGGACTGGTCGACGCTGTAGGTGTTGGTCAGCCCGTCCTGCTCGAACACGGTGACCCGGACGCGGTCGCCGGCGCCAAGACGATAGGGCTGTTCGAGCACCTCGTGGAAGGCTGCCGGCGTCGGCCGGTAGCTGGAACAGCCGGCAAGCATCGATACGGCAAGCAGCGCGCGAAACAGGGAAGCAGTGCTTTTCATGACCGGACAGGTACCTTCGACTGGTCGCTGCAGCCCCGCAGCAACTCTAGGGATCGAGGTCCGTTATCATCCTGTTAGGGTTAATGGCCGGTAAAGGGAGCGGCCGACACGGCGCGCGCCGGCGAGAGTTTTCCGATTTTTTGGCGGTTTTGTTTTGGCGTCCGCCAGTAAACCCTAACGCAAACTTACGGCTATCTTAACGGCTGAGTTACCATAGTTGTTTACGGTGTGTCCTGACCCAGTATCGGAGTAGGGATGCATGTCCGTTCAGTCCGCGGCCGCAGATGTTGACGTCGATCTCAGGCAGCTCTTCGCCAGCCTGGCGAGGAACTGGCTGCGCATCCTGGTCGTCGCACTGGTGGTGACCGGCGCGGCTCTCGCGCTCGCCTCGTTTGCCACGCGCCACTACAAGGCTCAGACCCAGGTAGAGATTGCGCCGCGTGAGTCCGTTTATACGCGGCCGGCCAGCAACAACGACGCCGACAAGCCAATTCTCGATGAACAGGGCGTCGCCACCCAGGTCCAGATCATTTCCTCCAACGAAATCCTCAAGCAGGTCGCGCAAAAGCTTGGTCTGGAGAAGCTGCCCGAGTTCGACGAAGCACTCGACATGTCGCCGTTGAGCCGCGCTCTGGTCCTCGTCGGTCTGAAGAGCGACCCGATGGAAATTCCGACGGAAGAGCGCGTCCTCAAGAAAATGCATGAGAAGCTCAACGTCTATAGCGTCGAGAAGACCCGCATCATTGCCATTGAGTTCTCATCGGAAGATCCCAAGCTCGCGGCTGCCGTACCAGATGCCATTGCCGCCGCCTATATTGCGGGGCAAGGGGCCGCCAAGCTCGAATCGAACAACGCCGCCGCTGATTTTCTGGCGCCGGAGATCGCCGACCTGCAGCAGAAGGTTAGGGATGCCGAGGCCAAGGTTGCCACCTACCGTGCACAATCCGATCTTTTGATGGGCGGCAACAATTCGGTGCTTGCCACGCAGCAGCTTTCCGAACTGTCGAGCGAACTGATGCGTGTGCGCGCCAACCGCGCCTCGGCGGAAGCGACCGCCGACAGCGTGCGCAAGGCGTTGCAGGGCGGCGGTTCGCTCGATGCCGTGCCTGAGGTCTTGTCTTCCGATCTGATCCAGCGCCTGCGCGAGCGGCAGGTCGAGCTCAGGGCCAACATCGCCGATCTTTCCACCACCTTGCTCGACAATCATCCGCGCATCCGGGCGTTGAAGTCTCAGCTTGCCGATCTCGACGGCCAGATCCGCAACGAGGCGCAAAAGCTGATGAAGGGTCTGATGACCCAGGCGCAGACCGCGCAGGCTCGTGAGAACCAGCTTGTCGCCGACGTCAACACATTGAAGGCGGCATCGGCCCGCGCCGGCGAACAGCAGGTCGAGCTTGATGCCTTGCAGCGTGATGCGGCCGCCAAGCGCCAGCAGCTCGAATCGTACCAGGCGAACTACCTCAGCGCGGCGTCGCGCAAGGATCGCAACTATCTGCCCGTCGATGCAAGGGTGGTTTCCCTGGCGCAGGTGCCGTCCGAGCCGTATTTCCCGAAGGTCCTGCCCATCGTCAGTGCCGCCTTCGTCGCATCGCTGCTGGTCATGGCCATCGTGACGCTCCTAAGGGAGCTGTTTTCTGGCCGCGCCATGCGGCCGGCGACCGGTTCCCGCTTCGAACGCATCGATGAGGTCGCGATGCCCCATGTAGCTCAGGCGCTGGATAGGGTCGCGATGCCGGCTGTCCACCAGGAGCCCGCCGTCCTCCAGGACCCTATCCTTCGCCCGGAGATGGGAGAAGGTCCGGCTGACACGAGGTCGGAGCCCTACACAGCCGTGATGCCCTATGCCACCGCGATGCCCGAGATCGATGCGCCTTATGCGCATGCGGCCGAAGCGCCTGATATGGTCGCGATGACCGAAGCAGCGACAGCGCAGGAGACGGCTGCCGAGGCCGAACCGGTGCGTTCCACTCTGGGCGAGATCGACATTGAGAAGGCCGCCGAAAAGCTGATCGCCAGCGGTGCGGCGCGCGCCATATTCGTCTCGCCGGAGGGCGACGAGGCCGCCGCGTCGGCGGTCCTGGTGGCACGCGAGGTCGCCGACGCCGGCCTGCGCGTCCTGTTGCTGGACCTTACCGCTTCGGGGGCCGCCTCGCGGCCGATGCTGGACAGCGGCCTTTTCCCCGGCATCACCAACCTGCTCGCTTCGGAAGCGCAGTTCAGCGACGTCATCCATGCCGATCTCTATTCTGACTGCCACGTCATTCCTGTCGGCACCGCCGATCCGGTCCGCGCCATGCGCGCCGCCGACCGGCTGCCGATCATCATGCAGTCGCTGACCACAGCCTATGATCTGGTGGTGGTCGAATGCGGACCGGCCGACGCGCAAGGCATCAGCCGTCTGGCCGGCGATGCGACCGAGGTGTTGCTGTCCATGCTGGAGCCGGACGATGAAGTGACGCAGGCCGCGGTCAAGCTGATCGAAAGTGGCTATCCCGACCTGACGCTGGTGACGCCGCTCGGCCACGAACCGCCCGGCAATCCGGTGCCGGGACGGCGCTCGGCGGCCTGACGCTCCGCCTGATCTATCCCAATTCTAGGGTCGTCACGCCGAACAGCCGCTGCAGGCCGAGCTCCGGGGCCGGGCCCTTGTACATGCGGGTGGTCTTGAAGGTCGGCGCAAAGCCGGCCGCCTCGAGTGCCGCAATGAAACCGGCCTTTTCGGCGGGAACGTCGATGTGCAGGTCGCCGCCCTCGCAGGCCCCCGCCAGTCCGTCCAGCAGCTGCAGCGCCGTGTCGTCGCTGTCGGCAAACAGCGGGCCGATCTTGAAGCCCGAGCGGCACGGTCGAGCCACGCCATAGCCGGTGGTACCGCGCGGGCTGACCGCCGCCAACGCATGATGCGGCGCCTGCAGCCATCGCTGCAGGAAGGCTCGCCGGGGTGCCGGAAAACAATATCCGTCATAAGCGATGATGTCGGGCACGAGCTTGGCCGTCACGGTGCGCAACCCATCGGCCTTGACCGTCGAACCTGCCGCGCGGCCGCTATAGCGGATGGTCTCGTAGGCGGGTTCGAAGCCCTTGCGCCTGTAATTGGCGCGCTGCTCGGCGACACCGTCGAGGCCGACGGTCCTGCCGGCAAGCCTGCCCATGCCGGCGTCCCACACCGCCTTGCCGTAGCCTTTGCCGCGCTTGTCCGGCCGGCAGATGTAGAGGCCGATGAAGCCGAATCCGCTTCCATAGGCCACTGCCGAGATTGCCGCGACCATTTCGTCGCCGGCAAAGGCGCCGATAAAGCCTGCGGGATCCGCAGCCTGGAACATCGCCGCGTCTTCAAGACCAGGGTTCCAGCCTTCCGCCGCCGCCCAGTCGATGAGAACCGCCAACTCATGCAGTGACAGCGTGCGGATGGTCGGCATCATCGTCCTCACTCCGTGGCGACAAATGCAGGCTTTGACGACATCGAGGCCGATCTCGATCCCTGAGTCAAACCCGCCCTTAGAGAAGCCCTGAATTTCCGAAACTAGCTCTCATTCTCGCCGGTCGTGGGCGCTGCTTGTCCGGCAGTCTTGCGGCGCAGCATCTTGGTCAGCTTCCAGATCGTCGGACTGTTCTTGATGAAGGCTTTGAACCTTGCGCCTTGCCGGAGCGTCACCGCCAGCGCGCGCCCCTTCAGCGTCAAGGGAACCAGCACCTCGAAATGCTGGGTTTCGATATCGCACCATAGCCGCTTGTAGGGCTCGTCGCCGACAGAKAAGTCATAGACGGCAAAACCGGTCTCGCAGGCTTCCTGGATGTTGTCGAAGAACAGGAAGTCGCCGGGACTGGTGTTGCCGAGATCGTCCTCGGCGATCGCTCCGAACTCGCAGATCAGGCGCTTGCCCGAGCGGCTTGATCCGGTGACGGCGCGGAGCTTGCCGGCCACCTCGAGCCCGTGCAGCACGAAGGAGGGCTTGTCCTCGGCAAGCGCGTGCGTGAACAGCGACCGGAAGAAGGCGCGCACCTGCTCGTCGCCAAAGACGTTGGAGATGCCCATCTTGCGGAAGCGGAATTCCTTCATCTCGAAAAAGGCATCGAGCAGCCTGTCCACCTCGTCCGCCGTGCGCGCCTCGATGCGCCGGTGGGCGCCGACGGCCTCGAACTTGCGCATCTGCGAGCGGTGCTTCTTGCGCTTGCGCTTGCCGCTGGCGCGCAACAGCAGCGCATCGAAGCCACCGCCGAGATCGACGGCCAGCGACAAGTTTGGGCTGGCAAAATGGTCAAGCAAGGCGAGTGGATTGGTGACACCGTCGAGATCGGGCAGCAACCGCTCGAGCGCGACGAGATCGATGTCCGGGCGTGCCTTGGCGATGGTCGCCAACAGCGATCGAATGGCCGGGATATCCGCCCTGGCCAGCCACTGCGGATCAGCGGCGACGAAGTTGCCGTTGGCGTGGCGGTCGCCCATGAAGCGGGCGACGCGGTACGGACCTTTCGCGGTGACCTCCAGGGCCAGCGAAAAAACCGGCCGGCCTTCGGCGCTGAGCGTCGCTATGAGCAGATCCGGTCCGACCTGCTCGGCCCAGTTCAGTATCCAGCCGGCACTCTGCGCCGGCGCAAACAGAGCCGAGCGGCAGAACCCGGCATAGGCCGCAAGCCCTTCCGCGGATGTCACGGAAATCGACAGGCCGGCCTGGTCTCCCGGCAAGGCTCGCGGCGACGCCTCGGTCGCAGCGAGCCGATTGCCGTCAAATGACGCTGTTGCGTCAACCATACCTCAATCCTTAGGGCGTACTGATGGCGATTTGGGGAGCCGCATAGGCGCATTCCGTGCTTGGTTTAGCCTAGGCGCAAAAGGTGAATGAATGATCGACGGGGGCGAGGCAATCCGGAAACTGGCGCTGAACGTCGCCCGTTATTCCGGTCTTGCACCGCTGGCCAAGCCGTTCATCGGCGGCATTGGCGCCATACTTATGCTGCACCGCGTGACCGCGACGCCCGAAAAGCCCGATAGCGTCAACCGCCATCTGAACATCGCGCCTGGCTTCCTCGATGCTGTGATCGCCGACATGAAGGCGAGCGGCTATGCCTTTGTTTCCATGGATGAAGCGGTCGAGCGCATCAAGGCGGGCGGCAAGGGTGGCGAGTTCGCAACCATCACCGCCGATGACGCCTATCGCGACAACATGACGGAGGCGCTGCCGGTGCTGGAGAAGCACGGCGCGCCGATGACCATCTATGTCGCGCCCGGGCTGATCAACGGCACCGCCGATTTGTGGTGGGATGTGGTCGAGGACATCGTCAACGCGCGCGACAGCCTCACCCTGACGCGGCCGAATGGCCCGCTGGTGATCGACTGCTCGACCCCTGCGAAGAAGTTACAGGCCAATATACGCCTGCATGTCTATCTCACCTCCGAAGTCCGCGAGGAAGCCCTGCAAGCCGTGCTGCGTGACCTGGCTCGCTCGAATGGCGTCGACGCCGACGGCCCGCGCCTGCGGACATTGATGAACTGGGATGAAATCCGCCGCATCGCCACGCATCCGCTGGTGGCGGTTGGCGCCCACACGATCAACCACAGCAATCTGAAGCGGCTTTCCGAAACCGATGCGCGGCACGAGATCGGCGCCGTGGGTGACATGCTGCAGGCCGAACTGGGCGAAAGGCCCAGCCATTTCGCCTATCCCTATGGCTATGCCAGGGCGGTGGGCTGCCGCGAAGTGGGTTTTGCCCGCGACGCCGGCTATGCCTCCGCCGTGACCACGCGCCATGGCGTGCTGCGCGCCGAACATGCCGGGTTCCTGCATGCCTTGCCGCGCATTTCAGTCAACGGCCGCTACCAGAGCCTCGCTCATATCCGCACCATGCTGTCGGGCGTGACCACGCCGCTCGCCAACGCCGGCAAGATGCTCGTGACGATCTGACTGCTGCGGGGCCGGGTTCCGGTTCAGCGCTTCGCCTTCGGCTCCAGCATCAGCCACTTGATGATGCCCATCGCCGGCAGCACCCACAGCAGGCCGCTGAGCAGGAAGAACAGGAAATGCACCCACGGGCTCGACTCCGAGAGCCGGGCGACCGCGAAGATCGATGCGACCAGCGCGTAGATGATGACCAGCGCCACCAGCAGGAACGCTCCGATCAGCTTTTTCAGGCGCACGGGCATGGTTGGCCTCCTGGTCTAGGCCGCCGGGACCTCGCAGGTCCGGCAAGCTCTTGGCTTCGCATAGGCCTTGACGCGACCCTGTGCAACCGGTGAGACGCGGCGCGACGGCGTGCCGCGCCGTCTGGTCTTGCCAGCAAGGGTGCGATGGTCCACCAATCCGCCAAACCAACCTGCCGGGACAAGACCATGGCTGCCATATCAGCTGCCGCGCCCTTCATGGCCCGCGACCGCGACCTGTACAATCGGGCGCTGCTGCGCGGCTGGCTCTATGTGGTGGTGCTGGTGCTGTTTGCGCTGGTGCTGGTCGGCGGCGCCACCAGGCTCACCGGTGCCGGCCTGTCGATCACGGAGTGGAAGCCGATCCATGGCGTGATACCGCCGCTCAACGACGCCGAGTGGCAGGAGGAATTCCAGCTCTACCAGCAGATCCCGCAATATGCCGAGCTCAACAAGGGCATGAGCATCGAGGCGTTCAAGTCGATCTTCTGGTGGGAATGGGCGCACCGCATCCTGGCGCGCAGCGTCGGCCTGGTGTTTGCCTTGCCGCTGCTGTTCTTCTGGGCGACGCGCCGCATCGAGCGCGGCCTGGGGCCAAAATTGGTGGGCATCCTTTTGCTCGGCGGCCTGCAGGGCGCCATCGGCTGGTGGATGGTGGCCTCGGGGCTGGTCGACCGGGTTTCGGTCAGCCAGTACCGGCTGGCAACCCATCTGACGCTGGCGGCGCTGATCTTCACCGCCACCATGGTCGTTGCGCGTGGGCTGGCGCCGCATTCCGAACCCGCCGCCGACCGCTCGACGCAGAGGCTGGCCGGTTTCATCGTGTTTCTGGCGTTGATCCAGATCTATCTCGGCGGCCTGGTCGCCGGGCTCGACGCCGGCCTGAGCTACAACACCTGGCCGCTGATGGACGGCAAGCTCATCCCTGGTGATTTGCTGATCCTCGAGCCGGCGTGGCGCAATTTCTTCGAAAGCCCCAAGACGGTGCAGTTCGTCCACCGGCTCGGCGCCTATACGGTGTTCGTCGTGGCCTTGTGGCACATGATCGCCACGCGTCGGCGCCTTCCTGGAACAACGCACGCCCGCCGCGCCACGCTGCTGTTTGCGCTGGTTTTGGTGCAGGCTTCGATCGGCATCGGCACGCTGCTGATGCACGTGCCGCTGCATATGGCACTGACCCATCAGGGGTTTGCGCTCATCGTGCTGGGCTTTGCCGCCGCTCATTGGCGCGGCACCAAGGGTGCCTATCCCTTGCCGCACGAAATCGCGCTCAGGAGCTGATCCCTAAGAGCAGTTCACCGTTTCACGGAAACGGTGAACTGCTCCATCTCTTTGTTTTGACGCAATTCCGGACGGAAAACCCGTTTCACACTTTTCCTGGAATTGCTTCAGCCGATCGGCCGTTCACATCCAGAATTCGTTTGACGCTGTCGTCTTCTCGCCGTCGAATTCGGCCTGGCGCAAGGCTGCGGCGGATGGCGTTGACTGKTTCTGAGCGGCCTTGGCCGCCTTGTCGGCGTCGGCGGCCCTGAGTGCATCAAGTTTGGCCTGGGCGACAGCGATATCCTGCTGCACCTGGGCGGCCTGGACCTGGTCCTTGATCGCCTTGGCCTGGTCTTCCAGATCCTGGATCTGCTTTTCGAGCGCGGCTTCCTGGGCTGCATTGCTCGATGAACTGGACGAAGCATACTGGGTTGCCTGGGAGGAACCCGAAATCGCGCTGACCATGACAATTCCCTGATGGAGCCACGCAATGTGAGTAGCCCATCATGGTGAACAAGCCCTTACCGTCGCCGGTTGACCGGCTGGATCAGAAGCTTGGCCGCACCGCCCGGATCGCCTTGGCGATCGACAATTCGCGGTTCTCCTCGACCGCGTTGTCGTCTTCGTGATGCCAGGATGCCGACAGGCAACCATAGGCGATCGCATGATCAAGAATGGCGCGCGGAGCCTGGCCCAGCGTTTTGGCGAAGACCTCGGCCATATCCGCGATCCGCTCCGGATCGAGGCAAAGATCGTCCCGGTCGAGCGGGTTGTAGAACATGTTCGCGGCGTCGAAGCCGGGATCGCCAAGCACACCCTTCGGGTCGATTGCCAGCCAGCCGCGCGACCCGTGCAGGATGTTGTCGTGATGCAGGTCGCCATGCAGAGGCATGATATCGTGCGGATCGGCCAGCAACCGATCGGCGATTGCCGCGGCCTCGACATAGAGACTGTCATGGCCGGCGTTGCGGTCGCCCGCGGCTTTCCTGAACAGGCTGGCAAACCGCTCCCTGAGCGGCTGCAACTCGGGCGGGAAGGGGTCTTTCCCAGGCGAAAACAGTTTCGCCATCACTTCGGCCGCGATTTCAGTGGCGGCGTTGTCGCCCTCTTTGTCGAGAACCTGCTGCAGCAGGGTTTCACCGGCATATTCGAGCAGCATGCTGTGGTCGTCGCGGCCAAGCAGGCGCACCGCACCCTGGCCGCGCCGCCAGGCGAGATAATGCTCGCCGCGCAATTCGTCGGCGACATCATCGAAAGGCTTGAGCGCCTTGACGATCGCCGGCGAACCATCCTCCTGCCGAACCTTCCAGATGCGGCTCGAAAAGGTCTCGGCGATGAGTTTGGGCGCGCTGACCCTCCAGCGCGTCGGAAATACTGGTGCGTCCATCAGAGGCCGAGCATCAAGTCCATGTTCTGCACGGCGGCACCCGAGGCGCCCTTGCCGAGATTGTCATAGACCGCCAGCAGCAGAGCCTGTGCGCGTTTGTCGTTGGCGAAGACGTAGACCTTCATCCGGTTGGTGCCGTTGTAGATCTCCGGATCGATCTCCGGCATGCGCTCCAGATGCGCATAGGGCGCCACCTCGACCACACCGCCCTCGATGGCGGCGAAATGGTCGGCAATCGCCGCATGAAGCTCCGCACCCGTCGGCACATGGTCGAGACCACCGAGTTGCAGGGGCACCACCGTAATCATGCCTTGTGCGAAATTGCCCACCGCCGGCTGCATGATCGGATCATGCGACAGCCTGGCATAGGCCCTGAGTTCAGGCACGTGCTTGTGCTGCAAGGTGAGGCCATAGGGCAGGAACTCCGAGGCGTTCTCGCCCTTGGCGACATAGTCCTCGATCATCGGCCGTCCGCCGCCCGAATAGCCGGAAATACCGTTGACCGTGATCGGGAAGTCCGCCGGCAGCAGGCCGGCGGTGACCAGCGGCCGCAGCGTCGCGATCGGTCCCTGCGGCCAGCAGCCGGGGTTGGCGACGCGTTTTGCCGAGGCGATCGTCTTTGCCTGTTCCTTGTCCATCTCGGCGAAACCATAAGCCCAGCCTTCGGCGACGCGATGCGCGGTCGAGGCGTCGATGACCTTGGTGGTGTCGTTGGCGATCAGCGAGACGCTTTCCTTCGCCGCGTCATCGGGGAGGCACAGGATGGCGACATCGGCGGCATTGAGGAACTCGGCGCGCGCCGCCGTTTCCTTGCGGCGCTCGGCAGGAACGGAGATGATTTCCAGGTCACCGCGCTCGGCAAGCAGCGCCCTGATCTGCAGGCCGGTGGTGCCGTGTTCGCCGTCGATGAAGATTTTCGGTTTCATTTGCCTGATCAAATTCCCTGATATTTCAAGACTATATGCCCTGACCGTGATTCACCGCGGCACCGTTGTGGTTGCCGTTGTTGTTCAGCTCTTCCAGCCGGGCCTTTCGTTCGGCCAGCAGGCCGAGATACTGCATGGCCACCATCGAGCCGGCGATCGCCGTTATATCGGCGTGATCATAAGCCGGCGCAACCTCGACGACATCGGCGCCGACAATATCGATCTGGTTGAGCTGGCGAAGCGTCGACAGGATTTTTGCCGAGGACGGCCCACCGGCAACCGGCGTTCCGGTACCGGGCGCATAGGCCGGGTCAAGGCAGTCGATGTCGAAGGTGAGATAAGTCTTCTTGCCGCCGGTGCGGTCGACGATGGCATAGGCGATATCGGACGCGCGCATCTCCTCGATTTCGTGACCGTAGAGGATCTTTATGCCGAACGTGTCGGGCGCGTGGGTGCGGATGCCGATCTGGATCGAGCGGTCCGGATCGATGATGCCTTCATTGACGGCACGGCCGACGAAAGAGCCGTGGTCGATGCGCTTGCCGTCGTCCGGCCAGGTGTCCTGATGGGCATCGAACTGCACCAGGGCGAGCGGCCCGTGGATGGCGGCATGCGCCTTGAGCAACGGCCAGGTGACGAAATGGTCACCGCCGAGCGACAACAGGAAGGCGCCGGATTTGAGGATCTTCGCCGCTTCGCGCTCGATCGTGCCGGGCGTCTTCTGGTGGTTGCCCGAATCGAGCAGGCAATCGCCATAGTCGACCACCGCGAGATGCTCGAACAGATCGCGTGAAAACGGGTATTGCGGGTCGTTGTCGAGGATCGCCGAGGCGCGGCGGATCGCCTGCGGCCCGAAGCGGGCGCCGGGCCGGTTGGTGACGGCGGCGTCGAACGGAATGCCCCATATCACCGCGTCCGCGCCCTTCACGTCCTTCGTATATTTGCGCCGCATGAACGACAGCGCGCCGGAATAGGTCGGCTCGAGGGCCGCGCCCGTTTTGGAGCGGGCGGTGAAGGCATGGTCGATGTTGTTGGTCGCCATTACGGGTCCTTGTTTTTCATCGGGGTGCAACAACTACAGAACCGGCACGGAAGATGCCAGTCACAGCTTGGGGAGACGAAATGGCGCCCCTCAAGTGCCATGGCAAAACAGGATTTGTATCATCATGACGCAGACCGCGTTTCTTAATCCTCCCCGCGCCGTGGTGTCGACCCACAGCGGCACGATTGCCGGCGAACGCTTCCTGGTTCTCGATTCGTGGCGCGGCATCTGCGCGCTGATGGTGGCGCTGTTTCACTTCCCGACCGGTTCGACGATTTCGCAAAGCGCCTTCATCGGTTCGTCCTACCTCTTCGTCGACTTCTTCTTCGTTCTTTCCGGTTTCGTCATTGCCAGCAGCTACGGCAGCCGGCTCAGCCAGCCGGAAGAAGTGGCTCGCTTCGCCCTGATCCGCTTTGGCCGCATCTACCCGCTGCATTTGCTCATGCTGGCCGCTCTCGCCGGCTTCGAGCTGCTGCGGCTGGCGTTGCCGCAACTGCACGGCACCGGGGCAGCTCCCTTCACCGGAGGTTTCGACCTCAGGAGCCTGCTTGCCAATCTTCTCTTGCTGCAAGGCGTCGGCTTCGAGGATCACCTGACCTGGAATGCGCCAAGCTGGAGCATTTCGGCGGAGTTCTTCGCCTATCTGCTGTTTGCGGGCGTGGTCTTCGTCGCCGGCGAGCTCGCCTGGATATGGTTCGTCGGCGCTGCCGTCACCACGCCGCTGTTCCTGCTTGGCTTCTCGACCAATCATATGGATGTGTCCTTCGATTTCGGCTTCATCCGCTGCCTGTACGGCTTCTCGCTCGGCGCCTTGCTTGCCTGGTTTCAGCATGATTCCATTGCAGGGGCGCGACAGGCCCTGGCCAGGGGCGGCCCGCGCATGGCCTGGACCCTTGCCGAGATCGTCATGGTCGCCGTCATCGTGGTTTTTGTCTCGCTGTCGGGCGACAATGATTTCGGCATCGCGGCACCCTTGGTGTTCGCGCTCGCGCTGTTCCTCTTCGCGCATGAAGGCGGCTGGATCAGTGCCCTGCTGAGGACGCCGTTCATGCTGACGCTCGGCGCGCTGTCCTATTCGATCTACATGGTCCACATCTTCGTCCAGGCACGCTTGATCAACATCGCCGGGCTCGTCGAGCGCAAGCTTGGCCTGGGCCTGATCGACGACATCGTGCTGCGCGGCCAGCCGGCGACCGGCTTCGGCGCCGGCTGGACAGGGGCCGTGGCGATCATCGTCATGCTTGTCGCCACCATCGCCGCCTCCTGGATCACCTGGCGTTTCGTCGAGATGCCGGCCATGGCCTGGTTCCGCCGGCTGTCGAAACGCATCTGAACCGAACATGATCCGGAAACGCGGACGCCAGTTTTCGGAAAAGACCATGCTTGAGTAAGACGACCTCTAGCCGGCTTCGTTCACCGGGCTGAAATACACGCTGGCCGAACTGAAGACCTGCCGACTGGTGGTTGAGGGTACCGGCGCCATCACCAATGAGACAGTTTCGACGCTGCGCGAGATGCTGCTGGCGACCAGGGACCAGATCCTCATCAACCTCGACAACAAGCTCGAGGTCGGCGACCTCTCCGGCATGATTGCGGTGGCTCGCGATCTCGGCATGGCCGAACAGGTCATCGTCAAGGAAAACCTTTGGAACGCCACCCGGATTGCCACGGTCAAGGCCGCCATGGATGCCATAGGCGGCGGCTTCCAGTTCATGCCGATCATTGCTGACGACGCGGTGCACGATGCCGCTTTCGCCGAGACGGTCGACCACGCTTTCTCGCCGCGCGCGACCGAGCTGATCAACTGGCGGGCAGGCGCCGAGACGCTGACCGAGACCGGCGGGCCGCTGTTCAGCACGCGCATGCGCGCGGCCGCGGTGCGTGGCAACTGGCACATCTGGGCCGACACCTACGCCATCGTCAACAAGCCAGGCGGCTTCCTCGCGGGCGGCCGCGGCGACGAGCTGGCGGTCCAGGCCAGCCTGCCGCGCGAGACATATGGCTTCTGGGCCGATCGCGGCGCCACCATCATCCAGACCGACGAGCCGAAGGCGGCGATCGACTGGCTGGCGGCGAACGGCTACCGCGTGCCTTACGCCGGACAGGGCGAGCGCATCGAGCCCGCCGCGACCGCCAGCATCAACTGATCTGCCGCCACTGGGATGCCGGCGTTGTTGTCGCAGTGCGTCTGCTGACGGAACGGTGTCAGTTAAGAGCCGTTATCCATGGGACATGTCCGACACCACGCTTTTGAACCGTCCCGCCCATCTCGCCTATGCCTCAACCGTCGCCGCGACCAGTCTCGGCTTCGTGGTGGTGCAACTGGATGTGTCCATCGTCAATGTTGCACTCAACAGGATCGGCTCGGCGCTATCGATGGGCATCGGCGGCCTGCAATGGGTCGTCGACGCCTATACGCTTGTTTTCGCCTCGCTGCTGCTGGCGGGCGGTGCGCTTGGCGACAGGATCGGCGCCCGCCGTGTTTTCGTCGGCGGTATGGCGCTGTTCAGCATTGCCTCGCTGGTCTGCGGCCTGGCGCAAAGTGCCTGGGTGCTGATCGCGGCGCGCGCCGTGCAGGGCGCGGGTGCTGCCTTGTTGATGCCGTGTTCGCTGGCGCTCCTCAACCGCGCCTATGCCTCTGACAAGGCACGCCGGGCACGCGCCGTAGGCCTGTGGACGGCAGCCGGCGGCATCGCGCTGTCGGCCGGGCCGGTGCTCGGCGGCTTCATGGTCGCGTCACTCGGCTGGGCCAGCATCTTTCTCGTCAACCTGCCGATCGGCGCCCTCGCCATCTGGATGGCTTACCGGTTTCTTCAGGAGACGCCGCTCAAGGCCGAGAAGCCGCCGATCGACTGGGCCGGGCAGGGACTTGTCGTCCTGACGCTGTTCGCGCTGACCGGCGCCTTCATCGAAGCCGGCTCGTCGGGTTGGTCGTCGGTCCCGGTGATTGGCGGTCTGTTGCTGGCGGTCGTTGCCGGAAGCTTCTTCCTGATGGTCGAGAGCAGGACAAGGGCCCCGATGTTTCCACTCGGCCTGTTCGCCAGCCGCGTCCCGGCGGTGACGAGTCTCGTCGGGCTGGCGGTGAACCTGACGCTTTACGGCACGATCTTCATGCTCAGCCTCTATTTCCAACAGGAAAGGCATTTTTCGCCTGAGATGACCGGGCTCGCCTTTCTGCCGTTCATGGCGGCCGTCACCGTGTCGAACATCGCCGCCGGGCGCGTTGCCGCAAACTATGGCCCACGGTTGCCGATGGCGATCGGTCTGTTTGTCGGCGCGGGCGGTTTCGGCCTGATGGCGTTGATCCAGGCCGACACGTCGTATCTGTCGCTGCTGTGGCGGCTGTTGTTCCTACCGGTGGGCATCGGTCTTGCCGTCCCCGCCATGACCACGGCGCTGCTGTCTGCGGTGCCAATGGAGATGTCGGGGACCGCCTCGGGGATGCTCAACACCGTGCGCCAGTCAGGCGGCGCCATCGGCGTGGCGCTATTTGGCTCGGCATTGGCGCTGGGCACGATCCACGGCATGCAACTGGCATTCCTGGCCTCGGCGCTTGCGGTGGCCGGCTCGGCGCTCTGCGCGTTCCTGTTCATCCGTGATGCGGACCATTTCGCCGGATAGGAATGCCCAATGCAAAAGGCCGCACACAGGCGGCCTTTTCAAGATCGTTGGTCGAGCACTGCTACCGCAGGATGCCGGTCAGGCCGCGGCGACGCTCGCCATACCATCCAATTCCCTGAGCACCTCATCCGAAAGCGTGAGTTCGGCAGCAGCGAGGTTCTCCCGCAGATGCGCGACCGACGATGTGCCGGGGATCAGCAGGATGTTGGGCGCGCGCTGGAGCAGCCAGGCGAGCGCAACCTGCATCGGGGTGGCGCCGAGGCGTTGCGCCACATCGGAGAGCGTCGAAGACTGCAGCGGGTTGAAGCCGCCGAGCGGGAAGAACGGCACGTACGCAATGCCGTCACGAGCGAGGTCGTCGATCAGGGCGTCGTCGCCGCGATGCGCCAGATTGTACTGGTTCTGCACACAGACGATCTCGGCGATCCGGCGTCCTTCCCTGATCTGGGTAGGTGTCACGTTGCTCAGTCCGATATGCCTGACCAGGCCTTGGCGTTGCAGTTCGGCCAGCACGGTGAGCGGCTCTTCGATCGACCCTTCGGCGGGACCATGCGTGTCGAACATGATGCGCAAATTGACCACGTCGATCACCTCGGGGCCGAGATTGTGCAGATTGTCGTGCACCGCCTGGGTTAGCGCTTCGGCGGAAAAGGCCTGCAGCCATGATCCATCCGCGCCGCGCCGGGCGCCGATCTTGGTCACGATGACCAGATCCTTGGGGTAGGGGGCCAGCGCCTCGCGGATCAGCCGGTTGGTGACGTGCGGGCCGTAGAAGTCGCTGGTGTCGATATGGTCGATCCCTTGCGCAACGGCCTCGCGCAGCACGGCCACTGCCGCGTTATGGTCCTTGGGCGGCCCAAACACACCGGGCCCGGCGAGCTGCATGGCCCCGTAGCCGAGCCGCTTCACGGTGTGGCTGCCAAGGGTGAAAGTGCCGGCCTGTTGGATAGTGGACATGATGATTGATCTCCTTTGAGGCGGCGAAGATAGGTGCTGCTCAATCTTGTGATAATCAGGTACAATCCACACAGGCTGTACGGAATTACGAACAATGATGGATCTCGGTGATCTGAACGCCTTCGTGGCGGTGGCGCGCGCCGGGGGCTTTCGCGATGGTGCGCGCGCCAGCGGCGGCAGCGCCTCGGGCTTGAGCGAAGCGGTGCGTCGCCTGGAAGTGCAGCTCGGCGTCAGGCTGTTCAACCGCACCACGCGCAGCGTTGTCCCGACCGAGGCCGGTCTCAGCCTGCTGGAGCGGCTGGGTCCGGCGCTGTCGGAGGTGGAGGCCGCCCTCGATGTGGTGAATGGCTTTCGCGACAGGCCGGCGGGCTCGTTGCGTCTCAATGTGCCGGTCAGCGCCGCGCGGCTGATATTGCCCGACATCGTCCCAGGCTTCCTCGCCGCCTTCCCCGGTATCCGGCTGGAGGTGATCGCCGACGAGAATTTTGTCGACGTGCTGGCGGCCGGCTGCGACGCCGGCATCCGCTACGACGAGCGGCTGGAGCAGGACATGATCGCGGTGCCGATCGGACCGCGCCTGCAGCGTTTCGCCACCGCCGCCAGCCCTGCCTATCTCGATCGCCATGGGCGGCCGCAACATCCGGGCGACCTGCTCGGCCATGCCTGTGTGCGCGGCCGCTTTGCCAGCGGCGCGATGCTGCCGTGGGAATTCGAGCGCGACGGCGAGGTGGTGCGCATCGATCCGACAGGGCCGCTGATCGTGCGGATCGGCGGGGCGACCGATCTGGCCGTCGATGCGGCCATCGCCGGCACCGGCATCATCGGCCTGTTCGAGGGCTGGCTTCGCCCTCACTTCGAAAGCGGCGCGCTTGAACCGATTCTCGAACCGTGGTGGCAGAGCTTCTCCGGGCCGTTCCTGTATTATCCGGGCCGCCGCCTCGTGCCGGCCCCGCTGCGGGCGTTCATCGACTATATCAAGGCCGGCAGACCCTGACACCTGCGCCAGGCATGAATTGCGCCGGCGCCATCACCCCACCCGGCGCCGACCTCCCCATCGAGGGGAGGTAGGGTGCCGCGCTCTTTACTTCCCCTTGATGGGGAGGTCGCGCCGAAGGCGCGGGTGGGATGATGGCGGAGCCGCAAAACAAAAAGGCCGCCCGAAGGCGGCCTTTTCGATTGGCAAAACTGCGGAGCGCTTAGCGCTTCGAGAACTGGAAGCTGCGGCGGGCTTTCGCCTTGCCGTACTTCTTGCGCTCGACGACGCGGCTGTCGCGGGTCAGGAAGCCGCCCTTCTTGAGTACGGCGCGCAGCGCCGGCTCGTAGTAGGTCAGCGCCTTGGAGATGCCGTGGCGCACCGCGCCGGCCTGGCCCGAGAGGCCGCCGCCGATGACGGTGGCGACGATGTCGTACTGGCCTGAACGGTTCGAGGCGATGATCGGCTGGTTGAGGATCATCTGCAGGACCGGACGCGCGAAATAGGTCGCGAATTCCTTGTCGTTGACGATGATCTTGCCGGAACCCGGCTTCACCCAGACACGCGCGATGGCGTTCTTGCGCTTGCCGGTGGCGTAGGCGCGGCCCGACTTGTCGAGCTTCTGGACATGGACGGGTGCCGCGGCCTGCGTGTTGGTGTTGCCGGTGGCGGCGCCCAGTTCTGCGAGCGAGGAAAGCTCAGCCATCTTATGCGACCTTCTTGTTCTTGGAATTCAGCTTGGCCACGTCGAGAACTTCGGGCTGCTGGGCGACATGCGGATGCTCTGCACCTGCATAGACGCGCAGGTTCTTCATCTGCCGACGGCCGAGCGGGCCACGCGGGACCATACGCTCAACGGCCTTCTCGACGACACGCTCCGGGAAACGACCCTCGAGCAGCTGGCGCGCGGTGCGCTCCTTGATGCCGCCGGGGTGGCCGGTGTGCCAGTAATAGACCTTGTCGGTGAACTTCTTGCCGGTGAACACCACCTTGTCGGCATTGATGACGATGACGTTGTCGCCGTCGTCGACATGCGGGGTGAAGGTCGGCTTGTGCTTGCCGCGAAGATGATTGGCGATGACAGTGGCGAGACGGCCGACGACGAGACCCTCGGCGTCGATCAGGATCCACTTCTTCACCACATCCGCAGGCTTCTGCGAAAAGGTTGTCATGTTTTCTGCTTTCGGTTCGGACCTTCACCAGGGAAGGCGTTTCTTGTTGCTTGGATTGGCGAAGGGCGCTTGCCCGCCGCCAATAACAAAACGGCGGCCTTTGCGGGCCGCTGCTTCGTGAGGGCTTATAGGCGAGGGCAGCCGTCGCGTCAAGGCCATTGGAAGGACCGGTGGCAGGAAAAGTATAGCAGAAACAACGCGTTGGGTAAAAGGTATCATTTTACCACACTCATTTACGGCTCCTGGCCTTGATAGATCTCAGTGCTTTGCCTCGATTTCCTTGCGAGCCGCGCTGGAAAGGAATGCGGATCGCGTAAGGCCTCGCTCAAGCGCGGCAGCGTCGATCGCACGCAAAACGCCGCGCTCGAAAGTCACGTTCGCCCTGACGACGGCGCTGTCATTGTCGATGAGCGGCACCGAGACCAGATAGCCGCCTTGGGCAAGCGCATCGCGTATGTCGGGGAGGGCGACAATCACTTCGTGGCTGGACGGTTCGGGAACGGGCATGTCCTCTGCCCACAATTGCAAGGCTTCAACGGCGTTGGGTACGATGTCTTCGGCTTTGTCCACAGCGGAAAAGCAGCCGGGAATGTCCGGAAAGCGGATGCCGAACGCGCTGTCGGGATCTTTCTCCACCAAGGCGAAATAATTCTTCATCGTGGCCTCCGGACGTCTACTATCTGATCCAACCAGCTTGCTTGGCGATCGCGCGAGCAGTGCCGGTTGGCAGGTCCTTCTCGGGATGCGGAACAATCAACACGATCTCACCCTTGCGGAATTTGTGGTGCGAGCCGCGCACTGAAATCAGATCGAACCCGTCCTCTTTGAGGCGCTTTACGATCTTGCGGCTGTCACGTTCAAGCAATAGTCACCTATGCGCATATATATACACATCTAACGAGAGTTCAATCGTCAGGACCGCTTCGGCGGGATCGAATAGGTTCCGGTGGCATGCGCCACGGTGTGTCCGTCCGGGCCGGCGACGATGTCGATGTCGAACACCATCAGGCTCTTTCCCAGCTTCAGGATCCGGCAATGCCCATCGATCGGCCCGGCCTCGGCCTTGCGGACGAAGTTGATGTCGAGGTTGACTGTAACGGAAAGCGCGTCCGGCCCGGCATGAGAGAGCACGCAGACATAGCCGCCAATATCGGCGAGCGTGAACAGCGACGGACCCGACACTGTGCCACCAGGGCGCAGGTGCCGCTCGTCGGCATTGAGCCGCACGAGGCAACCGCCCGGAAACACGTCGATCGCCTCGTAATGTTTGTACTGGTCGTTGAGCTGGGGATAGACGCTTCCCATCAGCACATTGACTTCCACCGCGGTCAGCACCGGCTTGAGATTGCTCTGGGCGGGCATGGCGGTCTCCCTCGTATGCGCCTGTTTGAACGCGGCCGGGTGTTCTGGCAACACCGTTTCAGCCTTCATTGATGACAATCCTAAGCCACCGGGACAAATGCAGGGCAGCCTTGTCGCTTGTGCCAGCAATCTGTTTGATGGTGTTGGACGAGGCGCGATGGCGTACTAGATTGAAGCATCCACCCACGATCCTGAATCGCGGAGAAACGACCATGGCTGAAATCCTTGCCATCAAGCCTGCCGCCGTTGAAGGTCCGGTTGTCGCACAACTGGAAAAGGGCGTGCTGCGCCTCACGCTTGCCAATCCGCCTGCCAACGCTCTGTCGCTGTCGGTGATGGCGGCGCTGATCGCGGAACTCGAGCGCGCCAAGGCCGACAAGGCGGTTCGCGTCATCGTTCTCTCGGCAGCCGGCAAGGTGTTCTGCGCCGGCCATGATCTCAAGGAAATGACGGCGCGCCGTGCCGATGCCGATCATGGCAAGGCCTTCTTTGCGGAGACGTTTGCGGCCTGTGCCACGCTGATGCAGGCGATCGTGCGTCATCCCTTGCCGGTCATCGCCGAAGTCGACGGCCTTGCCACCGCCGCCGGGCTGCAACTGGTCGCCAGCTGCGACCTGGCGATTGCGTCGCATGAAGCCACCTTCTGCACCCCGGGCGTCAACATCGGGCTGTTCTGCTCGACGCCGATGGTGGCGTTGTCGCGCAACGTCTCGCGCAAGCATGCGATGGAGATGCTGTTGACCGGCGAGACGATCGATGCGGCAACCGCCAAGGAATTCGGCTTGGTCAATCGCGTCGTGCCGCGTGAATATCTGAATCAGATTGTCACCAAATACGCGCAAACCATTGCTTCCAAATCATCTTTGGTGGTCAAGACCGGCAAGGAAGCCTTTTACGCGCAGGCTGAGATGGGATTGGCCGACGCCTATGCCTACACCGGTCGGATCATGGTCGACAACATGCTGGCGCGCGACGCGGAGGAGGGCATTGGCGCCTTCATCGGCAAACGCAAGCCGCAATGGACGGACGAGTAATCGTGGAACCACGCATCTCCATCATCACCATCGCGACCGACGATCTCGACCGCGCCGTGCGCTTCTACGAGGCGATGGGCCTGAGCCGTCATGCCGGCATCACCGACGGCGTCGCCTTTTTCCAGATGGGCGGCGCCATTCTCGGCCTGTTCCCGCGCGCCAGCGCCGAGGAGGATTCGGGCGTTGCCTTCACTGGGGCGCCGTCCGCCGTCTACCTCGCTTACAACACCCGCTCCGATGCCGAAGTCGACGAGGTTCTCGCCATGGCACAGAAAGCCGGCGGTCGCATCGTCAAGCCGGCAGGTCGCGCCTTCTGGGGCGGCTGGTACGGCTATTTCGCCGATGCCGATGGGCATGTCTGGGAAGTGGCGAACAATCCAGCTTTCCCGATCGCGGAAGACGGCACGATTTCGCTGCCCGATTAATGGCTTGTCGCAAGCAGCTGACGCGGCTCAAGGCAGCCTATCTCAAGCGCATCCTGCTTGACCCGGCGCGGGTGGGGAAAAATATCCCTGGAACCTGCCGCCGTTTCGCGGCCACGATTTCGCAGGCCTTTATGGAGGAGGCGCTGAGGGAGAATGATGCGTGATCGCCAATGACGACGATCTCAACTGGCGCAGCGAACAGGCGTGCCGCGAAGCCTGGCCGGCAGCGGCCGAAACCGTCGTCGACGGCTGGCTTCTCAGGCGCTCCGGTGGCCGGACCCGGCGCGCAAACTCGGTCAATCCCCTGCGTGGCAAGCGCGGTGCACCCGACAAGGTCATCGACGCCGCCGAGTCCTTCTATGTCGGTCACGACCAGACGCCGCTGTTTCGGGTGCCTGATATCGCCGATGAGCTCGAAGCCGCACTCGACCATCGCGGTTATCAGCCCGAAGGCGGAACCATCCATCTGTATGCCGGTATCGACGACCTGGCGGAGATCCGCGACGGGCGCGTCACTGTATCGCCGGTGCCCGCCGAAGACTGGCTCGCAGCGCGGTTTCGCATAGGCGCCTACGACGACATCGATCGCCGCGTCTTTCGCGAGATGACGGGGCTGATCGCCGGCGAACGGGCGTTCGTGTCCTGTGAACGCGACAGCGAAATTGCCGCCCTGGCCTATGGCGTCATCCGAAACGGGCTGATTGTGGTGGAATCGGTTGAAACCGACGGCCGCTTCAGGCAGCAAGGCCTGGGCCGCAAGACTGTCGGCCGCCTGATCGACTGGGCACGACGGGCGGGTGCTGACGCGGCATGCCTGCAAGTGGTGGCCGACAATGCGCCAGGCCGCGCGCTCTATGCTTCGCTTGGATTCAGCCGTGAACTTTACCACTACCACTACCGCAGGAAGCCGCATGAACCACGATAGTTACGACAACACCCACATCGCCGGCATCCTCAATTCGGTGAAGACCATCGCCATGGTTGGCGCGTCCGCCAATGACGTGCGGCCAAGCTATTTCGTGCTGAAATATCTGCTGGCCAAGGGCTTTTCGGTGTTTCCGATCAACCCTGGCCAAGCTGGCAAGCAAATCCTCGGCCGTATGACCTATGCCAGGCTGGCCGATGTTCCCGAACCGATCGACATGGTCGACATCTTTCGCGCGGCGTCGGCAGTGCCGGGCATTGTCGATGAGGTGTTGCGGCTCGATCCCTTGCCGAAAGTCCTTTGGATGCAGCTTGGCGTACGCCATGACGAGACAGCCGCACGCGCCGAGGCCGCCGGCATCAAGGTGGTGATGAACCGCTGCCCCAAGATCGAATATGGGAAGCTGTCCGGCGAGATCGGTTGGACTGGTGTCAATTCCGGCGTGCTGTCATCGAAGAAGCCACTGATGCGCCCCGGGTTCCAGAGTTTCGGCGTTCGCCAGAAATGATGCATGTCGCCCAAAAGTGCGCAGCGGCTTGGGATAACGACATGCATCCAAAAGGAGCCTCCAAGGCGCGTCGGATAAAGTCCTTCAAACGCGGCGCGCCTTAGAAGCAAAAATTATTCCGCAAGGCCGTGCATTTTCTCGCGTCCCGGCCGTAGATCGTTCGCCGAAGGGCATTTTCTTCTTTGCATTCGCGTCCGGGCTTCGCCAAGAATGCCCGGCCATTTCAAGAGTTTCAAAAAGAGAGGTTTCGATGACCCGCACGCCCGGTTTCAACACGCTCGCCGTCCATGCCGGCGCCAAGCCTGACCCGGCCACCGGCGCCCGGGCCACGCCGATCTACCAGACGACCTCCTTCGTCTTCGACGATGCCGATCACGCCGCCTCGCTGTTTGGGCTGAAGGCCTTCGGCAATATCTACACCCGCATCATGAACCCGACGCAGGCAGTGCTGGAAGAGCGCATCGCGGCCCTCGAGGGCGGCACGGCGGCTCTTGCGGTCGCCTCCGGCCATGCCGCGCAAGTGATCGTGTTCCACAATCTGATGCAGCCGGGCGACAATTTCGTCGCCGCCAACAAGCTCTATGGCGGTTCGATCAACCAGTTCGGCCATGCCTTCAAGAATTATGGCTGGGAGGTGCGCTGGGCCGACACCAATGACATCTCGACCTTCGAGAGCCAGATCGACGACAGGACCAAGGCGATCTTCATCGAGAGCCTCGCCAATCCGGGCGGCACCTTTGTCGATATCGAGAAGATCGGCGACATCGCGCGCAAGCACGGCCTACCGCTCATCGTCGACAACACGCTGGCCTCGCCCTACCTGATCCGCCCGATCGAGCACGGCGCCGACATCGTCGTCCATTCGCTGACCAAATTCATCGGCGGTCACGGCAATTCGATCGGTGGCGCCATCGTCGACGGCGGCACCTTCGACTGGTCCAAGTCGGGCAAGTACCCGATGCTGTCGGAACCGCGCCCCGAATATGGCGGCCTTATCCTGCACGAAACGTTCGGCAATTTCGCTTTCGCCATTGCCGCACGCGTGCTTGGCCTGCGCGATCTCGGCCCGGCGATTTCGCCGTTCAACGCCTTCCTGATCCTGACCGGCCTGGAAACCTTGCCGCTGCGCATGCAACGCCACTGCGACAACGCCGTGACCGTCGCCGCCTGGCTGTCCAATCACCCCAAGGTCGCCTCGGTGAATTATCCGGGCCTGCCCTCAGACAAGAACCATGCGCTGCAGAAGAAGTACTCGCCGCAAGGCGCCGGCGCCGTGTTCACCTTCGGTCTCAAGGGCGGCTATGACGCCGGCGTCAAATTCGTCGAGGCGCTGGAACTGTTTTCGCACCTTGCCAATGTCGGCGACACCAAGTCGCTGGTCATCCACCCGGCCTCGACCACGCACCGCCAGCTTTCCGACGAGCAGAAGGTCAAGGCCGGAGCCGGTCCGGACACTGTGCGGCTTTCCATCGGCATCGAGGACGTCAACGACATCGTTGCCGACCTCGAACAGGCGCTTGCCAAGGTCTGATCGATCATGACCGCGTTTCTTTCCGTCGACATCAAAAACGTCGAACCCGAATCTGGCGCGCCCGCGCCGGATCGGCTGATCTCGGGCGATCCGAAATTCCGCACCTGGAACGTCGAGGAGCGTGACGGTGGCCTCTATGCCGGCATCTGGGAATCGACCCCGGGCAAATGGCGCATCGTCTATGACGAATGGGAATTCTGCCACATCCTGTCCGGCGTTTCGGTGATCGCCGAAGAAGGCGGTGCGGCGCGCACCGTCAAGGCCGGCGACAGCTTTGTTCTCAGGCCCGGCTTCAAGGGCAGCTGGGAAGTGCTTGAAACGACCCGCAAGGAGTATGTGATCAAGCTCTAATGCATGTCGCCCAAAAGTGGCCCCGGTTTTGGGAGGACGACATGCATAAAAACAGGCATCCGCGCCGGGGTCAGACGATGCGATCGATATCGCTGTCCGAAAATCCGTATCGCGCCATCATCTGCCGGTGCCAGTCACCGCCCAGCAATTCATCGAGGCAAGCATCGATATCCCTGAGCAGGGCGCCGTTGCCCTTGGCGATTGCGAAGGCACCTGCCGATGGCTGTTTTTCGCTGGCCGGGACCTCGACAAGGCCAAGCGGCATTTCGGGCCGCTTGGTCAGATAGCCACGATGCGCCATCGCAACGCTGGCATAGGCGTGCACCACGCCGTTGGCGACTGCATCCGCTGCGTCGGCCTGGGTTGCAAACATCCTGATCTGCTCCGGCGCAATCCCGTTGTGCAACGCCGTGAGATGCTGCACCTGGTCGGTAATGACGCCAAGCAAAGCCGTCCGGTCCCTGGCAATGGACTGGTAGCCGCCAAAGCCGCGCGGATTGTCTTTCGCAACCAGCAACCCATCCTGCAACGCCCAGATCGGCCGTGTGAAGTCGACAAGCTGCTGGCGCTCTTCGGAGACGAACAGGCCGGTCGTCATGGTCCAGCGGCCCTCGACCAACCCTGGCAGCAGTTCAGCGAATTCGGTCTCGATCGTCGTGAAGCCCGCCAATCCGAGCATTTCACCGAGCCTGCGTGCAAGCTCGACGTCACAGCCTGAGACCTCGCCCGATGCACCGGTGAAGCAGAATGGCGGCTCTTCCAGGAAGGCGAACTTCAGCTCCGTCATATGTTTGGGCAAACCGTCGCCATCCTATTTCGCCGGGAACTGGCTGAGGCAGGCCTCCGATGCCTTGTCGTGGAAGGTCAGGGCATTGGGGTCCGCTGCCTCGATATCGGCGTCGGAAATCTCGTTGCGATAATACTGCGCCACCAGATCAAGCCCCGCCTGGCTGATGCCCTGGGTCGGCATTTCGCGCGCAAGGCAGCCGCAAAGGCTGAGCGCTCGGTCCGGTGAGCCAATCTTGTGGTTGGTGAGGATGAAATCCTGTGCCGGACAGGCATCGAGAAAGCTGTCGAAATTCAGCTTCTGCTGCGGCTGGTCGCCATGATTGAAGTACGCCGGCGGCCATTGGCTCTTGCCGCTGGCGACATCGCAGCCGGTGCCGACGTCCTCGGCATTTTTCAGAAGCGCCTGCCAGGCAATCTCTTTCGCGCCCGTCGGATATTCGAAATTCTCGCCCAGCGATGCGGTGTACATATCGAGATCGGGCTGCGTGAAGCCGGTCACCTGAAACCGGCTGAACCGGCATTGGCATTCAGCGCTCACGCGTTCCGCTTCACCCTCCGCCGGCTGCTCGTTGGATCTGCTTTTCTGGCAGGCCGCCATGAAGGCGGCGCCATCGAGCGACGAGGCAGGAAACGTAGAGGCGTCGACATAGCGTTTTCCGTCCCAGCCGATCATCATCTGGTCGGACTGGATGTCGAGAAAACCGTTTCGTTTGAAGGCGCTGAGCCCGATCTTGTCCTGCGGCACCAGCCTTGCACCGGGAATGTCGCCGAGGACTTCCTGGTAGCTGTCGCCTTCGAGGACGAAAAGGAAGTTGCCGCAATGGATGCCGTCGCAGCCCGGCGCATAGCGATAGGCGAAGATCTCGGGAAAGCCGTCGAGGTTGAGATCGACCTCGACCGCAAAGGATGGCGGCGGGAAATCCTTCGCTCCGGTCTGCCGCTCCAGCAGGCCGGCCGCCATTTTCTGGGCGATCGCCACGCTATTTTCCCACGGGATATTCTCCGGCTGTTGCTGGGCGTGCGCCACACCCAGGCATGACAGCATTACCAATGCGAACGCCATCGCCGGTCTCGAAAACAACCACATGTCGCAGCCCCAGGCCCGCGATCGTCAGAAGCCGACGGCGAGCGTTTCCAGCCCATGGAAGTGGTAAGTGTCGCGGAAGCGCGGCGGTTCGGCAAGATGCAGCTTTGGCTGCCGGTCGAACAAGGTTTTCAGCGATACCTGCAATTCGAGCCGGGCCAGCGGCGCACCGATACAGAAATGGATGCCGGCGCCGAAGGATACGTTCTTCTGGTCGGCGCGATCCGGGTTGAAGGCGATCGGTTCGGCGAAGGCGCGCGGGTCATGATTGGCCATGCCAAGCAGGAGCCCGATCGTCTGGCCCGGCTGTACGACGATGCCTGGCGCGACTTCGAACTCCTGATAGGCGTAGCGCGTGAACATGTGCAGTGGCGCGTCGAAGCGCAGGCACTCCTCCACTGTCGCCGCGGTCGCTTCGGGTGAGCTGAAGAAGCGACGGGGATCGCCACCTTGCGCCAGGATCGAGCGCACGGCGTTGCCGGTCTGGTGCACGGTCGCTTCATGGCCGGCATTGAGCAGCAGGATCGCCGAGGACACCATCTCGTCCTCCGACAGCTTCTGGCCGTCCTCCTGCGCCGAGATCAGCAGCGACAGCAGGTCGTCACCGGGGTTCTTGCGCCGCTCGGTGATATGGCCGCGCAGGAAATCGGCAAAATCGCCTGCAGCGCGGTTGGCCGTCTCCTCGGTTTCGCGCGTGCGGCTATGCATGTACATGGCGACCATCTGGTGCGACCAGTCGAGCAGTTGCGGCCCCATCTCGACCGGCACGCCGAGCATTTCTGCAATGATGGTGATCGGCAGCGGCGCCGCAAAGGTGGGCAAGAGGTCGACAGCTCCGTCGGGTTCGAAACGGTCGATCAACTCGTTGGCGAGCGCTTCGACACGTGGCCGCAGCCGTTCGACCTGGCGCGAGACGAAGGCGCGGTTGACCAGCGTTCTCAGCCGCGTGTGCACCGGTGGCTCCAACTCCAGCATCGAATTGGCCTCGATGCCGTCGAATGCCCTGAGATGACTGCGGTCCTGGCCGACACCGCGCCTGTCTGGAATGCCGGCCGGGTTCTGGCGGCCGAAGCGGCGGTCGCGCAGCAGCCGGTTGACCTCGTCGAAGCCGCCAAAGCACCAGAAGCCGAACTCTTCCCAGAAGAATGCATTCGAGGTGCCGTGCAGAAAGGCATAGGCCTCGTAAGGATCTTGAAAAAAGGCAGGCTCGTGCGGATCGAGCCGCAAGTGGCGAGTGGCTGGATCAAAGGCCAGATAAGGTGGTGTCAATTTGGTCATGCCAGACCAATAGCGCGGCTTGCCAGCCCGGTTCCAGACCGTATGTTGCGCCCGATAGCCCAATGCGTTGAGCCAGCCATATGGCTGCGGAAAGACTGAACTGATGAATGTGATCGTTGTCGGCGCGGGCATTGCCGGTCTTTCCACCGCGTGGTCGCTGGTCAAGGCCGGCCACAGCGTTTCGATCGTCGAACAGGGACCGATCCCCAACCCGCTGGCGGCATCAGGCGACCATCACCGCATCATCCGCCGCGCCTACCGGGCCGGTACCGGCTATGGCCGGCTGATCACCGAAGCCTATCAGGCCTGGGACGAGATGTGGGCCGATCTCGGCGAAAGCCACCTCGATCCGAGAGGTTTTGTCTGCATCTCGCGTGAGCCGGGAGACGAGGCCGAGGAATACCGCGAGGGCCTGGAGGAGGGGAATTTCCCCTTCGACTTGCTGGAGCCGGATGCGGCCGCGCAACGCTGGCCGTTTCTTGAGGCTGGTTCGTTCCGCTATGCCTATTTTTCGACCGAAGGCGGCGCGCTGCACTGCCGCAAGATCGCCTCCGGCCTGGCCAAATGGCTGCGGACCAATGACGCCAATGTCTACGAGAACAGCAAGGTCGTCGAAATCGACGAGGAAACCGGCCACATCGCGCTCGAAAGTGGCGAAACCATGCAGGCCGATCGCATCGTCGTCGCCGCCGGTGCCTGGGTGCTGAAACTGTTCCCGGAACTGGACGGCGAACTGAAGACCTATCGAACGGCACTTGCCTATGTCGAACCGCCGGCGGACCTAAAGGCCGCCTGGCTGGCAGCGCCGGTCGTCCTCGATATCGGCGGCACGGTCGACGGCTACGTTATCCCGCCCTCCGGCGGCGCCGGCATGAAATTCGGTTCCGGGCTCCACAGGGTGCCGACCAGCGACGCCGATTGGAACCGTGAGCCGGTGCCGGGCGAGGGGGAGGCGATCCGCAACCTGTTTTCGCCGCCGATCGCCCGCATCGATGAGTATGAGGTGACCGAGGTCGTCACCTGCGCCTACACTTTCACCGCCGACGAGAAATTCATGGCGCACGAGAAGGGCAGATGCCTGATCGTCTCGGCCTGCTCCGGCCATGGCTACAAATTCGGTGCTGCGGTCGGCCGGCGCGTTGCCGCTGCCATTGGTGACGGCGACATCGCCGGCCTGAAGGCATGGCTGCGGGCGGAGGTGGCCTGAACGGACCCTCGTAAGACAGCGCGCTAGCCGGAGGCGTAAAAGAAAAGCGCCACTGCTGCGATCGTTAGAAAACCGAAGAACGCCGCATAAGGGTAGTATCCATCGGGTCCAGATGGGCTTTTCCATTTTAGCACCGCCGCGTCGTACAGGTCGTGTCGCAGGAAGAGATAAGCCGCAGCCGCACCAAAGGCGATGACGATCCAGCCAAGACTATCCATTGCAGTGCCTGGGAATATGCACGCGCCGCCAGCCGGATGACCCTTCGCGGACCAGCACGCGCCGCGCGACCGTCCGGTAAGAGGCGGGAACATTGATGATGCGCCTTTGCTCCGGCTGCACCAGAACCTCCTCGGCGATGCTGTCATACTGCGCCGGGGTAACGACACGCCGTGTGCGTTCGGGCTGGATCACCACGGTCTCGGCGACACGCCCGTAGCGCGCCTTGTGCCAGATCTTGCACAGCACCTTGCGGCCATGGATGACGCGCCATTCCCAGGAATAGCCGCCATCATCGATCTGGACCGTATGGTAGACGGTGCGGGTGACCGCAGGCACGACCTCGTAGGTCACTTGCGCCGGAACCGTCATCACCACGCGTTCGCGGGTGCCATAGATGGCCGGGATATAGTCGACCTGCTGGCCGGGCGGACTGACCAGCACGTCTTCGTAGACCGTGTCGTAGACATCAGGCGTGCGGACCGGTTCATAGCATTCGACGGAGCGGCCGCCGGCCGCCGTTTGCGAAATCGTGCCGAGCACGGTCAGCCCGGCAATGGCGAAGCATGCGGTTTTCCTGAACATGACACTCCCCCTGTTGAACGGCACAATGACGGTTCAACGTTGGATTGTAGGGGAAGCGGCGTCGGGTAAAAGGGGGATTTGCCGTATTTCGTTAAGCAATTCGGTTAAGAAATTGCTACGAATGGTGATGACATCGCCAAACGATGACGACACGGGTCGGTGATGCCCGTGAATAACCTTGATTCGACTTACCCAGATGGCTAGGACGGGTCGGCCTTGCACAAGGATGAGCCGGCATCCTATTTACGGAATGACGATCCAGAACCGATTCTGACCGATCTGCCAGCCTTCCCGGCGCCGGAATCCCACCGCGAGATAAGAGATAACTGATGAAGAACCCCGTCGAAACCTACATGAACCTCGTTCCGATGGTGGTCGAACAGACCAATCGCGGCGAGCGGGCCTACGACATTTTCTCGCGCCTCCTCAAGGAGCGCATCATTTTCATCACCGGTCCGGTCGAGGACGGCATGGCGACGCTGGTCTGCGCGCAGCTTTTGTTCCTGGAAGCCGAGAATCCGAAGAAGGAAATCAACCTCTACATCAACTCGCCGGGCGGCGTCGTCACCTCGGGCATGGCGATCTACGATACCATGCAGTTCATCAAGCCGGCAGTGTCGACGCTCTGCATCGGCCAGGCGGCCTCGATGGGTTCGCTGCTTTTGACCGCCGGCCACAAGGACATGCGGTTCGCCACGCCGAACGCTCGCATCATGGTTCACCAGCCTTCCGGCGGCTTCCAGGGCCAGGCGTCCGACATCGAGCGCCATGCCCAGGACATCATCAAGCTGAAGCGTCGCCTCAACGAGGTCTACGTCAAGCACACCGGCAAGAGCTACGAAGAGATCGAAAAGACGCTCGACCGCGACCATTTCATGACCGCCGACGAAGCCAGGGATTTCGGCCTCATCGACAAGGTCATTTCGTCGCGCGAGCCGGTAGAAGGCGCCGTGGCATAAGGGCTAGTTGGCAGTTGGATGGCGGCATCACGCGCTTTTGGCGCATCTTGCGGCATTTCGGCCACAATTGGCTGTTCCCTCGGGGGCCAGGATTGCCTACGTTAAGGCTATGTTGAGTTTCGGCGGCTTAGCTTTATGCGGGGCTGTCGCGAATCATTGCCACGTTTTCTGATTTGTGTTTCGTACGGAATGCGTTGCAGGAGCCGGACACTGGCGGCGGCGGATTCCCGCGATAGATGAGAGTATGCGCCCTTTCAGCCAGACCATCGGCGGGCGGCCATGAAAGGACATGAAAATGAGCAAGGTCGGCAACAACAGCGGCGATTCCAAGAATACGCTCTACTGCTCGTTTTGCGGCAAAAGCCAGCACGAAGTGCGCAAGCTGATCGCCGGTCCGACGGTCTTCATCTGCGACGAGTGCGTCGAGCTCTGCATGGACATCATCCGCGAGGAGAACAAGACCTCGATGGTGAAGTCGCGCGAGGGCGTGCCGACACCGCAGGAGATCCTCAAGGTTCTCGACGATTATGTCATCGGCCAGCCCTACGCCAAGCGCGTGCTGTCGGTGGCCGTCCACAACCACTACAAGCGCCTCGCGCATGCCGGCAAGAACAACGATGTCGAGCTTGCCAAGTCAAACATCCTGCTGATCGGCCCGACCGGCTGCGGCAAGACGCTGCTGGCCCAGACGCTGGCCCGCATCATCGACGTGCCCTTCACCATGGCTGATGCGACGACGCTGACCGAAGCCGGTTATGTCGGCGAGGATGTCGAAAACATCATTCTCAAGCTGCTGCAGTCGGCCGACTACAATGTCGAGCGGGCGCAGCGCGGCATCGTCTACATCGACGAGATCGACAAGATTTCGCGCAAGTCCGACAATCCCTCGATCACCCGCGACGTGTCGGGCGAGGGCGTGCAACAGGCGCTGCTGAAGATCATGGAAGGCACGGTCGCCTCCGTGCCGCCGCAGGGCGGCAGGAAGCATCCGCAGCAGGAATTCCTGCAGGTCGACACCGCCAACATCCTGTTCATCTGCGGCGGCGCCTTCGCCGGGCTGGACAAGATAATCTCGGATCGCGGCCGGAAGACCTCGATCGGCTTCGGCGCCATCGTCGCTTCGCCCGAGGATCGCCGCACTGGCGATGTCTTCCGCCTGGTCGAACCCGAGGATCTGTTGAAATTCGGTCTTATCCCCGAATTTGTCGGCCGTCTGCCGGTCCTGGCGACCTTGGAGGACCTCGACGAGCCGGCGCTGATCCAGATCCTGACCGAGCCGAAGAACGCGCTGGTCAAGCAGTATCAGCGGCTGTTCGAGATGGAGAATGTCGACCTGACCTTCCACGAGAACGCCCTGTCGGCGATCGCCAAGCGCGCCATCGAGCGCAAGACCGGGGCGCGCGGCCTGCGCTCGATCATGGAAGCGATCCTGCTCGACACGATGTTCGAACTTCCAGCGCTCGAAGGCGTGCGCGAAGTGGTTATTTCGGAAGAGGTGGTTACCGGCAGTGCCCGGCCGCTCTATATCTACTCCGAGCAGAAGGAAAAGAAGGGCAATGTCAGCGCCTGACATGAGCCCACAGCGGAATTTTGAAACGGCGCCGCAAGGCGCCGTTTTGCTGTCACGCAGGGTTTTGCGGCTGCGCACGGTCTTGCAGTCACAAATCTGTCACTTGCGGGCAAGTTGGAGGAGCGGATTTGTACGGGCCTCTTGATCTTTGTGGATCGTGCATCCAACTAACTGGAGAAGGCCGAGGTGCCCGATTTCTGTGCTGTAAAACTCCCGTCATAAACGGTGGTAGGCGGAACGATCCCCGGTCGTTAATATGAGATTCGCGGTTGGCTGATTGGCGGCCGCGACATGAAAGGTTGGACAATGGCCAAAATATCCAAGGCTCCCAGCGACGGCGTCTTCGCAGTCCTCCCACTGCGCGACATCGTGGTGTTCCCGCACATGATCGTTCCGCTCTTCGTCGGGCGTGAAAAGTCGATCAAGGCGCTGGAAGAGGTGATGGGTCAGGAGAAGCAGATCCTGCTTGCCACCCAGATGAATGCAGCCGACGACGATCCCGAGCCCGATGCCATCTTCGACATCGGCACGCTCGCCAATGTGCTGCAATTGCTGAAGCTGCCGGACGGTACCGTCAAGGTTCTGGTCGAAGGCGCCTCGCGCGCGAAAATCGTCTCGTTCACCGACCGTCCCGACTTCCACGAGGCCCGCGCCACGGCGCTGGTCGAGCCGGAAGAGGAAGAGGTCGAGGTTGAGGCGCTGGCTCGCTCGGTGGTCACCGACTTCGAGAACTACGTCAAGCTGAACAAGAAGATCTCGCCAGAAGTGGTGGGTGCCGCCAGCCAGATCGACGACTATTCCAAGCTCGCCGACACGGTCGCGTCGCATCTCGCCATCAAGATTCCTGAGAAGCAGGAAATGCTGGCCACGCTCTCGGTCAAGGAGCGGCTGGAAAAGGCGATGGGCTTCATGGAAGCCGAAATCTCCGTCCTGCAGGTGGAGAAGCGCATCCGTTCGCGCGTCAAGCGCCAGATGGAGAAGACACAGCGCGAATACTACCTCAACGAGCAGATGAAGGCGATCCAGAAGGAACTCGGCGAAGGCGAGGACGGCCGCGACGAGGCTGCCGAGATCGAGGCGCGCATCAAGAAGACCAAGCTCTCCAAGGAGGCCCGCGAAAAGGCGGAAGCCGAGTTGAAGAAGCTCCGGACGATGTCGCCGATGTCGGCGGAATCGACCGTCGTGCGCAACTATCTCGACTGGATCCTGTCGATCCCGTGGGGCAAGAACTCCAAGGTCAAGCAGGACCTGGCTTTCGCGCAGAACGTGCTCGACACCGATCATTTCGGTCTCGACAAGGTCAAGGACCGCATCGTCGAGTACCTTGCCGTGCAAAGCCGCCAGAAGAAGCTGAAGGGGCCGATCCTGTGCCTCGTCGGCCCTCCCGGCGTCGGCAAGACCTCGCTCGGCAAGTCGATCGCCAAGGCGACCGGTCGCGAATTCATCCGCATGGCGCTCGGCGGCGTGCGTGACGAGGCCGAGATCCGTGGCCATCGGCGCACCTATATCGGCTCGATGCCCGGCAAGGTCATCCAGTCGATGAAGAAGGCTAAGAAGTCCAACCCGCTCTTCCTGCTCGACGAGATCGACAAGATGGGCCAGGACTTCCGGGGCGATCCGTCGTCGGCGTTGCTCGAGGTGCTCGATCCGGAACAGAACTCGACGTTCATGGACCATTACCTCGAGGTCGAATACGACCTGTCGAGCGTGATGTTCGTGACGACGGCGAACACGCTGAACATCCCTGCGCCCTTGATGGACCGCATGGAGATCATCCGTATCGCCGGCTACACCGAGGACGAGAAGATCGAGATCGCCAAGCGGCACCTGATGCCGAAGGTGGTGCGCGACCATGCGCTGCAGCCGAAGGAGTTCTCCGTCGGCGAGGACGCGATCCGCGCCATCATCCAGACCTACACCCGTGAAGCGGGCGTCAGAAGTCTGGAGCGCGAGTTGATGAAGCTCGGGCGCAAGGCGGTGACCGAGATCCTGAAGACGAAGAAGAAGACGGTCAACATCACGGCGGCGAACCTCGCCGACTACCTCGGTGTCCCGCGCTTCCGCTTCGGCCAGGTCGAGGCTGACGATCAGGTCGGTGTCGTTACCGGGCTTGCCTGGACGGAAGTCGGCGGCGAGCTGCTGACGGTCGAAGGCGTCATGATGCCCGGCAAGGGCCGCATGACGGTGACCGGCAACCTGCGCGACGTGATGAAGGAATCGATTTCGGCGGCGGCCTCCTATGTCCGCTCGCGCGCCATCGATTTCGGCATCGAGCCGCCGCTGTTCGACAAGCGCGACATCCACGTGCACGTGCCGGAAGGTGCGACGCCCAAGGATGGACCGTCGGCTGGCGTGGCGATGGCGACCGCGATCATCTCGGTGCTGACGGGCATTCCGATCAAGGCCGATGTGGCGATGACCGGCGAGATCACGCTGCGCGGCAGGGTGCTGCCGATCGGTGGCCTCAAGGAGAAGCTGCTTGCCGCGTTGCGCGGCGGCATCAAGAAGGTGCTGATCCCGGAAGACAACGCCAAGGACCTGGCGGAGATTCCGGACAACGTGAAGAACGGCATGGAAATCATTCCGGTCTCGCGGGTCGGTGAGGTGTTGCGCCACGCGCTGGTGCGTATGCCGGAGCCGATCGAGTGGGTCGAACCTGTCAATCCGCCGGCGACGACCGACACCGCGGACGATGCCGGCAAGACGCTTGCACATTAGAGCGGCGGCGCGCGTCCACCTGGACGCGCAAAGGACGCTCTGACACTCGGGACTTGCGCATGGTCCCTTCCGAAAACCGGCTACGGTTTTCGGGGTCATGCGTAAGTTTTCGCTAAGGTTGCAGTGCACAAACAGAGAGCCGGGCTTCGCGCCCGGCTTTTTCATGTGAAAAACCCCGGAATTCCGGGCTTTTTCCGCTTTTTCTTGGGCATTTCGACTTGGTTGCGGGAACGCTTCTTTCTAAAGTCCGTTTCCTGCCGGATGAGTCGTAAGTTCCGGTGTTCTCATGGAAGGGAATTTTTATGAACAAGAACGAACTGGTGTCCGCTGTCGCCGACGCCGCGAGCATTTCGAAGGGTGACGCACAGTCGGCGGTCGACGCGGTGTTTTCCGTGATCACCGGCGAACTGAAGAAGGGCGGCGATGTCCGGCTTGTCGGCTTTGGCAATTTCACCGTGTCAAAGCGTGCGGCTTCGACGGGCCGCAACCCGCAGACAGGCGCCGAAGTCCAGATCCCGGCGCGTACCGTGCCGAAGTTCTCGGCCGGCAAAGGCCTCAAGGACGCGGTCAACTAAGCGACTTTTTCTTTTCAGAGACCAGAAAAGCCGGGCTTGCCCGGCTTTTCTTTTTTGTGCCCGACGCCGGTACACGCGACAAGAAGAGCCGGCTTGCCCGGCTTTTCTTTTGCCGGGCCTGGAGTGGACGATCTCTGGGTCATGCCGTCCCGGAAAATGAGGGCGCGAAGCAGCCAAACTCGCACGTCCGGAGAACCGGGATGAAGGGGCGCTTGGCGCGATTCCGCTTTTTGCGCTCGACCGAGGGTCCTGGCCATACTATCCTGCACCCTAGGACATTGGCGGCGCTGCTCCACGTCGGGAAGAGGTTCCCCATGCCTAGGGGTGTTCGGAAATGAACCTGTTGATCGACAAGCTTGCCGGATTGGTCTTTATCGTCATTGGCTTCCTGCTGGCGGCATCGGGTTACCGGGCCGCATCGACGGGATATATGGCTGCCGGGATCGTTCTGCTCGCCATCGGAATTGCACTGGTGGTACGCAAGGTGTTGCGGCGAAATCAGGACAATCAACAGTGATGGCCGCCAGGGGTAGAGGGCTGACCCCCTGGCTCCGCACGATCCGGGATGATCTCAAAACACGCCTGGGTCGTGTACCGTGAACGGATTCAGGCGACGCGCTTTGGGTCTTTACTCTTATGCATGCCGTTATCCCAAAACCGGGTCCAATTTTGGGCGATACGTGCACTAGCCATTCGGCGCGTCGGCGCGCATCAGGCCTTCCTGCTTGAGATCGGCCCAAAGCGCTGCCGGCAGCTTTGCGTCGAGCAGCGAGCGGTTGCTCTCGACTTCGCTCGGCCGCTGGCCGCCGGGGATCACCGAAACCACCGACGGGTGCTGCAGCGGGAATTGCAGGGCAGCCTCGATCAGCCGCACGCCATGGCGCTTGCAGACGGCGTCGATGCGCGCGACGCGCTCCATGATATCCTGTGGCGCCTCGGAGTAGTTGTAATACGCGCCGGGCTTCGGCCCCGTCGCCAGAATGCCGGAGTTGTAGGGACCGCCCAGAACGATGCCGATGCCGCGTGCCTGGCAGAGCGGCAGGAAGGACGCCAGCGCCTCCTGTTCGAGCAGCGTATAGCGCCCGGCAAGCAGGAACAGGTCGAAATCGCCGCGCTCGGCCAGCGTCTGGGCAACCTGCCACTCATTGATGCCGCCACCGAACGCCTTGATCACGCCCTGGTCGCGGAGCGACAGCAGCCCGTAATAGCCCGAGCGCATGAACTCCTCGATACGCCGGTCGGCCGCTTCCTTGCTGCCATGGGTGAAGATGTCGACATCGTGCACGAAGAGGATGTCGATGCGGTCGACGCCGAGGCGCTCAAGCGAGGCTTCGAACGAACGCATGACGCCGTCATAGCTGTAGTCGTAAACCTCGCGGCGCGACGGCGTGTCGAAGAACTTGCCGATGCCGGTGCGCTGTTCCGGCGGGCAGGCGCGCATGATGCGGCCGACCTTGCTCGACAGCACATAGTCATCGCGCTTCTTGGAGCGCAGGAACGGATTGAGGCGCGTTTCCGACAGGCCCAGCCCATAGAGCGGCGCGGTGTCATAGTAGCGGCAGCCGGTCGCCCAGGCGGCCTCCAGCGTGGCGTTGGCGTCCTCGTCCGAGACGGCACGGTAGAGATTGCCGAGCGGCGCGGTGCCGAAGCCGAGCTCGGTAAAAGGGATGCCGCCATTGCCGGTGCGGTCGAAGTGCCGTGTCTTCATATTCTGCTGTCTGCCTCACTTGATTTGTCTGACATGACACTATCATGCCTGTGGCTCGGCAAAAGCGTTGCGGATCGTTGGACACGCATTTTCGCGGTTGCTAGCATGAGCGAACCAAGCTGTTCGTCGAAGCAAGAGCGACAATCCCCGGGATGATTTCGATGCCAGGTTCGCCGTGACCGACAACAGCGAAAATCCGTTCAGGACCGCGCTTGGCGAGCTTGACAGCGTGCTGGCACGCGTCGACGGCAGCCGCATCGACGCCGCCTGCAAGATGCTGGCCGGCGCCAAACAGATCGTCGTCTACGGCTGTGGCCGGGAGGCCTTACAGGTCAAGGGCTTTGCCATGCGGCTCTATCATCTCGGCCTGCCGGTCTCGGTGGTCGGCGACATGAACACGCCGCCGCTGGGACCGGGCGATGTCTTGCTGGCCAGTTCAGGACCGGGAGAAACCTCGACCGTGCTGACCCTGATGCAGGTCGCGCACGGTGCCGGCGCAACGAACCTGCTGCTGACAGCCCAGGCCGAAAGCCGTGCGGCAAAGCGTGCCGATTTCACGCTGCTCATCCCCGCGCAGACCATGGCCAACGACCAGGGGACCAAGAAAACGTCGGTGCTGCCGATGGGCTCGGTGTTCGAAGGGGCGCTGTTCCTGCTGTTCGAGGTGATGGTGCTGAAGCTCAGGGAATTGATCGGCGCTTCGCCGGAAGCGATGCGCGCCCGCCACACCAACATGGAATAGATCATGCGCTACGAACTGATGCTGCCGCACCAGATCCGCAAGGCGATCGCGGAGAACTGGCCGGTCGCCTTGCCACTCGGCGTGCTCGAATACCATGGCGAGCACATGGCCGTCGGCATGGACACGCTGGCCGTCATCAAGACGCTGGAGCTGTTCGAGAAGGAGCGCGACATCGTCATCCTGCCGCCCTTTTACTATGGTGCGGCAAGCTACGCCGTGGCGGCGCCGGAAGGCAGTGGCTCGGTGCAGGTCGGCGGCAACGCGCTGGCGCCATTCGGCGAAGAGCTGTTCCACGGCCTGCTGCGCATCGGCTTTCGCAACATCCACGCCATCATCCACCACCAGACCGAGAATTTCGCCGCCGGCATGCCGACCGATCTCGCCTTCAAGACCGCCGGCCGGCAGGCGATCTTCCGCTTCCTCGAAAAAGAGCGGGGCGAGGGCTGGTGGGGCTCGGAGGCGATGGCTAACTATTATGCCGCGCACGCTGAGGGCGGAAATTTCTTCAACTGGGTGCAGGTGCATCCGCTGATGTCGGCGGCAATGAACGGCAAGTATCCGTTCGACCATGCCGGCATCGGCGAGACCTCGCTGATGCTGGCGCTATGCCCGGAAGCTGTCGATGCCAGTCACTTCGAAGACAACAAGAGCTGGTACACGGCGACCGCCAAGGACGCTTCGGCCGAGCTCGGGCAAAAGGGGGTCGCCATGATCATGGATCATTTGCGCGCGATCCTGAGGAGCTAACCGCCGATTTTCTGCCGCTCCGCCCTATAGTCGGCGATCGACTTGTCCGAATCGTTTTTGGTCGCCACGGCCCAGATGAAGGTGCCGCCGCCGGCAATGGCAAGGATGGCAAACAGCGCGATGCCGAGCGGAAATGTCCTGGTGTGGAGCACGATCAGCAGCATAGACAGGCCGCCTCCCACCATCGCCAGCACAAAGCCGGCGATGACGGCGCGACCCTGCCAGGCGATCGGCATGACGCCCTTGCCGTAGCGGTCGTAGCCCTTGTGGCCAACGCGGATGTTGCGCGCGAACCAGTATTTGGCGGCCATCGCCTATTTCACCGCGCCCGCGGTCATGCCCATGATCAGATAGCGCTCGAGCGCGATGCCGATGACGGCCAATGGCGCAATTGCCGCAGTGGCCAGCGCTGCCATCGACCACCAGTTGATGCCTTGCGAGCCGGTCTGGCTCGCCACCATGACCGGAATTGTCTTGGCGTCGGTCGAGGTCAGCAGCGCAGCGAAGAAATACTCGTTCCAGCACAGCACCATCGCCAGGATGAAGGCGGCGACCATGCCCGGCAGCGCGATCGGCATGACGATCCGGAAGAAAGCCCCCCAGATCGACAGCCCGTCGACGAGGGCTGCTTCCTCGAGCTCAACCGGTATGGAATTGAACTGGTCGCGCATGATCCAGATGACGATCGGGAGCACCATCAGCGTGTAGAGCAGGATCAGTCCGACGCGCGTGTCGAGCAGGCCGACCTCCCGGTAGAGCACCAGGAAGGGCAAGGCCAGCACCACCGGCGGCAGGATCAGCTGCGACAGGAAGAAGAACGAGATGTCTTCGTTCTTGAACCAGGCGAAGTGGTAGCGATAGCGGGTAAGGCCGTAGGCGGCGAGGCTGCCGATGATGATGGCGAGGCTCGACGCGCCGACCGAGGTGATCACCGAGTTCATGAAGCGCTTGAAGAACTCATCGCGCACCGTCGAGGTCTGGAAGATCGAATCCGGCGACAGGCCGAGAGAACGCCAGCCCTTCCAGTCCGGCTGGAAGTCGACGAACGGGATCAGGTGGCCCTGGGTGACGTCGACCGCCGATTTGAACGAGGTGGTTATCGTCCAGTAGATCGGAAACAGGCAGATGAAGGCCCAGAACACCAGCGCGCCATAGATGAAGACGCGGCTGGTGATGAAGCTCGCCGGAGAGCGGATTTCGGAAACGGTGTACTCGGTGGTTTGAACGCTCATGATCCCGGCCGCTCAGTTGACGTTGCGCACGAAGCGGTTGGCGAATTTCAGCAGCCAGGTCACGAACACGACGATGATGATGAGATAGACCATCGCCAGCATGGTGCCGTAGCCGACATTCGAGCGGTCGCGATATTCGCGGTAGATGAAGCTCGATACCGAATCGGTGGCGCCGCCCGGACCGCCCGACGTCACCGTGATGATGATGTCGGCAAGCTTCAGCTTGAAGATGATGCGCAGGATCACCGCCGTCACCGACACCGGCAGCATCAGCGGGAAGGTGACTTGCCAGAAGGTCTGCCACGCATTCGCGCCGTCGACCCGTGCCGCTTCCAGTATCTCACGCGACATTGCCTGCAGGCCGGCGAGCAGCATGATCATCATGAACGGGATGAAGGTCCAGGCATCCAGCACCATGATCGAGATACGGGCGATGATCGGGTCGCTGAAGAAAGCCGGGTTTTCCCAGCCGAGATAGCGCGCCAACGTTGCCGCCGGCCCGAAGCGGTATTCCATCAGCGACTTGCCGACCATCCACGACACCGCGACCGGCGACAGCATCAGCGGCATCAGGAAGACGACGCGGAAGAATTTGCGGGCGCGGATCTGCGCGTTGAGCAACAGCGCCAGGCCGAAGGCAATGACATACTCGACCAGCACGGCGAGCACATAGAGCACCATGTTGAACAGCGCGTTGCGGTAGTAGGGATCGCCGAGCATCTGCCAGAAATTGGCGAGCCCATTGAATTTGCGGCCGCTGAAGGAACTGAGGTTCCAGTCGGTCAGCGCGATATAAAAACCGAACAGCGTCGGGAAGATCACCATGGCGATGGTAAACAGCAGCGCCGGCAGCAGGAACAGAGCACGCTGGCCGTCCTCGCCGCGTGTCAGCACCTGGCCGATACCGAGCGCCACGCCCCACAGAACATAGGCATAGACGACAGGGCGCCACGTCTCGAAGCCGATGGTATCGGCTTCGGTCTTGTACAGGATCTCCAGCACGATCACCGCCAGCAGGCCAAGCGTCGCGACAGCCATCAGCGCCCAACCGAGGCGTTTTCGGCCGGGCGAAATCAGATCGGAAGGGTCGGCATCTGCCGGCCACTGGTTCGCGGTCGAAGTCGGGTCAGTCACAAATCTCGCCCGTTTGAAGGCTCATCGAGGAGCCGGAGCCGGTCTGCTGTGGTCCGGCGTTGCCGCCGGACCACGGTTTCACAATAGCCTACATGCCGAGCGAAGCTTTGTAGAGCTTGACCTGCTTTTCGCGGCCGATCTGGTCGGTCAGCTTCTCCCAGGCCGCTGCGATGGCGTCTGCGCCTTCTTGCGCCTTCATCTTGCCGGCGAAGGTGTTGGCCAGAATATCCTCGGCGGCGCTGTAGTACTGGAAGATGCCAGGGATGCGCGGCTCGATCGCCGCGTTCGGATGGTTGTACGAATCGCCTTCCGACTTCAGGTACGAGGTGATGAAGGCCTCGTCGTAGCCTGCCGCCACCCATTCCGGAATGTCGAAGTGGGAGTTGCGATAGGGCTGGAAGCCCGACGGATACATCGCCGTCCAGATCGACAGGTCCTTGCCGCCGAGATGGGCGGCCGCGGACCATGCCGCCTTCTTCTTCTTCTCGTCGGCATCGACGCGGGCCATGACATAGACGCCCCAGCCGAGATAGGCGCAGTTCGGCGAGTAGTTCGGCCCGCTGGCGAGCTTTTCCCACTTGCCTGTCTTGGAATTGTAGACGTCGTCGGAGCCGGGCAGGATCGAGAAGCCGGTGACGTCGCCGATGACCGAGGAATCATTGGTCTTGACGTTGGAGCCGATGTCGCCCCACCAGGGGATCATCGAACCGGTGCCGGCCAGGAACTGCTGGAAGCCGGTGGTGTTCGGGTCGGCGTTGATCTGGTCCGCCGGTTCGTTCGGCAGCGCGTCGATGACGTCCTGGATTGCCCGCACCCAGGCCGGGTTGTTGATTCGCGGCTTCATCGTATCGGCGTCGAACAGCCAGGCCTTGTCATCGGGATGCTTGGCGTAGGCGGTGGCGCGGCTGCCGAGGAAGTAGAAGCCGAAACCGCCCCACGGCTTGGGCGCATCGAGATAGCCATAGACGTCCTGGCCCTTGAACTTCTTGCCCTTGAGGAACTTGGTGACCGCCTGGACCTGTTGCCAGGTCTTCGGCACGCCCCACTCGCCTTCACCGCCGCCATCCTTCCAGGCCTTGGCGAGGTCGGCATCGGCGAACACGTCGGTACGGTAGTTGAAATTGTGCGTGTCGCCGTCAATGGTCACGCGATACTGCTTGCCATCCCAGGTGCCGACGGGAGGCTTGAGATAGTTGACCAGATCGTCGAAATCGATCTGCTTCTTGACCCAGTCGGGCATCTCGGACGTCAGGCCCTTGCCGCAGACATCGCCTTCGAACGGCGCGCCCATCTCGATGATGTCGAAGTCGACGGTGCCGGTGGCGATCGATTGCTGCAGGCGGGCGTTGTAGTCGGCCTGCGCCAGATCGATCCAGCTGATCTTGGCACCGGTATAGGCTTCCCACGGCTTCAGGAAGCCACGGAACAGCACATTGTGCAGGTTCTGGTTGTTGAGACCCATGAAGGTCAGCTCGACGCCGGCGAACTCGCCTTCCTTGACGTTGGCCTTGGTCGCTTCGAGGCAGAGTTCACCGACCTTCTGGAAGTCGGCGTCGGTCGGCTGACCTTTGCCAACGCCGGGGATCTGCAGAATCTTCGAGCGCAGTTCGCTTGCGGCGGAAGCCGGCCGGGTGAAAGCGCCGAGCCCGGCGCCGGATGCGGCCGCGATCGCAGCCATGCTGGCCGCGCCCTTCAAGATGTCGCGCCTTGTGGCGCCGGCACGGACCAGTTTATCGTAAAGACCTGTTCTCATCGACTATTCCTCCCAGAATTCAGTGTGAATGGATGTGGCCATTCTGTCGGACGCTGGAGCGCCAGCGATACGCCCGGCTCGGAAACGAATTGGCAGGACCCCACCCTGCGTCGATTGAAGCTCCGATTGCGGATCTGGTTCCGACTTTGGACCAGCACCCTGTCACTATTCTCACAACCAAACGCCGTGTCAACGAGGGCAGGTTTTTATCTATAAGAGACTGACTTGCCCTGACCGATTGCGTTGGTTAGCTTCTGCGCCTACGGCAGTGGAGCCGATGGGGGAGATATGGCGCAAGTCGCAATCAGCAAGGTGGCCAAGGCGTTTGGAACCGTCAAGGTTCTGCACGAAGTCAGCGTCGATATCGCCGACGGACAGTTCGTGGTGCTGGTCGGTCCTTCGGGTTGCGGCAAGTCCACGCTGCTCAGGATGGTGGCCGGGCTGGAGACCGTCTCCGGGGGCACAATCGCCATCGGCGACCGCATCGTCAATCATTTGCCGCCGGCCAAGCGCGACATCGCCATGGTGTTCCAGAACTACGCGCTCTATCCGCACAAGACGGTCGAGCAGAACATGGCCTTTGCCCTCAAGCTGCGGAAAACCGATCCGGCCGTGGTCGCCGAGCGGGTCAAGCGCGCCGCCGACATCCTCGACCTCAATCCCTACCTGAAGCGCTATCCCCGGCAGCTCTCAGGCGGTCAGCGCCAGCGCGTGGCAATGGGCCGCGCCATCGTGCGCAATCCGCAGGTGTTCCTGTTCGACGAGCCGCTGTCCAACCTCGACGCCAAGCTGCGCGTGCAGATGCGCACCGAGATCAAGGAATTGCACCAGCGGCTGAAGACCACCACCATCTACGTCACCCACGACCAAATCGAGGCCATGACAATGGCCGACAAGATCGTCGTCATGCGCGACGGCCGCATCGAGCAGGTCGGCGCGCCGCTGGAACTGTTCGACCGGCCGGCCAATCTTTTCGTCGCCGGCTTCATCGGCTCGCCTTCGATGAACCTGCTCAAGGGCACCATGCGCAAGGGCGGCAAGGCCGGCGTCGAGATATCAGGCTCGCTGTTCCCGATCGCATCGGACAATGCCGCGCGGGACGGGCAAGCCGTCGTCTACGGCGTGCGGCCGGAGCATCTCGAGATCCATCCCGATGGCGTGCCGGCGAGGATTTCGGTGGTCGAGCCGACCGGCTCGGAAACGCTGGTGTTCCTGCGCTTCGGCGAGGGTGAGATGGTGGCACTGTTTCGCGAACGCCACGACTTCAAGCCGGGCGACACGCTTACCCTGAAGCCACGGCTCGACCAGATCCATCTATTCGACGCCGAGACCGGCAAGCGTCTCTGATCTCCAACCGACTTCACGAGGAATACCATGCTCAAAGGGATCAATCCGTTGCTCAATGCCGACGTGCTGCAGGCATTGCGGGCGATGGGCCATGGCGATGATTTGATCATCGCCGACACCAATTTTCCGGCCGATTCGGTGGCGCGCCAGACGGCGCTCGGCCGCCTGCTGCGCATCGACGCACCGGCCGCCGACGTGGCCAAGGCCGTGCTGTCGCTCTACCCGCTGGATACGTTCGTCGACGATGCCGCGGCGCGCATGGAGATCGTTGGCAAACCGGACGAGATCCCGCCCGTGCAAAAGGAAGTGCAGAAGGAAATCGACAAGGCCGAAGGCAAATCGTGGCCGATGATCGCGGTCGAGCGCTACGCTTTCTACGAGCGCGCCAAGCAGGCCTACTGCGTCATCCAGACCGGTGAGCGCCGCTTCTATGGCTGCTTCGCCTTCCGCAAGGGCGTTGTGCCGCCGGATGCGGAGTAGCGGCATGGTCTCGGGCAAGCCTGTCGTCATCCTTGGTGTGTTCGTCGCCGACACCGCCTACCGCGCCGATCGCCAGCCACGCATGGGCGAGACGATCCTCGGCAACTCGTTCAAGCTGGGGCCGGGTGGCAAGGGCTCCAACCAGGCGGTCGCTGCCGGCAAGCTCGGCGCCGACGTCACCTTCCTTACCCGCCTCGGCGTCGATCCCTTCGCCGACATGGCGAGGCAGACCTGGGCCGGAGCAGGCGTCAAGGATGCCGTCATCGACACGCCGGAAAGCTACACCGGCGCTGCCTACATCTTCGTCGAGGAGACGACCGGCAACAACGCCATCATCGTCAGTCCCGGCGCGGCGATGCTGATTTCGCCGGCCGATATCGAAGCCAATGCCACGCTGATCAGCAGCGCCGGCGTCTTCGTCACCCAGCTCGAACAACCGATCGATGCCGCGCTGCGGGCGCTGGAGATCGCGCGCGGGGCAGGGGTGACGACCATCCTCAACCCGGCCCCGGCGGCAAAACTTCCCGACCGCATCTACACGCTGTGCGACTATCTCACGCCCAACGAGACGGAGACGGAGGAATTGACCGGAATGAAGGTCTCCTCGCTCGATGAGGCGCGCGCCGCCGCCGCAAGCCTGATCGAAAAGGGCGTCGGCACGGTCATCGTCACGCTCGGTGACAAGGGCGCGCTTTTGCACTCCAAGAACCGCTCCGAGCATGTTCCTGCCGTCAGAGCGGGGGCGGTTGTCGAGACCACGGGGGCGGGCGACGCCTTCAACGGTGGCCTCGCCGCAGCGCTGTCTCGCGGTGTCGAGCCGCTGCAGGCGGTGCGTTTCGCCTGCGCCGTTGCCGGTATTTCCGTGACGCGGCCCGGTACCGCGCCGTCCATGCCGACGTTGCAGGAGGTCGAGGCGCTGCTGGCGCAGGCGACATGATAGCCTTGTGTAGGCGACCCGTCTGGGTTCGATCCTTGTCCAGTGACGATCATTTACAGCCGAGATCATTTGGCTGTGCGAGCGTGAAAATCTGCCTGGCTAAATCACCACGAAATCGGCGTTGGTGAGCGCCAGGTTGGCGGCCAGCGTGGCGAAATGGGTCGAGCCGCCCGCGGCACTGCCGTTGCTGTCATAATAGAGCCAGCCGGTATCGGTCTCGTAGATGATATGATCGTTGCCGTCGCCGGCAAGGCCAGTGGTGTTCTTGACGAACTGGTCGGCCGTCAGCGTGCCGTTGCCGCCAAGCGGGGCAAAGATCGCATTGTCGACGTGGATGGTGTCTGCGACCACTGAGAAGTCGGTGATGTGGTCGACATTGGTCGAGGCGTTCAGCGCCGTGGTGAAGACGAAACTGTCGTTGCCGGTGCTGCCGGAGAGCGTGTCATTGCCGAGCAGGCCGTTGATGACGTTGTTGCCGGAATTGCCGGTGATGATGTTGGCGGTCGAGTTGCCGGTGCCGTTGATCGAGGCCGCGCTGCGCAGCGCCAGGTTCTCGAGCTCCTGTCCCGACAGGTTGAACGAGACGAAGGCCTGGACATTGTCGGTGCCCTCGCCGTTGAGCTCGACGACATGGTCGCCGGCATTGTCGACATAGTAGGTGTCGTTGCCGATGCCGCCTTGCATGGTGTCGGCGCCCGCCTTGCCATCCAGTGTGTCGTTGCCGCCGAGGCCGGTGAGCGTGTTGACGCCCGAATTGCCGTTCATCGCGTTGGCCAGGCTGTTGCCGGTGGCGTTGATCGAGGTGGCACCGAGCAGCGTCACGTTCTCTATATTGCCGGTGAAGTGGTTGCCATCGCTGAGGTTGATCGAGATGTGGCCGTTGACGGTATCGGTGCCGTTGGCGCCAGCGGTGCTTTCACTGACGATATCGCCGGCATTGTCGACGAAGTAGGTGTCGTCGCCCTGCGCTCCGCTCATCGTGTCGGCGCCGCCTTTGCCGTCCAGCAAATTGTCGCCGGAATTGCCGGTCAGCACGTTGGCCAGGCTATTGCCGGTGGCGTCGATGGAGGCCGCGCTACGCAGCGCGACGTTCTCGATGTTGCCCGTGAAGTGGTTGCCATCGCCGAGGTTGATCGAGATATAGCCGTTGACGGTGTCGGTGCCGTCGGCACCGGCGGTGCTCTCACTGACGATGTCGCCGGCATTGTCGACGTAGTATGAGTCGCTGCCCTGTGCGCCGGTCATGGTATCGGCACCGATGCCGCCATCCAGAATATTGGCAACATCGTTGCCGTAGAGCTGGTCCGCATGGCTCGATCCGGTCAGGTTTTCGACGAGGGTATAGCTGTCGCCGTTGGCGTCACCGGTATTGACCTTGTGATTTGAGAGGTTCGCAATGACGCCTGCGGCAGCGCTTGCATAGGAGGCCGTATCCGAACCGTCGCCACCATTCAGATTGTCCTCGCCGCCTCCGCCGATCAGCACGTCGTTGCCGAGGCCGCCACCAATGGTATCGGCATGGGACGACCCGGTAATCGTATTGGCAAGGCCATTGCCAACGATGGCAATTTGGTCAGTAAAATCTGCCCAGTTGGTGAAAGTTGCGGTCGAGAGGCTGAAATTCGACGCTGTCGCATCGAGGTCTATGTGAAGACCATCGGTGAAGCCCGACCCTAAATATGTGCCTCCCAGGGCGGCTGACTGATCGACGAGATGCAACGTCGTTCCGCCGAAGCTGACGGTGCCGGCATTCGCCAATGCCCGTAACGACGCGCTGTTTCCCGACAGCCCGCCGAGAACGAAAGTGGCCCCTGCAGAAATCGCCAGTCCGGATGAATCGGCAATCGAACCCGACCCGGACAGCACTAATGTTCCCGCCGCTATTGTAGTCTGGCCCGTGTAGGTGTTCAGGCCTGACAGAACCTGCGTTCCCGCGCCGCTTTTTATCAGGTTGAGCTCGCCAAATACCGCCGAGCCGTTCGAGATCACGCCTGCAAACTCCCTCACGTCGTCAAGGCTTACACTCGTCGTCAAGGTCGCCGCGGTAACAGTATCGGCCCGGACTTCGCCGCTGCCGGTCAGTCCAGCGATGGTTTGGTCGAAAGTGCTGATATTGAGCGTCGCGCCAGCTTTTACGTCGACGACACTGGTGGCGCTGAAGGCGTGGTCGGCTCCCGCCCGCAATGTTCCGATCGCGACAGTGGTCGTGCCGGAGTAAGTGTTGGCGCCTGACAATGTCAGGGTGCCGGTGCCGATCTTGTTTAACCCTGTATGGCTCACGCTATTCGCGAAAACGCCCGAGAAGATGGAGCTGCCGGCCTCATAGACGTTAGCGACAACATCGGAAAGGCCGTTGTTGGTGATCAAGCCCGCCCCGGTCAGATGGTTCAGTTCCAGATAGTAGCCATTGGCGTCGAGAACCGCTCCGGCCGCGATATTGGTGTTGGCCAGCCCGTTGGTGAAGGACGCGAACGCCTTGTCCACTCTCAGCGTGCCGCCATCAATGGCAAGCGAGCCCGCATCATTGGCGGTGATGCTGCTTGAGCCAAAGTAAATCGTTCCCTTATCCGTCGCGCTGCCAAAATGCACGGCGGTCCCGGCGCCGCCGAGCGCCGCGAAGGTACCGGTCAACGAAAGTGACGTGCCCGTCTGTGCCCTGATAAATGTTGAAACGCCGGCGAGTTCGACCAGATCGTTAGCAAGCGTCGTGCTGCCTGCAGCCCGGAAGATGCTGTCGCCGGCGAACGTGATGTCTCCCGTTCCGAACGCAGCGGCGCCAAACGAAACTGTGCCTTGATTGATCTGCGTTCCTCCCGACCAGTTGTTGGTCGCATCAGACAGCTTCAGCGTGCCGAGGCCGGATTTGGTTAGGAGTCCCGTTCCAGTAATCTGCGCCTGAACGTCGAGGGTCGTGTTGGTTCCGGTCGTCGCGATCAACGTTGCCGCATTGAGCTGCAGCGTCAGCGAAGACGCCAGCACGGTTGCCTGTAGATTGGAGGTCGACGTTACGCTGATGATCGCACCGCCCGCCTTGTTCATGATGAGCGAGCCGTGTTCGAGACTGTAATTCTCGATGGCGGAACTCGCCAGGTTCAAGGTGCCGACCGTGAACGGACCTTGAACCGCCAGGTCGATGTGATGCGTGACGCTGACACCTAGATTGCTGAAATCCGCTGTAGCACCGATTGCGTCAGGCACGCCGCCAGTCCAATTTGAAGCGGTGAACCACGCGCCACCTGCAAGACCATTCCAAACCGACATGCTGACCCCCGTCAAAGCTGATTCTCAATTGAAGCAGACGTTTTCCTGAGTCCTTGCGCCTGGACGCAGTCTTGGAATCCGACGCTACTCAGGGCCAGGGCGCCTTGAATTGACGCGCTCTGGAACCTGCCTTGTGCCGCCCACTAGGCCTGGCGTGTTGCAATGTCGTCACCCGAAAGAATGAGGTCTCGGAAATCCTTCGGCTTGCGTTGAGCTTTTCAGGGCCATGSTGGTATAGGCAGGGCGTGCGGTATCCCTGACTGACAAAAAGGGAAGGCTCTGTTGGGCAGGGGCAAATGTACAGGCTGAGCAACGAGTTGCTTTCGTCGATCATCGGCGACATCTACGATAGCGCACTCAATTCGGAGTTCTGGACCGTCGTCATGGTCCGACTCACGGAGGCCGTGGACGCCGCCTATTCAACCATCGCGCTGGCTGATCCCGGCGATCAGTATGGCCGTTTCGCGGCCCAATCGCCTTGGGATGCGGAGCAAATGCGGGTTCTGCAGCAGGACTACGGCTTCGAGGACATTCCAGGTCTGAACGCCGTGGTCGTCGGCGACATCGACACACCGTTGTCGACATTGTCGAGCATGACTGAAGCCGAACTTCACCAGTCACCTTTCTACCGGAACTGGGCTGGCCCGCAGGGCTTGCGCGAGGGCTGCATCACCAAATTCGTGCACACCTCGGATCGGATCGGCCTCGTGAGCTTCACGACACGCGCGAGCAGGGGTGCCGTCACTGCGGAGGAGCAGCGCTTTATGGCGCTGCTTTCTCCTCATTTGCGCCGCGCTTCGCTGATCGGCGACCTGCTCGATCAGGCGCGCGTGACCGCCAGTCTCTATCGCGCGACGCTCGACAATCTTGCAACCGCCGTCGTTCTTACCAGCGCGGATGGCGCGATCCTTTATGCGAACGGCCGTGCCGAGGCGATGCTCTCGACACAGCACCCCATCTTTTCCAGAAACGGCATCCTCCAGGCACAAAATCCGATAACGGGCCGCGCCCTGCTGGAAGCGATATCGGGAGCCGCTCACGCCGATGCCTCGCTTGGCGCGCGCGGCATCGGCTTGCCCTTGTCCGCGGCCAGCCAGCCCCCAGCCGTTGCCTATGTGTTGCCTTTGACCGAGGGGACCGCGCGCGCGGCTTTCCGTCCCGCATGCGCCGCCGTCTTCATCTCGACGACAACCTCGGCCGCGCCGCCCTCAGAGGCGGTGCTGACGACACTATTCGATCTCACGCCGGCGGAAGTGCGGGTTTTGCTGGCCGTGGGTGGCGGGCTGACCACGCAGAAGAGTGCGCTGTCGCTCGGGGTCGGTGAGAACACGATCAAGACCCACCTTGGCCGCATCTATGCCAAGACCAACACGACGCGGCAGGCGGACCTCGTCAAGCTAGTCTCCGATATTGGTGTGCCGCTCCTCCGGGTGCTGTCCATTGAACATCGCATGACGGTTGGCGATAACGCGGCCGCCGCTGCCTCGGGGGCGGGCCCCCCCTTCATCGGTGCTCTGCTGGCCAAGGGGTAATGATCACCTTGGCGGCCGGATCGCCGATGCCGCCAACCAAGCTCAGTTCAAGACTTTGAGCCCTATGATTTTTTCGAACGCAAGCTTGTGGAGATCCTGCGCAAGGGACTGGTGATGCGCCAGCTTGTGGACTGATGCAAAGCCGCGATTTGCATTCGGCATGCTTGCAGCGCCTGTTCGATCTCATCCTTCTCGTTTCTTGTATCCGAAGCGGCGCTCCGTAGCTCGGCGTTGCCTTGGTGAGCCAGATCGAGCGCGGTGCGCAGCCTCGCGATTTCCGGCTGCAACGCAGCTTCCTTGTCGAACGCGTCCGAAGCGGCCCTCCGTAGCTCGGCATTGCCTTGCTGAGCCGCCTGCAGCTCATTGTGCAGCCGCGAGATTTCAGACTGCAGCGTCGCCTTTTCGGCCTCGGCGCTTGCCAGCATCGGGCGGGTCGTTTGGACGTCCTCCCAGGCAAGCCGTGCCACCAGATCACCGACCACGCGGCGCATCTGCGCGCTCCAGGCCGCAGGGTCGACGCGCATCAGGCGCGAGTACTCATATTGTTCGTTGCTGCCGTTCGGTATCCAGACGCGCAAGGCTGAAGGCCACCAGCCTGCTCCTTCCGCGATATCGAGAAAAATGGCCAGTTGCCCCGCCTGTGAGTGACGCGAATTTTTCCATTTGGCGCTGAAATGCAGGACGGTTGGGACGCGGCAATAGGTGAGGGGATTGCGCGGGTTCTCGCGCATGATTCGCCGCCACAATTGCCAATCCCCGCCCGATGCGACGTCTTCCGGCCAGACATCGCGCGACGGCAGGCAATCAGCACGATACAGGAAGCAACTGGCGGGTATCGTGTTGCCGACCTCGGTGAACACCCTGAACTCGTCGGCCAGCTCCAGATTGGTCAGGAAGGGTGCTGCGATGCCATCGGTGGAAACCCACAGCGCCTGGCTGTAGGCGATGGCAGCCCCACCCTTGAGGCCATCCGCCAGGATCTCAAGATGATCCGGAAACAGGAGGTCGTCGTCGGCCGCAAAGCCGATCAGGTCGCCGCGGGCCTCCCGCAGCGCGATATTGCGGTTCGCGTAGCCATAGCTCGGCGCCTTGGGCAAATCGAAGAAGCGGATACGGGCGTCCTGAAAAGCGTCGACCACCTCGGCCGTGCCGGGCGCACAGCCGTCGCCGACGACCAGGAGCTCAAAGTCCTCGACGGTCTGATCCAGCACCGATTGGATGGCCAGACCGATGACGTCGACGCGCGAATGCGTCGGCATCAGGATGGAAAAGCGAGGCTTGCTCACCATCCCTTCGCGCTGCCGAAATCATAGGGGATGAGATCGGTGTCGATGGGCAGCCGGTACTTGTCGGGATTTGAGTGATCGTACTGTATCGTTGGAAAATTGATGACCACCACTTCGGACGTTCCGATGTTTCGGTCGGCATGCCAGACAAATTTTGGAATATTGACCAGGCGTGGACGATTGCCGGAGAGGTAAACCTTCGAAATCTTGCCATATGTGCTGGATTCGGGGCGGGGGTCATAAAGGACAAGTTCCAGCTCGCCGCTGACCACAAAATAGCGGTCCTCATGCAGCTTGTGCAGGCCCCAGCCCTTCACCAGTCCGGGGCGAATTGTGAAGATGTAGGAAAAGACCAGCGGGTCCGCATGCCAGCCCCAGCGCGGGTCGTAGACCTCCGTGACGCTRCCGCGGTCATCATTGTGCCGGATGCTGTCGAAAAACGTCATGCCGTCTACCAGGGGCGCAATGCTGTGCCGCTGCTCGTCGAGAGTCCGTTGATCCCGCTGGGCCGCGGCTAGGGTGGATTCGAGAATATTTGGGCGAATCCCGGAATGATCGCTCATGAACAAAGCCCCCGTTATTTTGATCGAGTCGTCGGATCGGACTAACTCCCACAATTTTCGCGGGATGTCCTGACCGGGCCACCAGCTTCGCATCACGACGACGACTTTTTTCGGGCGCAAATAAAAAGTTCTCAGTGCGTGGGAGGGCCAGACTCGCCGTTTGCAAGTGAGTAAGTGGATTGGAATCTGGATTGGGTGTCGTCTGCGCCGGCATTTCGAATAGCCGGCCAAGCCTGCGCCGTCCGGACGGGCTGCAAGAAACCGAGGGTGCCACCCGCGAAGGAACGCAACATCCGGGATGAGGCTGCCTTGGTAGCCAAGCCGCCACGTTGGAAACGCAGACCGGGAAGGCTCCGAGCTGCTCTTTCGAGAAAGCATTTTGACAATCAACGTCAACATTTCTCCAAAGCCAAGGGCTTGATACCCTTAGGAGAAATGGCGCGAGTGACGGGGCTCGAACCCGCGACCTCCGGCGTGACAGGCCGGCACTCTAACCAACTGAGCTACACCCGCGCATTGACGAGCACGTGTCAGCCGTGTTCGTCGTTGGGGCGCTGGATAAGGGGTTCGCCACCGGGTGTCAAGCGTGGCAAGACAGCATAACAGCAAACAGGAGAAGGTTTTTTGACAGCCGGCGTTTTGTTGGCAAAACCAGCCTCCAACCAGGGCATCCCCAGCTCATTTGGCCTTGCGAAGCCGACCCCGACCGCTTAAAGGTCCGGCCCGGAGCGGGCGATTAGCTCAGTTGGTAGAGCGCTTCGTTTACACCGAAGATGTCGGCGGTTCGAGCCCGTCATCGCCCACCAGTAACCTATTGAATTTCTTATGTATTTTCATCGATGTACCTTGTTTTACGAAGTGGTCTGTCGGTTCACTGAACCTAGAGCTCCAGCGAAGCAGTCAATTTTCGCAGGTATTCCGGGCTGTAGCGGGCATAAACCCGGTATGTCATTGCCGTGTTGGAGTGACCCAGGAACTGGGCAACAGCCTCCATGGAGTGGCCATCTTCGACGAGCCAGACGGCTGCCGAATGCCTCAGCATGTGGGGCGAAGCGTCAGCTCTTCCGATCTTGGTTCCGGCCGTCTTGATGCCCTTCTTGATTGACAGAACCTTGTCTCCCGCCCACTCGATGACATAGGGGGTCAAGGCGCCTTCCTGCGCCTCTTTCAGGGCCGCATAGAGGCTGTCGTTGATCGGCACGGTGGCGCGTCCCTTGCGGTGCGCCTTGTCGAATGGATTGCGCAGCTGAATCATGCGCCGGTCGAAGTCGACACGATCCCAGGTTAGCTGCAGGGCAGCCCCCACTCTGGCTCCGGTGGCGATCATCAGCTGGATGGCCAGCTTGACGTGCGCCGAGTTTGCGGCGGCCAGGAGCTGGGTGACCTCCGGCCGGGTGAGATATCCCTCCTTTGGATCGGGCTTGGCCGGACGCTCGATGTCGGGCGCAAACGGGATCAGCCGCTGCTTACGCGCCCAGACCAGGACCGAGCGAAGGTGGCCCAGCTCCGTATGGATCGAGCCATCCTTCTTGCCGGCTTTGCGGCGGGCATCGGTATAGGTGCGGCAGTCGACCAGGCTGATGTCGGTCCCCTCCTTGGAGCCAAAGAAGGGAGCCAGAGCCTTCCAGGTGTAGCCCATCGTGGTAACCACCGAGCGACCGGCCTTGTCTAGGCAGTAGGCTGCCCAGAGGTCGGAGACGATAGTGCCTTGAGGGCGCGTGAGCTCCGCGTATCGAGACGGGGCAAGGCGGGCCGCCTCTGCCGGGTCACTTGTTCCAAGCCTATAACGTCGGCGGTGCTCTCCTTCGTACCAGGTGACGGCGAGCTCTCCTCGGAACTTGGTGATTGTCCACTGTTGCTCGGACCCTGACATTCGAATCTCTCCACGTCTTCGCCTCTGATGCGCAGAAGCTTCCCGGCCAATCTAAATGCCGGAAGCTCGCCGGATGCAATCATGTTGCGCACATGGCGCTCGGAGCATGCCCACCTGTCTGCTAGCATCGCGGGCGTGTAGACCTTGCATAGATTCATGATGCCGTCCCCCCGATGCCGACGTTTTTAGACATTTCACCACGCCCCATATTATAAGGTTGCGCACAACAACCGATAGTCAGCCAATTGGCAGCCTGACCGACAATAGTTCTATTAGAAAGGGATATAACGTTTGTCGACTTAGGCAGGCCAAAATTATTTTGGAATGGTTTCGAAAGCAATGGCCTAACGTTCCTGCAACGCCACATTATATTGTGGGTGCCCCGAAAATATCTAACGCAACGCCTCAATAGCCCACTCCACCGACTCCAAGAGGATAGGCTTTTAGGAGCCGTTGTGTTTATTGAAGCCACTGTTGACTGATTGGCAGCCATCTTACGGAGCAAGCCCGAAGACATTCGCCAAGCGCTCGATGGCGTAGGAGAACACCTTCGAGAGCGAGAACAACGCCTTGTCGGCCTTGCGTGGATTGGCCCGCATGCTCTGGTGCCATTTGCGGATCTCGCCTTTGAATCCCTTTTCCTGGATGAAGCCGAGGGGGTATTCCGGCCAGTTGCTTCGAACCAGCCTGAAGGCGTTGAGATGGTCGACCCTGGTCGACCCGGCAAGCGCCAGGAAGTCGGGATTGCGTTCGTGCTCGGGGCCAGTGAAGTGCTCGATCAGGCGATCCAGGGTGAGGACCACCTTACTCGCTTCGGCAGCCTCCTTGAGCAGGGAGTGATTCCGTGAGAAAGCCTCGGTGTGAGGCTGCTCCTTCATGCGGGGCCCGCCACGCCAGGCAGAGTAGTAAGTCTCCTTGGATCCGTCAGCCAACTGACGCCTAACTGTGTGGATCCCTCTTATCTTGACCAGCACGAGTCCGATCTCCTCCAAGCGCGAGTAGAGCTGTTTGAAACTCCCAGAGCCAGGTCGCCCCTTGCCTCGGATCTGAATCTGATCCTGCTAGCTCTGTTGGACCTCCTTGGGCCATGAAAACCGTATACTTGAAATATTTGGCGAGCAAGCGCTTCTTCTAGCGAAACCCCACAATATATTGTGGGATATGACGCGAACTATTTTTCATATTATTAAGAGATAATGGGCAGAAAATCACAGAATATATTATCCATATATTGTCTCTGCGGTTGACGCTGAGGATCGTTCGGCTCCAACGCCTGTCTCTTGTCATCTGGCTGGGGCGCGCTTCGTTGGTCCGCGGCCTAACCACCGATCTCGAGGCGCGGCGGTTACCCGTTAGACGCCCTATCGCCAATTCCGGCGGGAAAGTCGGAATAGCTTCCTCGCCCGCCCTTGGTTGTCCGCTCAGCCCTCAGCGCGTGGCGCTGTTAAAGATTGCGGCAACTCCTTCGGACGGGCACGACGGTGACGTGTTCGCCGGCGAGCGGCGCTACGAGTTTTGTGGCGTATTCGTTGATACCCTGGGGGACGGTGACGTCCTCGCTGACGTGGCGCAAGTTGGCGCAGCACATGGTAGATCCGCTTTATGCCGCAGTGCCGTGAAGAGCTCCTCGAACGAGTAGCCGGTCTTCCCGAACGGCTCGGCATTGACACGGCGCAGAAGATCGTTGATCGGACGGTTGTGTGTCGGATGCGGCGGGCTAGCTTCTCGCCAGTCTGTAGGTCCTACGACCGGCTAGCAGCTCAGTGCCGATGACGATATTGACCGCCACCTCTGTATTGGAAGTGGGGGGGGCGCCAACTTCTTCCGTTTTGTCATTTCAACAAAAGATCAACACTTTGGTCGTTTGAGAGGAGTCCCATAGTGGCGAGTAGGGCCACTAACTGACCTTGCCGGTGCGTTTCCGTTTTGGAAAAGATCGACTTTAGATAGGATCGAGCGGATTCTTCAGTGATTCGAACGAGATTTGCTGCATCTTCAAGCGAATGACCCTCGGCAAGAATCTTGGCAAGCTTAGCTTCAGATGCCGTCAGGCCAAACTGTGTACGTAGAACCTCTGTGGTCGGTCTGCGCCGTTGCGCGGGGTCTACAATAAGAATAAGTGCTCGTGCATCGCCAAAAATATCGATGGAACGCGCACTCAAGGGGCAGGCCGATATCTGATAAGCATGTTTCCCCGACGGTCGCCGAACCACAATAATTTGCGGAGGCAGTAGCTGAGTAGTATTCGACCTTGAAATGCAAGCGTGCAACATGGCATTTAGCGCAGCTGCATCGATGGTGTTGGTGGCCTCCAGCCTATTTTGGCGAATTTGCAGACCATCACCCAATAGCGCGTACGCGATTTTGTTGATGAGAATTGCGCGCCCACCGTCATCGATTACGATGGCGCCGATCGACATGCGCTCGAAAGCATCCACCGCACCCTCAGCATGGGCGAAATGCAGGGCAGCGGCAGTGGTGGCGGCGCGAGACAAATGACTTGCCAAGAGTTCAAGACGCCTACGATTTGATTCCTCGAACGGCCCTTGCTTGTTGCTGCGCTGGATTGATGCCGTCCACGGCTTGCCGCCGACACTTATGCTGATGCCAGCAAACCACCTGAGGCCRCAGGGACGAAGGAAGTCGTTATAGAACGGCGAACTTGCCATTTGTTCCGAGGTCATAACGTCCTGGTCGAACACTACGCGGGCGTGCCCGTGGACGGCTCTTCCGTGGTAACGTTCATCTTGGAAATACCAACCGTCCCGCTGATAGACTTCAACAGACTCCTTTAGCGCATCTGAATGAGGCAGCCCGAACCTTCGCAACTCGGTTACGTCGGGCATCAACAATGCACCGACCCCGATTTCCAGCCGGGCCAAGCCATCGCATACTTCGATCCATTTATGAGGCAATACGACCGCCTCATAAATGGTATCCAACAAAGTCTCGTAAGGTTTATCGAACATTGGGTGATCGCCTGACCAGAATACAGGTCGGCAAACCCATGCCAGGGGCAAAGAGCTGTCTCTTGGAGCGGTTTTCGGGAAGCTTTGAGGGGGATGAAACCTCAACACATAGCTGAGCGCTGCGCCGCCGCCTAGGCACGGTTGGACCCCATCGAGCAGGGTCGCGATGCACTAGAGTCTCCAAGCGTCTCCCACTACCCAGGCAAATTGGGCCAAAGCGATTGACTGCAACGTGGGATCATAAGGCGGTAGCCCCACTCCCACCGATGAACTTATCTTACCTGACGTTAGAACTCCAGGGTTTTGACCCCAAATAGCCCCCATATGGGAGGTCCGCCGTTCTCTTAATGCGCTTAGATTTTCGTCTGCTTCTTGAGAACAAGTGCTGTGGGAGACGACGATGGGCGGCTCTACAAGTGAAATAGCTTTTATTGATTGCGGCTTAGCCGGCGTTGGGGCGTTGCCGATCGAGTTGGCTATCAAGGCTGTCGGCCAAAGTGTCTGTGCGGGTGCCGGGAACGACGAGGTCCATACCAGAAGCGAAACAAATCTTTGGAGTAGCGGCCGTGTGAGCGTTCATGACCAACCGCAGTTAGACCCCGAGTCAGACTTTTCCAATGGCGTTGAAGTAGTGTTATTCGTCGATCCTGGTATCGATGATTTGGAGACGTTGGTGAGAGGCGTAAGTCCCGGAACCAGCGTCGTCGTATTAGACGGCGGACAAGATGCTATTCCCCAGATTGTGCGGCACTTAGCCAGCCTTGCCCTGGCGGATTTGAACTCGATTCACATAATTTCGCATGGGCGAACGGGGGAAATCAGCTTCTCATCTGGGGCAGTGAGAGCCGACAATCTCAATCACTGGTCATTAGATTTTGCGAGACTACGCACAATTGTGCCTTCAGACGTTAGCTTGCTCCTGTGGAGCTGCTATACTGGAGCCGGTGAAATTGGAGGAGCATTTGTTGAAAAGCTCGGTGCCATAACAGGACTGCGAGTTGCGGCTCATAGTATGCGGACCGGTTCAGTCATCCGGGGCGCTTCTTGGGACCTGGATGTTGGCTCGGCTGGCTGGACTGGCACCCCACCTATAGCCACCTCGGTACTGAACAGCTACCGCGGCACCCTTGCCAACGCAAATGCAACCACCGGCACTGACACTATCAACCAGACATCCGGCGCCGCCGACACAATAACAATTACCAATTCCAACCAGATACAGGCCCTAGACTTATTCGATGGCAAGAGCGGGAATGATACCATTGTTGTCAGCTCAGCTACCGGAGCCAGTATCGACCTCAGCGTCGCCGGAACTGGACCCGGCAGGGGGTTTCGGAATTACGAAGGATTGCTATTCAATAACGCTTCCGGCACAACCACTGTTACGCTCAATGCGGCCCAGTTTGGCGCCGGCCTCATCGCGACGAATCTCGTGGTCACCGGTACGGCCGCGGCTCAGGCGATCATCATCAACAACGCCTCCAATTTCTCCGCTGCTTCATGGACATTCCCCGTCTGGACCAACGGCGTTGACAAGATCACGATTAACGGCACCTCCGGCGCGGACACCATCACCGGGAGCATAAAGGCCGATATCATTAACGCTGGTGCGGGCGCGGATGCCATTGGCGCAGGCGATGGCGACGATACGATCAATATAGCCACCGGCCAGTTCGTCGCGGGCGAATCTATCGATGGTGGCACCGGCGCCGGTGACAGCCTGAATTTCACCTCCACCGGAGACGGCACCAGTGTTGATTTATCCGTCGGCACCATCAGCAATGTCGAGACCTTGACAGCCATCAATCAGGGGAGCGGCAACGGCTACGATCAGACTTTCACCGTCAGTGCGACCCAATGGGACGGCTTCCCAACCATCAACATGAATGACGGCAGTGACACGCTGAACACGATGGT
>NZ_JBFUFB010000016.1:0-95809 GCF_056403655.1 Mesorhizobium sp. P2_F8
TTGAACTTTGGCTCAACACCGTCAGAACGCAGATATCTGCGAATAGTATTCCGCGACAGGCCGGTCCTGCGGCTGATCTCACGGATCGATAAATGCTCTCGAAAATGCCAGCGTCGGATCACGCTCAATAATGCCATGTCGATCACTCCGTAGCCCCCGCTGCAACACGCAGGGCAAGGTTCAAACATGGGTCAATTCTCGATGGAAATATCCTTCAATGCCGGGTCACTTCTCAGTGGCAATCAACAGCGAGACCGACTGCTCGTCCCGCCGGCGGGCTGTCACCACCCCCTGTCGGGCGGTTGCCGCGTCGGCCATCAACTTGCTTCCCTCTGCGGCGGTTTCCTTCAGGGCGGATAGGCGTTGCGCCAGATCGGTCATCTGGGCCTGGCGCACGGTGAGCTCGGAGAAGTCGTCGGCAGAAAGCTGTGCGTTGGCGGCGCTGAGCAGGTCGCGCTGAGCGGCGGCCAGACGCGAACTCTCTTCGGCCCGTGCTGTCGCCAGCGACTGGAGACGCCCGGCTTCGCTTGTGAGCGATGCGATACTGGCAGCGACATGGGCCGAAAGCGACCCAGCGTCCATTTCGGCGTAGTTGCGGCTGCAGACCGGACACATATCGCCGTCGATATGCGGAACGATGCCGGCGAGTGCGTTCGCGAGCGTCTTTGCGTCTTCAGCCGCGCCGGAAAGGTCTCGGTTGAGCTCGTCGATCCGGGTAGAAGCGCGTTGCACGGTCGCATTCAAGGTCTCGACCTGTGCGCTTGCCGTCGCGTTGGCCGCGAGCAGCCTTCCGCAACGCTCGGCTTCTGCTTGCGCGCGACGCAGCGCCTCTGATCTGCCTTGCTCGGGGCCGTCCTCCAATGAGGGGATGTCGGAGAAATAGGCGCGAACCGCGTTGATCGCGTAATCGAGGGCATCGCCGCTAGTCGACCGCCAGGTGGTGAGCGCGTCGCCCGCCGCCAGATCAGTCCTTTCCCTGCCGGCCTGGTCGCGGCTCAACTCTCGCGACGGGAGCGATCGCCAGCGTTCTTGCAGCCCGCGCAATTCTGAGCGGGTCCGGGTGAGGTCTGTGAGCTGACGATCGCCGTCTCGAGCGGCTTCCAGCCTGGCCTTGAGCTGGCTGAGGTCGGTGGCCTCCGTCACCACCAACGACGCGTCGGCGCCGGCGATTGCGGAGAGGATCTCATTGAGGCGGGCGAGCTGTTCGGCGGCGGTCTTCGCCGCCTCATCAATCGCTTTGTCCTTCCGGCGGCGCTCGTCGTCCAACGAGGCTTTGAGCGCTTCGAGGCGACGAAACTCCGGCACCAGCTTGCGCACGCGCGCGACGTTGAATGCGTGATCGAGCCCATCGACAAGAGCATCGAGCGGATCGAGGCCGAGCAGTTCCTTGACGAACAAGGTCAGCGGCGACGCCGTTCCCGTTTTTTGGTCGTCATAGATTTCTAGCAGCCGCCCGAGTGTCGCCTGCGGCAGATAGCACCGCTCCGCGAAGAAGCGGGCGTTGTCGGTCTCGAGGAGTGGCTTGGGGAGGAAGGTGTCATCAGAATAAGCTAGCGTGCCGCCAATGGCCGCTTTCTCGGCGAGAGGAGCGGTTGTGGTCAACGAGATTGAGCCGCCGCCGGTGTCGAGCGTAGTGAGATACGACTGATATCTCGGCCCCTCAGCCGCAAGATGCGCGATCTTGCCTGTGAGCCCGAGTTCCAGCGCCGACAGCACGCTCGTCTTTCCCATGCCGTTGGTGCCGTGGATCAGCACCACCTGGGCGTCGAGCGGGATGACTACCTTGCCGCGAAGGCTGCGAAAATTTTCGACGACGAGGTTCTTCAGCCGAACGCCGGTCATTCCTCGTCTCCTTTATCGCCGATCGCGACATCGACGGCTTTGGTGATCGCGTCAGCAAGCACAGTTTCAACTGCTTCCTTGCCGCCAGATGCTGCGTTGATTAGGTTGTCCATGAGTTCGCCGTTGGCGGACGCCGCCGTAGCGGTGCGCAGGTCGGTTTCCCAATCGAGCAGCATTTCGACGGCAGGCGGCTGGGTCAGCGGCAACAGGACGGAAAGCCAGTCGCGCACAGCGCTGATCGCGTTAGGTCCAGTTGGTGCGCCGACCGGCAAGACGCGACATACCTTGCTGATAGATTGGACGGTTTCGGTGCGCGGCTGCCCAGAAGTAAGAACCACCGTTACGGGCCGTTTCGACTGCATCACGTCAAGCGCGCGCGTAAGTGCCATAACCTTTCGGACCACCCCGTCATCGACGGTATCACCCTTGATTTCGATGACGATGACGAGGTCATTGGCCCGTTCGCCGGCGACGAGCGCATGCGTGAAGTCGAAGGAAATCGAGCCCACTTTGAAGGGCTTGGGAAGCTGGCGGTAGCCGCCCTCCCGAACGAGAATATCCAGGACGCGGTCGGTAGTGCTCATAGCCCCACCTCGCCGCGAAACTGGTCACGCAACTCGTTCAGGTCGGTAGCGCTGCCGAGCATCGGACCGAATGCGACATATCGCGGCCCAAGGGCGCCACTGCGCATAGCGGCGCTCGGACTGCGCTGCTGCCGCTCCGAAACGCGCCCAGAGCAGATCACCACGGCGTCTTCATCCGTCTCATCGATTGCGCCTGCGTCGAGCAGGCTGGTGACGGTGTCGTCATTCGCGGCGAAAAAGATGCGCGTGCTGGCGTTCGGCGAGGTGAGCCGCAGGGCGCCAGTTCGCGGATCGGCAGGATCGTCAATCGAACTGACCCAATTCGCTGCCTGTTCCTCCAATCCGATAAGACCCAAGGCCACAGCGGCCTCTCGCTGGCCCGAACTTTTCAGGGCCAGCTTATTCTTCATGCGATGCGTCGGTTCGCCGTCGAGCGGAAAATAGGCCTGCACACCTGCGGCACTAACGCCATTCTGTAATTGGTGGCGTGCGCGAGCGAGCCCAGCCGCTATCGCGCGGGCAAGCGCCGGCCGGTCGGCGTCACCTGCATCGGCCACGCGGTCGCGGAGCGCCCGGATCCCCTCGGCAATCGCCGCCCGGGCCGGTTGGTCGAGATTGGCGGCTTGGGCATCACTGGCAAGGACCTCAAGCTTGGCGGCGAGAACATGAAGAAGCAGCCCCAGCAGTAACGGCTTGGCATAGGCTTGGAGCCGCGCCGCTTCGCAGATCTGGTCGCGATGCGCCTCGTAATCAGCCTCACCGTAGGCCCCGATGAGGACGTTCTTCTGATCGTCGCCAAGTTCCTGCGCGGAGAACACGATGGGGGTCGGTTCGTCGGTCCATTTCCAGCCTTTCTGGGCATTCATCGAGGCGAAAAGATGCTTTATGTTTTCATCCTGCGCGGACATGCCGATCATGAGCGTTCGGCTGCGTTGAACGAGGGCGCCAAGTTGATCGCGGACGATCTTAAATGTCTCGTTGCTCTTCCAGCCTGTGATCTGAGCTGTGCGCGCGACAAGTAGAGGGCGATAAGCAGCCTCGTCAGCGATCGCGCGCAAGGCGCAGCCGTGAAACTTGTAGAGGATGGCGGCTGCAGCAGGATTGCGGAGGTCCTCGCCGGTCACGGTGATCCGATAGAAAGTCTCGTCATAGCCGAGCTCTTGCATCGCCGCTTCGAGCAAGCCGTCCCAATTGGCGGTTGCCAGTTCTGTCACGACGCCTTCCAGGGCGAGCATGCCGATGGCTAGATGCTCGGCGTCGGCGGGCTGTGCGCCGAAGGTGTGGGGAAAGTCGACGCCCTCCCACAGCAGGTAGTCGAGTCTCTCGCCCGGTATCTCCACCGACAGCACGGCCGAATATTGCTTCCACAACCGTTTGAGAATGTTCTTCAGGCTGGGCCAGGTCGACGCCTGCTGCGCCATGTCGATCCCGGCGCGTTCGTCTGCGGAGGGAGCCGCCATGTTGATGATCTTCTCGAGCGCCAGGCGATATCCGCAGTTCGCTGCCGCAGTAGCGTGGACACGAAGGAATTCGAGGAGCTTGGCGAGGACTCCGTCAAGCCCGACGACCCGATCGCGAGATATGCCAGACCCCAGCCAGAAGGTGTATTCGCCTTGCGAGGCGCCTTTGCTCAGCCCCGCGAATTCGCCGTCGAAGAGCACGAGCGTTTCCTTGACTGAAATAGAAGCAGCGTCCGGCAAATAGAATCTCCCCTCATTACGTGTTCGCGATGTTATGCAAACACGCGATATTTAGCGATGTCTTCTTGCGCCAGGCTGTAAGGCGGCCACCACAATAACTGTGTCTCTCTGCTGACTGTTGTCCGATGCGTCAAGACCTATATCGGACTGCAGCGAAACGGCACCGTTCGACGTCTCACGCCAACCGCCAAGAAATTGCCGCTATGGTTGCAGGAAATGGTGTGGTCATCTTACCGCCCCTATCGCCTTCGCATATCGTCCGGACGGCTATAGACCACGCACTGCCGTCCCCGCACCGGCACCGTTTCAGGATCGTCATCGTTTCGATCGCCGCCAACCTGCGGCCAGGGCTTCGCCTTCAGAGCAAAACCACCTTTCGCCCTTGGCCTCAGTGATCTTCGTCACGCCATAAAATTTCTGCCCAGGAATGTGATGGATCCGCTCGCCGTCGACCGAAATGTTGCCCTTGATGTTGCACCCACCGTTGCCCGCCGCGAAGAGAGGTGCGCTGGTCGACTGTCCACTGTCGCGATGCTCGGCGCGCCAATCCCACGGCGCCTGAAATGTTCCGACCCATAGTCCGACCTTCCTCGCTTCAGCCTTTAACTGCTGCCCCGCATAGGCGCCATGGCTGTAGCGGGGCCAGTCGAGCGCCTGGCCGTGCTCAACCATCCACGCGGCGACGCTGACGCCATCTGCGCGCCGGCAGTCGCCGACAAAGCGGCCATAGCGATCCCAAGTGATGAATGTGCATTGGACCGGCCTCGAGGCCGCCAGGAAGCCGTCCAGCGCATCGGCAGCCCGGCGTCCGCAGGGATATTCAAAGCCTTTGGCGTCATCGCAATACTGCCGGCTCTCCGGTGCGTCGATGCCGTTAAAGCGGATCCGCTGCCCGTGGATTTCTATCGTATCGCCGTCGATGACTGAGGCGACGCCACCAATCGGCGCGGGCTTCGATCCGATCCAGCTCGCCAGGTTAGTTTCAGGAAGGCGGTCGGTGTGCTGAAGGACGAACTGCGTCATGTAGGCCGCCGTCGCCGCGAGCGTAACGAAGATCAGCCGCTTCGGAATGCCGGCTAGCAGGCGTGCACGCCGCATCTTGGCGCCAGTGCGCCTGCGCCACTGGTCAGACCGATTATCGTATCGGTGTTTGTCCAAGCCCCTCACTCCCCGAAGCAAGGATGCGACTGTTTGGGCTTGGAGTCCAGAAGCGCGCATAGCGATGCGAGCGGTGGAACAAGGTCGGGCTATCCGGTCTGGTTCTGCACTTGCGGCCGCACCCCGACCCGTGCCGGCCATTCCCTACCGTGCGGCTCTCAAAATACCGCTGACGTCCGAATCCAGCCTTAGCCGTATCGTGTTGATGGCATCAATGATGGCGCGGCGGCCTACCCGTCCGCCTATGCTGCGGAGCAGCATAGGCCCCTCGACCGAGGCGGCAGACCGCTTGGTTAAGATCGATTTCCTAAACGACCGACGCGCCGTGGCAACGGAACCAAAGCGGTCGCGCCTTGTTTTACCCCGCGAGGGCAACACATCTTTTTGGAGAATTCGAAATGAAAGTCATGATCCTGAGCGCGTTGGCACTCTGCTTGGCCGCGCCTGCTGTGGCCTCAGCAGACGAAGCCATCGTCATCCAGACCCACCGACATCATCGCCATCACTGGAACGACAACAACAACGACGGTATGGTCATCTATCGGGACGGACAGCGTCTCCATCACCGCCATCATGGCGAGCAGGCGTTTTACGACAATGGCCAGCGCGCCTGGCAGCGCCGGCATCACGGCGGCCGCGATGCGGTCGTCATCACGGGCTCGACCGACCGTCCGATGCATCGGCATCGCCACGTCATCATCCAGCAGGACGACAACAACAACGACTACTGATCTTAGCCCTATGGCCCGGCTGCTCGATCGCGAGAGCCGGGTCATCTCATTCAATTTGCCTAAATTGTTCCGGAACCATTTTAGCGCATGCTAATTGACTCGCGGGCTTGCGAGACAGTTCATGCGTTTGAAGTTCATCCCGCCGTTGATGCCAACTATGGTGGAGAAGCCACCCGAAGGCGAGGGATGGATTCACGAGGTTAAATTCGACGGCTACCGCTCCCAGATCGTTCTGGAAGGCAATATCGTCCGCATCTTCACCCGCCGCGGTCTCGACTGGACGTCGGAGTATCGCGACCTAGCCGCCGCTGCCGCCTTGCTCGAGGTGGAAAGCGCCATCATCGACGGTGAGATCATCGTTTTGAACGACGCCGGCCTGTCCGACTTCGCCGCGCTACGGACGGCGATCACTCGGCGCCAGCAAGACCTCTATTTCGTCGCCTTCGATCTTCTGCACCTGAACGGCCACGACCTACGCGACATGCCTCTTGAAGACCGGCGCGAGAGCCTGGCCGAGATGATACCGCCGGACCTCCACATCCAGTTCAGCCAGGCCCTACCGGGCGCCGCAGCGTCGATCTTTCATCTGGTCGATCAAGCGGGGCTCGAGGGGATGGTGTCGAAGCGCCGCGATAGCAAATACCGAAGCGGCCCTTCGGCCAACTGGCTGAAGGCGAAATGCTACACGGTCGAAGAATATGAACTGCTCGGCGTTGAGCGCGAGCCCGGCAAGCCAGCCTTCGCACTGATGGCCGATCGAGCAACCGGCAAGTATGTCGGTTCTGCCTTCATCAACTCCAGCCGCGCCATCCGCGAACGGCTATGGAAGCGCGTCCAGGAGCACGCAGGACCGCCTCCCAAGGGCATGAAGCGGCCGGCCACGCAATGGGTCAAGCCGGGCATCATCGGCCGAGTGAAGCACTTGCGCGGCGAGGACGATCTGCGGCATGCCTCGCTGCAGGACTTCCGCGAGGAGGATTAATGGTGGTGGACCAAAAAACGATAGCTCAGGCCATCGACCTACTGAAGCAATATCGCCGCATCCTGGTGACGAGCTTTGCGCCCGTCGACGCTGACCCAGGACTCTAGCGCAGAGCGGCGACCCCATGGAAATAGTGGCGTGAAGGACATCGAATTGCTCGATGCGGTGATCGCCGCCATGTCAGACCAACCGCCTGCTGGAACCTAACCGCTTGGCCGAGCTTATGGCTCAGTGAGCACACGCGGCATCAACTTCCTGCATCGGTGGATCCAGAACAACGTTCCGGAGAAGGCAAAGGCCGATGTCATCTCGGTTGACGAACTCACCCACAAGCTGATCGCCGACGCGGCGGTGGTCGGAATTCGGGGGATCGAGATCGGCGAAGAGGTCGACAGCCTCTATCGAACGATTCTCGATGCCATCGTCCACTATGACGCTGGCGTGCCGGAGTGAAACCGCTTGCCGGTCTCATCGAGATCAGGAATATAATCCTCTCGTTGCGGCGACCCTTCAAATGGAGTTCGCCAATGGCTAGATCAAAACCGTCCAAGCAATTATCGCAGGCTGAAATCGAGCGCTTTCTGGTGGCAGCGGAAGCGCTGCACTGGAGCATTGTGAAGCCGTTCATATCGCCGCATTGCCAGCACTACCGGCAGACGCGCGTCTTGCATGAAGTGCTTTTGAAGGCCGTGCGCGAAGTGACAGGGAAGGAAGTCGAATTTATCCCATGGAACACCACGGGACCGGTGCGGCCTCCTACGGCTGGGTAGCGCGCGGGATTGGGACTTCAGTCTTGGTCCCGCCATTAGGCTTAGTTGCTCAGTTGCTAATATGCCCATAGTTTAGGCAGCGCGGGGGACGTCCAAACAAAACCCGCAGTGGCCGGTGCGGCCCGCCACCCAAAGAGCCCAACAGCGGCCATTCACCCCTTAAAGAACGCTGGGAGCCAAGATCCCAACATCTTGATCGAGACATACGACAACAAGTAGATGATCGCGATGGTCCCCGTAGCGAATACGACCCATAAGCCTAAGTTGCTCATGCTCCCTCACTTACCGCCCGGCGCGCTGTTGGGCAAATTGTAGGGGTTGAGAACGCTGGCCCAGGTGGAAAAGTTCCACAAGCACAAGCTAATATAATAGAGATGCGGACGCCCATGGTGTGATCGCGTAACATTAGCGATCTCTACAAGTTTCTGGGTTGCGGCAGGTGGGGGAAGCGATGACCGACAAGCCGGTAACCACCTACGTCGTGAGCGTTTTCGAGGCGCCGCACTGGCGCACAGTGCTGACTACGGAGGCCAAAGCCATCGCTATGGCAAAGGAGATCGGCGACAAGGTGCGGGTCGAGGAGATCACGTCGAAGCTAGAAGCTTCTCGTTTCGCTTTCTGGGCTGGCTTGCGGCAACTCAATAGATGACTGGCGCTTATCTGAACTCTGCAGTTGGCCGGCTCGTAGCTCCATAACACGGAATAGACGCCCGGCTTTGAATATTAGTCATTTCTGATATAAGGCTTCCCCGTAGAGTGGGGAGTAAGGCGTATGTCTGACAAGTCTGTGTTCCCGGATAAGGAAGTTCAGGACTATCTCAAGAGACGCAACGCGGCGACGAGCGGGCGATATGGCCCCGTTGGCAAGATCGAATGCATCCATTGTGGCCAGCCATTCGACCCTATGTTGGCAACTGCTAGCCACCTTGGCCTTTGTAACTACTGCTTCGACAACAAGGACTAGCCTTTCACCGGTCCTAGGTTCAGCAAATTGCGGCTAGGCAGCGCCAGGACGCGCTTGATGAACCGTTCACAGGGGGCAACAGGTGACGCACGAACCAACGAAAGTCACTGGAGGATGTCTTTGTGGCAGCGTTCGATATGAGGCTGAGGTCTATCTTCACAACGGCTATATCTGCCACTGCACCATTTGCCAGCGCAGCACAGGCCAACCGGCCGAGATTACGGTCTTAATTAAGGCCGGCACTCTTAAATATCTGAAGGACGAACCGAAATACTATGTTTCGTCAGATGACGGGAAACGTGGGTTTTGTGGGCATTGCGGGTCTCGGATCGTATGGCAGGCATCTAGGTTGAAGGATGACTGGTTGACGAATATCACGGTGGGCACCTTGGACAGACCGGCCGAGGCCAGGGTCACCAGGCATATCTACGCGGACACTCAGTTGCCTTGGTATCGTGTGTGTGAGGATCTGCCGAAGCTAACTGAGAAAGATGCTGGGAGGCTGATCGAACTTCTCAGGGATGAGTTACGGCCGGAACTGTAAAGTAAGCCTGGCAACGACGGAGAACTCTACGGATGTCGATCCGCGATGAATTGCAGGCACTTTGGGAGGGCTATGTCGCTGCCTACCGTGCCGGAGATGCCGCCGGTTGTGCAGCCATTTTCACGCCTGACGGGGAAGTGCATTCTCCCTACGCGCCTCCGGCTCGAGGTCGCGCGGCTATTGAGGCACTCCACAGCATCTGGACTCAAGGCGAGGTCGGGGACAAAACCCTTGCCGTCGTGGAAGCGAACTCGTCCGGCGACCTGGCTTGGTGCCTCGCTGCCTATTCAGAAGGTGAGGCGACGGGAAACGGAACATCCCTCAGCGTTTTGGAGCGGCAAGCCGGCGGAGGCTGGTTGATACGCATGTGCAGCCTCAACACCACCGACGTTGGCGAGTGAGCGACAAGCCGCTAACGACCTATGTGGTGAGCGTGTTCGAGAAGCCACACTGGCGCACGGTGCTGACCACGATGGTCAAGATCGAGGAGATCACGCCGAAGCAGAAGGGTCGTCCTAGGCGCCCCGCTGGCCGGAGCCAACGAGGCGCGATGAATTGCGATTCTGTTACTCGCCAAAATCCAGCGCCGCTTAGGATGGACTACGATCACTATCCGGCCTGCTTCAATGCGAAGCTGAACATCGATGAGGCCTTTTCGTAGAGTTCGCAGAATAACGGAAACTCGTCGCCAAGACATTTCTTGAGGAGCGCAACCGCGTCAGTAGCTGCAAGTTCAAGGTCGCCCTGCTCGCGCTTTTGTTTTTCTACATCAGCAAACCGTTTCGCTTCAACCTGGGACTGGTTCGTTTTACGTTGCGTGACCTGGTTCGGCGTCTTGCCTGCGTTCTTCAGGACTCGACCCGTCGCTGCCGCCCTCTTTTCCTTCTCGTCGCTAATTCGTCTCAAGACGCTTTTCGCAGTAGGAACGTTTCCTCTTTCGCTTTCAGCAATCACGCTCTCTATGATTTCCGTAGGCGTGCTGGGAGCGGCGAGCAAATAAATTACCGTTGGCGGCAAAAACGAAACGCTTTCGTTTTTCTCCAAGGCCAGAGTCGCGTTCATATAGTTCTGCGCAGTTCGGTCCGTCATGCCAAACTCTGCGGTGATCCACTTGCCGAATGCCCCGTGGGGTAGGTTGGCCTTGATCGCCAGCAGATCGCGGCCGATGGCGAACAAGCTTTTATCGGACGCTTCCTGGTTTGCTTTTATGCGGTCTGCCGCCGCTTTAGCCTGGCCAGCGAGTGCCGGCTCAAGTGCACCGTAGGCGAAGCCAGGCGCGGTAGCGGCCGGGACGATCGCCAACTCCGTCGTGGCTGGCTCCCAGGCAGGAGCGGGAGGCAATGAAGCCGATGTATTCGCGCCGTCAAGATCGAGTTCGTCGATCTCGCGATGAGCATCTGGTCTGGACAAATGTGAGTTTCCCAATTTGATCGTCTCCTTGTCGCCGACAGGAGCGCCGGTCGCTGCTCTATAGCGTTTTGATTTCGCTCATTCTCGAACAGACTGTTCATGATTTGTTTACAGTCTCCAGAAGGATCTTGGCGGCATAGATCGGCTGCGTCGCGCGGGGAGAAGCGTGATCGCGTCGCAGTGCAGGTTGGCTTGCACGATCGTTGCATCGGATTCACCTACATGAAGCGCAAGAGCCAATGCTGGCTCAAAGGGCGCAGTCGGCGCGCCTCGATATGGCGAGGGCAAGCAGATGGCGACCTTTACGGCTGCGTCGATAATCAGCTTCGAATGAAATCTACGCGAGCGTCGCAATAGAAAATTTTTACTCTGTGTAGGCATGATGATAAGTCATCGATTACTAATCTTTTATCTGCTCCTATCGGCAACATTCCTATATGTGAACCGAGTCTGTGGATTTTTCAATTGACAAACAGTTGAAAAATGCTACGACCCATCTGTGGCTCTAGCCACATAGCATTACCTCCAAGACTACGGACTTTAAAGGGCCCAGGACTGACCAGCTTCCTGGGCCCTTGCCACTTAGCGAGCGTAACCATTGACGCTCCCGGATGTTTCCCGACGCTGTCAGCGTTCTTGCCGATCTCAAATTTCTCCGAAATAACGGGCACGAGCCCGCTCATCCGACGGGGCCTCGGGCCCAAGGCCGACTACATCGGGAACACGTGTTGGGTCGGCAGCAAAAAGCGCAAAAGCATGCTCGCGTCGCTGGTCAGCCGCCTCTCCGCGTTCGAACAGCAGGGTTGTTTCCATCGCTTCCAACTGTCGCATCCGACCGTAGAACTCATCATGGTCGCGGCCATACGCCTCCGCTGCCGAACGCCAGTCGACATTCTCCAGCAATCGGTCCCTCAACAGCCGGACGTCGCGTAATGTCCTCGACAGCCCCCTGCCCCAGGCGGGATCGGAGGCAGCGGCCGCATCGCCAATCAACACAACTCCATCGCGATAGGGCCTGTCGACCCATCGGTGCGATCCATCGAAGCTGGCGAAAGGACCTGCCTGCCGTCCCTGGTCAAACCAGTGCCCCGGCGCGCCTACCGCTTGAAGCTGGCGCACCATTTCAGCGACCGAACCGGGACCGGACAGACGCTTCGGCAGGACGTCCTTGTGGTAGATCAGATAGATGCGGTTACGCCCGGGCGCAATTCGCATGGCGATGACCATCCGTGCGGCCCTGGGATCATAGAAGAGGTTGATCGTATTTGCCGGCTGCTGAGCATTGCCCTCGAGCAGCTCCGAGCAATCGACGTCGCCCTCCAGTATCATACCGGCCGTAATGAGTTGCTCCGGGTCGCGCCTGACGTCGAAGCCAAGGAGCGAACGCAGCCGTGAATCCCGACCGTCTGCCAGGACCACCAAGCGGGCTGAGACACCTTTGGTATCGCTCCCGATATGAACGCGTGGCATATTTCCAAATGTCACCGCAGAGACGGGGCTTCCGCGCCTGACCTCGCTTCCCAGGATCTCAGCGTGATTCAAGAGAACCGTTTGCATCTCGGGATGGGGGAATGTCACGCAGCAGGTCTTGCCTGGTGTTGTGGCGAGCAAATCCCGCACTGCGGGCGGTGAGCCAGCCCTGAATCTGGTATAGTAGCCCGCTTCGATGGCGCAGCGTTTGATAAGCAGATCATAGATGCCCAGCCGCTGCGCCTCAAGACTTCCCCATGGCATAAGAACTTCGCCACGGATGCGATCCCTGAACGGGTCCTGCTGTTCAACAATGAGTATCCTGGCCCCGCGACCTGCAAGGGCGATGGCCAGGGAAGAACCTGCAAGACCACCACCAACGATGATCAGGTCGTAGTCAGCCCCACCACGGCCGGACAACGAAGTTTCGCCGCTTTTCCTGTCCGCCATGGCCTACGCCCAAAGGGAAATATTCTAATTAGCTAATATACTGAGCTTGCGCCACCTTTGAGTCAAACGGCGAAGACCATCGCTCCCACTGGTGTCCTAGATAGTGATTTCTCCAACTAGTTATTTACAGAGCTGAGAGTCCCAGGCGGGCTCACTGGAGAGCTCGGGCAACGAATGCTGCTACCTGACACGGCACACCACGGCGCTCTCTGACGGCCGCCCCTGGCAGCGTGGTGAGTGAATTTCGGGGCCTTGCCACTTAATGCACTCTTGCGACACCCCGCTGATCTCCAAGACATCGGATCGTTTACGGACTTCCGTCGACACTGAAAGGCGATGCGGGTGAATGAACGGCCATCGAGATCGAAATTGAATGAGAGAACCACAGGGCATAGATCGCAGCACCCGGCACTCCCTATCGGGGAAACGAAACGGTGAAGTCGCTGCGCCGAGGTCCCGCCTGTCTCTCGACCACGGTTCATACATCTACGCAAATCCGGCTATTTAGGTATGGCCTATCAGAGCCTTAGCGCATCAGCGATCTCGGAACCGGGCAGGACATGAAATAGATTCCCCAAGGTATCGAAGGTCACAGCATGCGAACACCCGGCCTTCAGTCCCGACAGCGCAGCCTCCCTAGGCACGGCCCAGCTCTTGGATCCCGCCGTAGTTGACAAAATTCCAAAAAATCGGATTTCGGCTGGTTCTGTCAACTTAGGGTAAACTTAGTGTAAAGCGTTCTCTTACCGGCCTAAGAGAACGCACGTATTCTGGTTGACAGATTTGCTCCCTTTTAAGGGGTGGCAAGGCCATTCGGTTGACGTTTGTCGTTTCGGACGTTCCGGCGCGACACCCCACACAAAGCGGAGCATTGGCCGAAATATTGCTCCGGGCAACAAAAGGCATCCCCTCGCTCTCACCATGGAAAACCTAGGACTTCCATCTGTGGGGTTCATCCAGTCTCGCGAATAAAGTCGATCGGTTCCTAGGAAACCAGGCAATCGTCGTTAGCCTCCTCTTATGGCATCCAGAACCGAGACCCGATTGCCGTAGTGGTGCACTCGCTGTTGTGCGCCTGCTTCGCGGACCCCACTGGATTAGCGGGACAGACCGAATGTGGTCCATGCTCGCGGTGGGCAGTCGAGCTCGACGCAGTAGGCTCGAAGTCAGCTGACCGCCGCCGATCGCTCAGATGGATGGAGCGTTGCCAGCGGCAAGTCAGAGGACCCAGGCGAAGCTCTTCGCTACTTCTGTGCTTTCCGCACCCTGTGAAATCCCGCCAAGTCAGTTTGCAAATGACGCCCATCGCCCTCGAGGAACTCGCGCATATTTCGTTATATGAGGAATCGCTAATGCATTCGCGATGGCTTACAAAGGAAACCGATAAACGTCACAACGGAGGAAGAGATGCCTTATGGTATAGTTCATCACTTTGCAGGGGGAACGAAGTCACAATATGAGGCATCGGTCGCTGCGGTGCATCCAGCAGGCGGTGGTCTGCCGAAGGGCCAGACCTTCCATGCCGCCGGACCGTCCGCGGGGGGCTGGACGATCGTTGCCATCCATGACTCCAAGGAAAGCTGGGAGAAGTTTCGAGACGGGATCCTGATGCCCACGATGAGCAAGGGGATCAAGGGCGGCTTCACCTCACCGCCCCAGGAGACAGCGTTCGATGTTCAGAGCGTTCACAAGACCTAGCATAAGAACCGCGGAGCGCTCGCAAGGCTGAAGCCCATGCCGGGGCCTCGGCGTCGTTGAGCATGCGCTGGTTCGCCGACGGGCGCATCCCTGCCGGCTCATCGAGGCCAACCGGCCTTCGAACAGCGCACTCGTCGGCGATCTGCACGACCTCGTTGCGGCGGCGAGAAATAGGGCATTTAGCTGCTGGCGTCGGTGGCCAAATCTGCGCCACCGCGTCGGCCTTGGGTCATAGGCGTGAATTTCGGCGGAGGGCGAACGAGCTTCCGCTCAGGGTGGCGAACTCGGTCGGTCACGGTGATCGGGCTTCGAAAGGTTGCGCCTGTGGTCATTGGCACCACGGTTCGCATTTGTTCGCATGCTATAGACAAGGCCTCTCCCGGAACATCGACCAACGGTGTGGGGGCGACCGCCAGTGGGCGAGGTCGGATCGCTCACACAGCTGTCATTGACCCGGGTATGGTCCGATCTTCCCAAAAATCGCGCGCAAGATCTTTGCTCGCTTCGCGGTTAAGGGGGGGTCAGTGTTGTCGGAGGCTTTGCGAAGCGCCTCAATCCATGAAACCTCGTTCTCGCTCACGACAGTTCCGAAAATCTGCTTGATCGCCACCAACGCGCTGCTCTCAAAGTATTGCTCGAGCGCCAGGAGGAAAAGTCTCGCTGGGTCGCACTCCAGCGCTTTCGCAAGTCCAGGGACGCGGTCGAATGGAATCTTAATAGTGCCAGATTTCATCATTGAGAGGACGTTGACGTTAGTGAACCCTGCTTCGACCGCGACGTCTTTCTGGCTTTTCCTGCCCTTTAGTTGGTCGATCCGACCGTTCATGAACTTCGCGATTTTCGTATTCGCATTTGGGCGGCCCGAAGTTATCTTCATGTTAATTTCTCGCTTTGTTTTACACAAGATCATTCATGTCTTATGTATAGCGAGATTATGACGGGATATTCATTATCGTATCGCCTTACGCGCTTATTTACACCAGTATATATATGATAATCTACTTCAAGTTAGCGACTTCGATTGGCGCATCGAGACAGCCGCATCCCCAAGTGGGACGCGCCGCCGCGCGTCGCTTACCGCAGAGAGCGCGTATCGGTGCCTGACGAGTCGATCGTGAGATCGTCCTTCATGCATCGCGCTTTCAACACCCGAGCGTGTTCTCATGGTGAAGGAACGACCCGTGGGTCGCGGGGATTACCAGCGGAAGCGGTAGGGTCGAGCCCATCGGGTGGAGATTGGCTTCGCTCTTGAGCCTACTTGGTGTCGGCATAGCTAGTGGCAGAGATGTTTGATGTTCAAACCTTGATACGAAACCGCCTCAATCATTTCGACACGCTGGCGCAACATGCCTTGGGGCAAGCTGCCATATTGTTCGGTCATGGAATGGGCTTTGTGGCCGATCAGAAACCCGAACTGTTCATCGAGATACTCGGCCCGGCGGAGAGCATCGACGAAGCCGTGCCGGAAGCTGTAGAGCGAGAGCCCTCGCCCGACCTTGACGCCAATCCGCGTCAGGTAGCGGCCGAAGTCGCGTGAGAAGTCGGCGACCATCTGACCACGTTGGTTTCTGAGGGCGTTTGGGAATATGCGTGTCTCACCGTTCGCCTTCATGCCTTCGCAGTAGGCAACGAAGCCGAGCGCGATCAGTTGCGGGTGGACTGGCACGACGCGCATCGAGCCCTTTGTCTTGGTCGATTTGCCGCCGCCGCCTTCGGTGGTGATATGGATTATCCATGAGCGGTGATGCTCGCGCACGTCCTCAACATGAAGCTGTGCGATCTCTGCCGGCCGAGCGCCGCTGTAGAGCATGACAAGCGGTAACCAGTAGCGATGATCGCGGATTTGATAGTCGCCCGGCTCGTGCCAGTCGTCATCGTTTCGGCACCCGGTGAACAGCGGCGATGCAAACAGGGTGTTCATTTGATCAGCGGAAAACGGCTTTTGCGATCGATTCGTCTTGTCGACCTTTTGGGAGAAACCATCGACAGGGTTGCGGTCGAGATAGTCGTTATGAGCGAGCCAATCGCAGAAAGCGCCAAGCGATGAGAGATAACGATTTACCGTGCGATCGGTGATCGTCGGCTTTTTGATCGCGACGTTTGCCTCGATAATCTGCTTCATCGTCATAGCACGGAATACCGCGATCTCGGCGGCCTTGACTGGATAGTCCATCAAGAGCGCCTTCCAGTTGCGAACCGACTTCTTATCGATCTTGGAAGCGGGAATGCTGCCTGTCGTATCGGCAAACAGCTTCACGTCGCGCCGGGCTTGCGTCAGCGTGTCCTGGCTAATGCCCTTAGCGTTCTCCCGCGCGTAGCGGTCATAGAGCTCAATGATGCCCTCACCCGCTTCAGCGGCCTTCGCTTCTGGCTCTACGGCGATCAATAGCGGGTGCGTGGGCTGTCCGGTGAAATCGCCGCCGTCTCGTTCATCTTGTCTGCTCCGGGCTTCGTAGGTGGACGCACAGAGGGCTTGCGCGATGGTCCGCCACTCGGCGCTGCCTTTTGCTGACTGTTTGGCTAGCCCGGCCATGTGATGGCTAACGCGAGCGCCGACGATCTCTTCAAGCTGGTCGTCGGAAAGGATGCCGGAATAGCCATCACGGAAGCGACGGGCTTCGTCATAGTCTACGCCTATTTGGGCGTAGCGGTGGTCCGCGTCCCGTATTTCAGCGTCGAAGGCGATCTGTGATTTGTAGTCGCGCATCGCTATTTGAGCGATAGACAGCGGTTGGCGCTGTTCCTTAGCTATCGCCACCTGTCGGAGCGCTTCGTCGAAAAGGCGGTCCCATTCGTCTAAGACCGGTCGCACAAGGCGCTTGGCTTCGCGTGGGTCTTTCGTGCGCAGGGACCTGTCCATGGTTTTTCTGTTCATGACAGGCTGCAAATCGAGCGGCACGGCGACCTGTGCATAGTAGGTCGAGCCGCGTTTTTTGATGTGCGAAGTTTGGGCCAATTCGTCCGATCTGACGGTGCAACTCAGGTCACCTGCCTAGGTCAGTTATTTGACCAAAACGGAAGAAAAAGCAATAGCTTATTGAAAATCAGCGGGTTATCAGCGACTGGATTAATGTCCTGGCGCCCCAGCCATATTTTTCCGGGTCCATGCTGGAACATCATCATCTCTCGGATAGGGCCGCAGCGATTTATGATCTGTCTGGCCAATGACCAGGGCCAGTTCACACGTGTGGCATGATAGCCGCCGAAGCGGGCTGCCCTCATTAATCCAGGTGATTTTCCGAACGCGCGACCTGCGCTAAAATATCACCTTACCGAAGTTGAGACCCGTCGTGGCCAGGACCGACAAGCGCCCATTCAACGTGAACGTCTTCCTCAATACGGTCGACGGCGGAAGGACTGTGGCGACGTATCGCAAGAATGAGACTGTCTATTCGCAGGGCGACCTGGCGGATGCCGTCTTCTACATCCAGAAGGGCAAGGTCAAAGTCTGCATCGTATCGGAGCAGGGCAAAGAAGCGATCGTCGCTCTCCATGAGAGCGGGGATTTCTTCGGCGAAGGCTGCTTGTCCGGCCAGCCGCTGCGGTTGGCTACAGTTTCCGCGATGTTGGACAGCGTCATTACGCGGCTTGATAAAGCATCAATCACGCGGGTGCTGCGGGAGGAGCCGAAGTTCTCAGAGATGTTCATGTCCTATTTGCTGGCGAGGAACGCCCGCGTCGAAGAGGACCTGGTAGACCAGCTTTTCAATTCGAGTGAGAAGCGTCTGGCGAGATTGCTCCTTCTGATGGCAAACTTTGGCAGGGAGGGGAACCCTCAGCCTGTCATCCCGAAGATAAGCCAGGAGACGCTCGCGGAGATGGTTGGCACCACCAGGTCGCGCGTCAGCACGTTCATGAACAAGTTCCGCAAGCTCGGGTTCATCCATTACAATGGAGATCTGGAGGTTCATAACTCCCTCCTGAACGTGGTCCTGCACGACAATCCTCACCTAAGGGACAGGGACCGTTGAGGACTGTTCTGTGTGGAACAGCCAAGTCACCTGCGCGGATGTTATATTTTAGGGGCGGTCCCACCCTCCGGACCGGACCTACAACCTAAGACCATCTCGGCGAGGCAACGGCATGACTGCCGGCGTACCGACCGCGGTCGTGCGAGTCAGAAAGATGGCTCGGCGTTGTTGGTGACGTCGGCGCGTCCGTCCCGCACCCCCCGCAAGCGGACGCGCCGGCCCCCGTATTTCATAGTCATGCACGGAGGGCTTGTGCATCGTCCGCCCCACTCAGCACCGCCTTTCGGCGACCATGATGCGTGGTGGCCATGTGATGGCTCAAGCGAACTCGGACGATCTCTTCAAGCTGGCCGTCCGAAAGCATGCACATGGCCTCAACAGTATAGCCTTGAACATCTCCCTCTTTTCCATACAAGGTCATCGAAGATTCCACCAAGACGGGTGGCGGTCAAAATGGAACTTCAATGAACCTTCCCATCTTCGCCATCAACCTCGATCGCGAGACCGGTCGCTGGAGCGAATTGCTCGCCAGCGCCGAAGCGGCCGGCCTGACCTTGCAGCGCATTGCGGCTATCGACGGCCGCGCGCTTGCCAAGGCGGACTGGACGGAGATCGATCTTCCAACCGCGCGCAAGTTGAGCGGGCGCGACATTCTGCCCGGCGAATATGCCTGTTACCGCAGCCATATCCACGCGCTGGAAACGTTCCTGGCCGGTGGCAGCGCCTATGGCCTGATTGTCGAGGACGACGTCCTCTTCAGCGAAAACACCATGCGGCGCATCGAGGCCATCATCGCCGCGGTGCCGGATTTCGACGTCATCAAGCTAAACAACCATCGCATGAGCTTCTTCATGCGCGCCGTCGAGACGACGGAAGGCGACGAGATCGGTCGCGCGCTGCATGGCCCGCAGGGCTCGGCCGCGGCCTATCTGGTGACGCGGGAGGGCGCGCAAGGGCTGTTGTCGGCGCTCGCGGTGATGAAAATGCCGTGGGACGTCGCACTCGAACGATTTTGGGATACCGGCCTGAAAGTCTATTCGGTCCGCAAAAACGTGCTCGGCTTCGCCGCCAGCAGCAAGATTTCCGGCATAGCCGGCCCCTCGGGCAGCTACAAATTCGCGCGGCTTGCCTGGCCGAGCCGGCTGGACGCTGGGGCGTTCCGGGCCAAGGACGAGTTGAGCCGCCTGCATCACGTCCTGCTGCGGCCGCCCTTGCCGCGCGAAATTCCGGATTATGCCAGGGCCGACGCGCCGCGCTACACAGTGCTTCTGGTCCTTGCGGTATTCGCCATTCTCGCCATGGCCTCCGCGGTCTGGCGCGAGGCTGACACTTACCGCTTCGCGGGGATAGCGCTCGCCGCGGTCGCAGCCATCCGCTGGTTCAGGCAGGACCTGTGGACCTACAGCAAGCCACTGATCGGATGGGTCGGCGGTCTCTGCCTGGGCTGGTCGCTCTATGTCTTCATCCGACTGGCGATCGTCTATTTCGGCACCCACCAGTTGGGTGCCGCCGAAGGCATCTACCTGTTTCCGCTGTTTTATGCGACGACCGGCTTCGCCCTCTTGCTGTTTGTCAGGCGGCCTGGGCAGCTCGTCCTCTGGTTCATGGTCCTCAGTCTTGTCTTCCTGGCGGCGGACACCGGCTATTCGGACATCCTTCACGGAACCAGACCGGAGCCTTGGCTGTTCAACAATCCCATTCACGCGTCGGTGGCGGCTGGTTTCATCTTCCTTTGCACGCTGCAATTCATGGCATACACGGCCCAAAGAACGGACCTGAACAAGGTATCCAGGATCCTGCACTGGGCGCTGTCGACAGCCGTTCTGCTGTTTGCCTTCGCCAACATCGTTGCGCTGCGGTCGAAGGGCGTCTGGCTTGCGCTCGCGCTCGTCCTGCTCCTGCTGGCGATCATGACGCTGGCGAGAGGTCATCGCCGCGAGCTGATGATCGGAGGCGGCGTGCTGGCAATCGTTGCAGCCAGCGTTGTCGCCATGCACAACATCTTCTGGTCCACCGCCGGCGACACCATGATCTTCGTCAAGAACCTGGTTTCGGATGCTTTGAGCCATGGCGTCCTCCCGGCCTTCGACCGCGCCATCGCGAGCAATACGGTTCCAGTTGCGGCCAGGGAACGGCTGATGCTGTGGGCCGATGCGATCGAGGTCTGGAAACGCCACCCGATCTTCGGAGCCAGTTCCAGCTGGCTCACCGAATGGCAGAACAGAACCTACCACCCCATGATCTTCAACGTCTTCCACAACGGCTATCTGGAGATAGCCGTGCGCTACGGCGTGGTCGGGCTGGCGTTCTTCGGCTTTCTCTACGCCTGGTCGTCCAGGCAGGTCCTGCTGGCCGTGCGGTCCAAGCTTGTCGCTCCGGCCGTATGGCCCTGCTACATCTCAACGTTGGTCTTCTTCGCCCTCACCGTCCTCAGCAATTCGAACAACCGGCTGGCTATCGGCGAGGCCTTCATGTGGCTCGCTGCCGCATTCGGCTTCTATTGTTTCTATCTTCGCCAGCAGAAGAACCTTGTCGAGCCGAGAACCTATTTTTGATGCATGTCGCCCAAAGGCGGCCCCGAGCTTGGGGCAACGACATGCATAAAAACAAAGACTTGAAGCGCGGCGCCTGAATCCGTTTCAACGCGACGCGCTTTAGATCGCCGGCGCGTCGCGCGGCGGCTCAGCTTGCTTCGCGCATCGCTTCGGCGGCCTGCAGGTCGACCGACACGAGCTGGCTGACGCCCTGCTCGGCCATCGTGACGCCGAACAGCCGGTTCATGCGCGCCATGGTGATCGGGTTGTGGGTGATGATGACGAAACGAGTCTCGGTGGTGGCGGCCATCTCGTCCATCAGATTGCAGAAACGCTCGACATTGTGATCGTCGAGCGGTGCGTCGACTTCGTCGAGCACGCAGATCGGCGCCGGATTGGTCAGGAACACGGCAAAGATCAGCGACATCGCCGTCAACGCCTGCTCGCCACCGGACAGCAGCGTCATGGTCTGCGGCTTTTTGCCGGGCGGGCGGGCCAGGATTTCAAGCCCGGCCTCGAGCGGATCGTCGGATTCGATCAGCTGCAATTCCGCCGTGCCGCCGCCGAACAGATGCGAGAACAGCCGCTGGAAATGGCTGTTGACCACGTCGAAGGCGGCAAGCAACCGCTCGCGGCCTTCGCGGTTCAGGCTCTGGATCGCTTGCCGGAGCTTGCGGATCGCCTCGATGATGTCTTCGCGCTCCGACACGATCGTCTCCAGCCGGTCGGAAAGCTCTTTCTGTTCCTCCTCGGCACGCAGATTGACGGCGCCGAGCCGTTCGCGCTCGATCTTCAGCCGGTCGAGCTGACGCTCGATCTCGGCCATTTCGGGCATCGGGCTGTCGGCCTCCAGACCGGTGTGGCGGATGACCAGGTGCGGTGGCGTGTTCAGCGTTTCCTGGATGCGCGCCTCGACCTCCAGCCGGCGTTCGTCGGCCGCGGTCAGCCGTTCTTCGGTGCGGACGCGGGTCTCGCGCGCCTCGGCCAGCGACTGGATGGCGCCGGTGGCCGCCTTGTCCATTTCGGATTGCCGGTTTTCCGCTTCCTGCAGACGGTCGGCCGCCGCCTTGCGCAAGGTCTCGGCCTCCGTCAGCTGTGACAGCAAGGCGCGCCGCTTGGCGTCGATTTCATCGGGCGCATCGGCCAGCCGCTCGCGTTCGGCCTCGGCCTCGGCCTTGCGTTCGCCAAGCGATGCGATCTGCGTCGAGGCGTTCTCGGCCCGCTCCAGCCAGTTGCTGCGCTCGGCGCCAATGGCATTGAGCCGGCGCGTGCGCGCCTCGGCTTCGCGGCGCAGCCCCTCATGCACGGCACGCGCATCGGCAAGCGTGGCGCGATCGCGGGCGACATTGGCCGCGGACTGTTCGAGCTGCAATTGCAAATCGCCTAGATCGGGCGCGTCCTGCAGCAGCATTTCGGCTTCGGCGAAGGCCGCCGAAGTCTCCTCATGGCTGTCGACGATACGGGCGCGCGCCTCATCCAGGGCCGCGCGCCGGCTCGCCAATTCGCCGCCGGCCTTTTCAGCCTCGGCCAGTGCGTTGCGGGCGGCGTCCAGCCGATGCTGGGCGTCACGCCCGGCCTGGCGCGCGTTGCGCTCGGTCTCGCTCGCCAGGCGAAGCGCGTGTTCGGCCTGGGCCAGTGCCTCCTCGGCCTGGCGCAGGACGAGCGTCGCCTGCACCGCTTCGGCATCAAGTTCGGCCAGCCGGTTCTTCTGCGCCAGCCTTTGCGCGGCCGCGGTGGGCGCATCGGCACTGGCGGTAAAGCCGTCCCAGCGCCAGAGCGCGCCCTCGCGGCTGACCAGCCGCTGGCCGGGAGCAAGAAGCGCCTGCAGCCGGCGGCCATCGCCTGATACAACGATACCGATCTGCGCCAGGCGGCGGGCAAGCTGTGCCGGCGCGTGAACGACGCTGGCAAGGCTCCTGACGCCTTCAGGCAGAGCCGCGTCGCCGGGCTGGATCTCGCTTTCGCCCCAATGCACCGGTGCGCTGCGGTCGAGCGGCACGTCGAGGTCTTCGCCAAGCGCAGCACCTAGTGCCGTCTCGAAGCCACGCTCGACGCTGATCTGCTCCAATACCGCCGGGAAGAGATCGCCGCTGGCGGCATTCAGTATCTTGGCCAGCGTGCGTGCTTCGGTCTCGATCCGTGCCAGCTCGGCCCTGGCGTCCTGCAGCGGCGGCCGGGCCGCGCTTTCGGTGGCACGGGCATCGATGACCGATTGCTCGGCCTGCGCCACGGCAGCCTCGGCCTCATCCAGCAGCGCCATCGCCTGTTCGACCAGCATGCGCTTCTCGGCCGGATCCGGCAGGCCGGCGACCTTGGAGAGGATATCAGACAGTTCCCGGTCGACATCGGCAAGCTGACGGCCGAAACGGTCGCGGCGCTCGGCGGTGTCGCGCAGCGTCCGTTCGATCTGGTTGCGCGAGGCGGCGGCCTCGGCCCGCTCGGCGGTCAGCGCGGCGAGTTTGGCTTCGCTTGCCGAAAGCGTCGATGCTGCCTGTTCGAAAGCCGCGCGGGTGCTGGCTTCGCGCTCGGCAGCACCGGCATTTTCGGAATTGAGCGCGGCTTCTTCGGTGCGAAGGCGCTCAAGAATATCCGCATTGTCGCGGACCATGCGTTCCTCGCGCGCAATGTCGCCGTCGAGTTGTTGCAGCCGGCGCTCGAGTTCGCCCTGACGGGCGCGGATGCGGCCGGCTTCCTCCTCGATCTGCGACTTGGCGATCGACAGGCGCTGGAAGGCGGCGGCAGCGGCGGCTTCCGCGTCGCGCAGCTCCGGCAGGCGGTGGGCGCCAATGCCTTGCTCCCTTGCGGCGGCCATCTGGGCTGCGGCGCGGTCACCGACCAGGGCGGTGGCAACAGCCAGCGCCGAGCGCGCCTCGCCTTCCTGTGTCTTGGCCAGTGTCCAGCGCAGATGCAGCAGCGTCGCTTCCGCCTTGCGGATATCGGCCGACAGGTTCTTGAAGCGTGACGCCTGGCGCGCCTGGCGCTTCAGACTTTCGATCTGGCTTTCCAGCTCGCCGACGACGTCGTCCAGGCGCTCCAGGTTCTGCTCGGCCGCCTTCAGCCGCAACTCGGCCTCGTGGCGACGGGTGTGCAGGCCGGAAATGCCGGCAGCCTCTTCGAGCAAGGCGCGGCGCGCCTGCGGCTTGGCCTGGATCAGCTCGCCGATGCGGCCCTGCCCGACCATCGATGGCGACCGCGCGCCGGTCGACTGGTCGGCAAACAGGAGCTGGACATCTTTGGCGCGCGCTTCCTTGCCGTTGATGCGATAGAGCGAGCCCGCCTCGCGTTCGATCCGGCGCGACACCTGCAACTCGTCGGCATCGTTGAAGGCAGCGGGCGCCGAGCGGTCGCTGTTGTCGAGGAAAAGCGTGACTTCGGCGGTGTTGCGTGCCGGGCGCGTGCCCGAGCCGGAAAAGATGACGTCGTCCATCCCGGACGCGCGCATGTTCTTGTAGGAGCTTTCGCCCATTACCCAGCGCAGCGCCTCGACCAGGTTCGACTTGCCGCAGCCATTCGGCCCGACAATGCCCGTCAGGCCGCGTTCGATGACGAACTCGCCGGGCTCGACGAAGGACTTGAAACCAAGGAGGCGAAGGCGCGAAAACTTCATTCGCGCCGCCCGCTAAGCGGATTCAGCAAAAGTGTGCCGCGGTTTCCACGGCAAGGCAAATGGGCGACCGGCGTCGGGCGCGGCCGCTTCGATGCTGCCTGAGCGTCAGAGCAGAGGGTCGATGATGGCCGACATTTCCGCAATCGACATCGCCCCCTTGTAGGTCTTACCGTTGATGAAGAAGGTCGGTGTCGAGTCGACCTTGAATTCATTGGCGCCGCGCTTTTGGACCGATCTCACATCGTCCAGAAGTTTCTGGTCCGTCAAGCAGGCCTCGAAGGACTCCTGTGTAAAACCGGCCAGCTTGGAGATCTGCAGCAGCGCATCCTTGGTATTAGGCACTCCAACCCAGTTCGCCTGCTGCCTGAACAGCACGTCCACCATGGGGAAATAGTTATCCTTGGCGCAACGCGCCAGCATGAATCCGGCTTCCGCGCTCGGATCGAACGGGAATTCGCGCAGGATGTAGCGGGCCTTGCCGGTGTCGATGTACTTGGTCTTCAGGTCCGGAAAAGTGGTCTCGGCGAAATGCGCGCAATGCGGGCAGGTCATCGAGGCGTATTCGACGATGGTCACCTTGGCGTCGTCCTTGCCAAGCTGCTTGTCGGGCAGCGCACCCGGCTTCAGCAGTTCAGCCATATCCACGGTACCCTGGGCTTCCGGTGCAGTCGCGGCGGCCGGCGTGGCCGGCTTCGCAGGCGCGGCCGGGTCCGCGGGCTTTACATCCGCCGCCTTGGCTTGCTCGTCAGAGTCGCTGCAGGCGGCGAGCAGGGCGACCGCCGGAATGGCGGCCAGCGAAGTCAGGACGTTTCTGCGAGACAAGCTTTGGCCAAACGGGGGACGGTTCATACGAATCACCTGACAAGAGTTGGATTTTGCAATGCAAAGGCACGAAAAGGCGAGAGTTGGCGCGAATTAAGGCATCTCCATCCCCAATCCAATCGCCAAACCTGACAGGGGCGATCACGAATGCGAGATATTGACGACAAATCTATGACTTCCTTTCGCCCAGAATGGTGGCGCCAAGCCTTTCCAGCGAAGCGCGCAGCCCATCATCGTCGACCAGGCCGACGGTCGAGGACAATTTCGTCTTCTCGGCCGCGGTCAGCGGCCTGAAGGTCGGTCTGCGCTTTCCTTGGTCCGCTGTCACCGGCTTCTGCAGGATCCTGATCCGGCTGATGGCGGTGAAACCGAGGAAGGCATTGACCCGGTTGATGATCTCGCCGGTCTCGTGCTGTAGGTGCAGCGCCGCCATGCCTTCGCAAGCTATGACCAGCACCGCCGGCTCGAACGGATCGTCTTCATGCATGCGGCGCGGCCACTGGATCTTTTCGGGACGCGAGCGGCTGGCAAGGCGTGGCCCGGCGATCTCTTCCCACGACTGGACGAGACCGATCGAAATGCCGGCCCGCTTGCGCAGCACCGGGTCGAGGATTTTGGTCGCAAGATCGCTGACCGGGACGGGATTGCCGTAGGGCGTTCTCCCTGCCATGTACGTTCTCCAGCCTCACCAGCATCGGCCAAGGCCAATTCCCGATCAATGGCACCAGCAGACCTGACCCGCAAGACCACACCCCCATTCGGTGCCGACATCGCGCCCCGCCTGCTCGGCTGGTACGATGTGCATCATCGCGAGTTGCCGTGGCGCATCACGCCGCGTGAGCATGCGCGCGGCGTGAGGCCCGATCCCTACCGTATCTGGCTGTCTGAAGTCATGCTGCAGCAAACCACTGTCGAAGCGGTGAAGGCCTATTTTCGCGTCTTCGTCGAGAAATGGCCTGATGTCGGGGCGCTTGCCGCGGCACCGACCGAGGACGTGATGAAGGCCTGGGCCGGACTCGGCTACTATTCCCGCGCGCGCAATCTGAAGGCCTGTGCCGACCTGGTGGCCCAGCGTGGCGGCCGGTTTCCCGACACGGAGGCCGGCCTCAGGGAACTGCCCGGCATCGGTGCCTATACATCGGCGGCGATCACGGCGATCGCCTTCGACCGCCCCGCCGCCGTCGTCGACGGTAATGTCGAACGCGTCATCTCCCGGCTGTTTTCGATCACAACGCCGCTGAGCGAAGCCAAGGCCGAGATACGCGCCCATGTCGAGCGTATGGTGCCCGGGACAAGGCCGGGCGATTTCGCGCAGGCGATGATGGATCTCGGCGCCACGATCTGCACGCCACGCCGGCCGCGCTGCATGCTGTGCCCGCTGCGCGAAGATTGCAGCGCGGTGGGTTCAGGGGACCCCGAACATTTCCCGGTGCGGCTGCCCAAGGCCGACAAGCCCCTGCGGCGCGGTGCGGCCTTCGTCGCCGTGCGGGGCGACGGCGCCGTTCTCCTGCGCAAACGGGCGGAGAAAGGCCTGCTTGGCGGCATGACCGAAGTGCCGACGACCGCCTGGACAGCGCGGATCGACGGCGCCACCACGCAAGCGGCGGCACCCTTTCCCGGCAACTGGAAGCCCACGGGGCGGATCGCCCATGTTTTCACGCACTTCGCGCTCGAGCTCGACGTGTTCCTCGCCCACACGAATGGCGAGACGCCGGCCGGCCATTTCTGGTCGCTGCCATCAGACATTTCGGGCGAAGCGCTGCCCACTGTCATGAAAAAGGCAATCGAGGCTGCGATACCCGGCGCGACGAAAAAACCGTCGCCACACAGTGCAAAGAGGCCCCATGACTGAAATCCGCCACATCGTTTTCGACATCGGCAGGGTGCTGATCCACTACGATCCGAATATTCCGTTCAGCCGCCTCATTCCGGATGCCGAAGAGAGAAAGTGGTTCTTCGACAATGTCTGCACGCATGACTGGAACATCGAGCAGGATCGCGGCCGGACATGGCAAGAGGCCGAGGCGCTGCTGATTGCGGAGCATCCCGATCACGCGGAAAACATCCGCAATTTCCGCCGCCACTGGCACGACATGGTTCCGCACGCCTATGACGACAGTGTCGCCATCATGGTCGGCCTTATCGAGAGCGGCCACGACGTGACCATGCTGACCAATTTCGCCACCGACACGCTGGCCGAGGCGCGCAAACGCTTCGATTTTCTCGAACGGCCACGCGGCGTCACCATCTCCGGCGAAGTCGGGATGATCAAGCCGGATCGCGGCATCTACGATCATCACGTCGCCGCGTTCGGGCTCGAGCCGTCGGCCACGCTGTTCATCGACGACAGCCAGAAGAACGTCGACGGCGCCAAGGCGGCCGGCTGGCAAGCGGTGCTGTTCACCGATGCCAAGACGCTTCAGGCAGACCTTGAACGCCTCGGAATCATGGCGTGATTTGAATCGCTTCCGGCGATCCGTTGATACCTTGAGTCAGCGAGAATGGTGGCAATTGGCAGGGGTTCAGGCCCCTGCCCGCTCCATGCCGAGCCGGGCAATGCGGCGAAGCTCGTCGATCGGGGTCAGGCCGCCGCTGCGCTCATAGTGCCAGAAGGTCCAGCCGTTGCAGGCATCCAGGCCCTGCACTTCGGCGCCGATCTTGTGGATCGAGCCGGCACTGTCGCCGATCGCCACGGTGCCGTCGGCGCGCACCTTGGCCGCCCAGCGCTTCTTGGCGTCGTAGAGCGTGGCGCCCGGAGCCATTAGCCCGGTGTCGATGAGGCTGACGAAGGCGACGCGCGGCTCGGCGCGCTTGCCGGTGAGCACGGTCAGGTCGGCGCCGTCCAGCGGCCGCACCGCGTCGATGCGCTCGTTGGCGGCATCGATATAGGCCTGCTCGCGCTCGATGCCGACGAAATGGCGGCCAAGCCGCTTGGCCACCGCGCCGGTGGTGCCTGAGCCGAAGAACGGGTCGAGCACGATGTCGCCCGGTTTGGTCGAGGCCATCATGATGCGAGCGAGCAGCGCTTCCGGCTTCTGCGTCGGATGCAGCTTGTCGCCATTGTCGTTCTTCAGCCGCTCGCCGCCGGTGCAGATCGGAAACAGCCAGTCGGAGCGCATCTGGATGTCGTCGTTCGAGGCCTTCATGGCTTCGTAGTTGAAGGTGTAGCCCTTGCCCTTCTGGTCGCGCGACGCCCAGATCATCGTCTCATGCGCATTCTGGAACCGGCGGCCACGGAAATTCGGCATCGGATTGGTCTTGCGCCAGACGACGTCGTTGAGGATCCAGAAGCCCAGGTCCTGCATCTTGGCGCCGACCCGGAAGATGTTGTGATAAGAGCCGATGACCCAGATGGTGCCATTGGGCTTCAGCACCCGCCGCGCCGCCAGCAGCCAGGCGCGGGTGAAGGCGTCGTAGGCCTCGAAGCTCTCGAACTGGTCCCAATCGTCGTCGACGGCATCGACCTTCGACTGGTCGGGCCGGTGCAGGTCACCATCGAGCTGAAGATTGTAGGGCGGATCGGCGAAAATGACGTCGATCGACTTTTCCGGCAGCCGATCGAGCGCGGCAACGCAGTCACCCTTGAGGATCGTGTCCAGCCATTCGGATTGCTGGGGGGCGTGGGATAGCTCGTCGAGAAGACGCACGGCAGACATTCTGACACCCAAGGCACGCGTTACAGTTTTACTCTCTGTTATGGTTACCGATCAGCGTAAATATTCGGTGAAGGCCACCGCGGATCTCCAAATTTGCGAAGACGGCCCTGTTGGTGTATGCCGCGCCGCCTGAGCCTTCCCAGGCCTCTTCATCCTACCATTGTCCGGATCACCATGCCCCAGCCAGACCTTGTCATCTTCGATTGCGACGGCGTGCTCGTCGATTCCGAAATCGTCGCCGCGCGGGTCGAGGCGGAACTGCTGACCTTGGCCGGCTACGAAATATCGCCTGAGGAACTCGCCGAGACCTACGCCGGACTGACCTTCAAGGACATCATGATGCGGGTCGAGGAGAAATCCAGCATCCCGTTCCAGGCCTCGCTGATCGACCGCGCCGAAGACCTCGTTGATCGCAAGTTGCGCAGCGACGTCCGCGCCATCGACGGCGCGCGCGAGGCGGTCGCCGCGGTCACCGTGCCGCACTGCGTCTGTTCGAATTCGCGTTCCGAGCGGATCGAATTCATGCTGGAGAAAGTGCTGCTGCTGCCGTATTTCGCCGGCCGGATCTTTTCGGCCCTGGAGATACCAAGCAAGAAGACCAAACCGGCGCCCGACGTGTTCCTGTTCGCGGCGGAGAAACTCAACGCCAACCCGGCGAACACATTCGTCATCGAGGATTCCGTGCACGGCGTCCATGGCGCCAGGACGGCCGGCATGCGCGTGATCGGCTTCACCGGCGCCGGCCACAGCTACCCCGGCCATGCCGACGCCTTGACGGAAGCCGGCGCCGAGACGGTCATTCGGCGCTGGGCGGAGCTGAAAAGCGTGATCGCCGCGCTGTCGGAGTGGTCGGCTGACGCCTGAGAGACGTGCGTCTCGACGCGAGACTAGTTCGTCGCGACAGCCTTCTTCTTGTGATTCTTCTTCGGCTTGTCCGTCGTCCCCTTTGGCGCGTTTTCATCATATCCGGCAAAGGCCTGATAGTCCTGCGCCGACGGTTCGGGCACGACGACATTGGAATCTGTGAAGACAAACTGCGTCGCGACCGACGGGTCGGTGACCTGGATCTGATACGGATGGATCTGCGAGTAGAGAACATCCGTGCCATGCATCACCGCGATACGGATCGGCATGGTGATGGTGCCGGGGGAAAATTTCGGTCCGGGCACAACCTTGCCGGCGACCGCGATCTTCATCGTCAACTGCCCGTTGGCGCGCAGGCAATCACGGGTCACGTCGCTGATCGACGCCTGGTAGATGATGTTCGCAGACTCGTCGGGCGCGGTCGCGGCCGCGTCGGCCGCGGCCTGCGCCTCCTGCGCCTGCTGCTCGGCCTCGGCCTGGTTCCTCGGCTTGCGCATGGGCTTCGACTTGGGCTTCTGCACGCCCTTGGCATAGGTGTTGAAGAAGGCCGTGCCGTCGCGCACCGTCACTCTGGGGCAATAGGCCTGCAACTGGCTAGACAGGACCTTGGGATCCTGTGGCGGCGGCGGCGCTGTCGGATCCTTCTTGCCGAAGCCGAGGTCCAGGATGCCATTGTCGCTCGATTGGCAGCCGGCGGCGGCGAGCATAAAGCCGGTAAGCGCAAGACCCGCCAAAAAGCGGCCACTGAATGTACGAAACGCCATCAAACTGCACTTCCCTCTCGCAAAGCTGGTGACGTATATCAACCGCGCGGCAAAAATGCGACTGAGCCAGCGCAGAAATTAACCACCTTGTGGTGAACGGAAAACCCAGCGGTAACGGATTTGTGACATGCACTATGTGAGTACCCGCGGCGAAGCGCCCGTGCTTGGATTTTCCGACGCTGTGCTGGCCGGACTGGCGCGCGACGGCGGGCTCTACGTGCCGCGCGAGTGGCCGCAGTTTTCCGCTGCCGAGATCCGCGCCATGCGCGGCCTTGCCTATCCTGATCTTGCAATCCGCGTGCTGTCGCCCTTCCTTGGCGACGAAATCCCGGCGCCCGTCTTCGAGCGCCTGGTTCGCGAAGCCTATGCCACCTTCCGCCACGAGGCCGTCTGCCCGTTGGTGCAGACCGGCCCCAACACCTTCATCCTGGAACTCTTCCACGGGCCGACTCTCGCCTTCAAGGACGTGGCGATGCAGCTTCTGGCCCGGCTGATGGACCATGTGCTTGCCGAACGCGACCAGCACGCCACCATCGTCGGCGCCACCTCGGGCGATACCGGCGGCGCCGCCATCGATGCCTTTGCCGGGCGCAGCCGCACCGACATCTTCATCCTTTTCCCGCATGGCCGCGTCTCGCCGGTGCAGCAGCGGCAGATGACGACGTCGACCGCGCAAAATGTTCATGCGCTGGCGATCGAAGGCAATTTCGACGATTGCCAGGGCCTGCTCAAGGACATGTTCAACGATCACGGCTTTCGCGACCGGGTTGCGCTGTCGGGCGTCAATTCGATCAACTGGGCCCGCATCATGGCCCAGATCGTCTATTATTTCTCCTCGGCGCTGTCGCTGGGCGCGCCGGACAGGCCGGTCTCCTTCACGGTGCCGACAGGTAATTTCGGCGATATCTTCGCCGGCTATGCCGCCAAGAAGATGGGCCTGCCGATCGAGCGGCTGATCATCGCCACCAACGACAACGACATCCTGGCGCGCACTTTCGCAACCGGCGAATACCGCACCAAAGGCGTCTTTGCGACCACTTCGCCGTCGATGGACATCCAGGTGTCGTCGAATTTCGAACGCCTGCTGTTCGAGGCTTCCAACCGTGACGCCGCGACCGTGCGGCGCTACATGGACGGTCTCAAGCAGTCGGGCGCTTTCACCATCGAAACCCAGCAAATCTCTGGGATGCGGTCGGAATTCGATGCCGGCCGCGCAACCATGGACGAGGTCGCCGCCACCATCCGTTCGACGCTCGCCGGCAGCAACTACCTGCTCGATCCGCACACCGCGGCAGCCGTGCATGTCGCGGCGGGCAAGGCTTCAGGCGCGGTGCCGATGGTGGTGCTTGGGACCGCCCATCCGGCAAAGTTCCCGGCCGCAGTCGAAGCCGCCAGCGGCGTCTCGCCCGCACTGCCCGCATGGCTAGGTGGGTTGATGACATCGGAGGAAAAATACACGGTACTTCCATCCGACCTGAAAATGGTGGAAGATTACGTCGGCCGCCGCGCGCGGGCGGCGCGTTAGGGAGTAGTAGCCATATGGGTGTTGAGGTAAGCCGTCTGTCGAACGGCCTGACAGTCGCCACCGAAACCCTTCAAAGCATCGAATCGGTTGCCCTTGGTGCCTGGGTCAAGTCAGGTGCCCGCAATGAACGTGACGAAGAGCATGGCATGGCCCATCTGCTCGAGCACATGGCGTTCAAGGGCACGAAAAGGCGAAGCGCTTTCGAAATCGCCTCGGAGATCGAGGACGTCGGCGGCGAGATCAACGCCGCCACCAGCGTCGAGACCACCTCCTACTATGCCAGGGTGCTGTCCGACGACGTGCCGCTGGCCGTCGACATTCTTGCCGACATCCTGCAGGAGTCCGAGTTCGACCCGCAGGAGCTCGAACGCGAGCAGCATGTGATCCTGCAGGAGATCGGCGCCGCACACGACACGCCCGACGACATCGTCTTCGACCGTTTCACCGAGACAGCCTTCCGCCACCAGACGATCGGCCGCTCGATCCTGGGCACGCCGGAAACTGTCAAATCCTTCACCTCGAAGCAGTTGCACGATTTCATCGAGCGGCAATACGGCGCAGAGCGCATGGTGATCGTCGCTGCCGGCGACATCAAGCACGACAACTTCGTGCGCGAGGTCGAAAAACAACTGGGCGGCTTCCGCAGCAAGGCCGACAGCACCATCCCGCAATATGCGCAATATGTCGGCGGCGACTTCCGTGAGGACCGCGACCTGATGGACGCGCAGATCGTGCTGGGCTTCGAGGGCCGCGCCTATCATGTGCGCGACTTCTATGCCTCGCAGGTGCTGTCGATGATCCTCGGCGGCGGCATGTCGTCGCGTCTTTTCCAGGAAGTCCGCGAAAAGCGCGGCCTGTGCTACTCGGTCTATGCCTTCCACTGGGGCTTTTCCGACACCGGCGTCTTCGGCGTCCATGCCGCGACCGGCCAGAGCGACATCGCCGAACTGGTGCCGGTCATCATCGACGAACTGCAGAAGGCCGGCGAGAAGATCCTGCAGGAAGAACTCGACCGGGCGCGCGCCCAATATCGCGCCGGGCTGATCATGTCCGCCGAAAGCCCGGCCAGCCGAGCCTCGCAGATCGCACGGCAGCTGCTTCTGTTCGGCCGGCCGATCGCCAAGGAGGAACTGATGGAACGGCTGTCGGCGCTCACGATCGAGCGGCTGACCGACCTGTCGTCGCGGCTGTTCTCGACCAAGCCGACGCTTACAGCTGTCGGGCCTGTGGGTACGCTGGCGCCATACGAGGCGATCCTCGATTCGCTTGCAGGCACGCAGACCGCGACCCGCAAGCTCGCCGTCTAAGCCCCTCAAAGCGTCGTGTTCGCGCTCCCTTTCTTTCGCCGTGACCTGCCGGCGCTGAAGGGTGACTACGTCATGCTGCGCGTGCCCTTCACGAATGACTATCGCGAATGGGCGGCGGTGCGTGGCGAAAGCCGTGCCTTTCTCGAGCCATGGGAGCCACGCTGGACTCCCGACGAACTCGACCGCACCGCCTGGCGGCTGCGCATCAGCCGCTACCGCGAAGACTATGCGCAGGGAACCGCGATCGCCTTCTTCATCTTCGAAAAGAGCAGCGGCAAGCTGGCGGGCGGCATCACGCTCGGCAACATACGCCATGGCGTCTCGCAAAGCGGCCATGTCGGCTATTGGATCGGCGAGCGCTTTGGCGGTCGTGGCCTGATGACCGACGCGGTCAAGGTGGTGACGCGCTTCGCCTTCGATACGCTGAGGTTGCACCGGATCGAAGCGGCCTGTATTCCCGACAACGCCCGGTCGATCCGCGTGCTTGAAAAAGCCGGATTCCGGCGCGAAGGACTTCTGCGATCCTATCTCAGGATCAACGGCATCTGGCAGGACCACTACCTCTACGCCCGGATCTCGGACGATCCGCCGGGCGCTGGAACGAAGGACTGATCTTGACGAATTTCCTGCGAAACGGGCCGCTGTTCGCCTTTGTCCTCGCGACAATCCTGACGCTGTGCGCGGCATCGTCGGCCTTCGCCGTCGAACCGATCAAGATTGCCCGCGACGACGTCGCGCTCGACCTTTCGGGCGCCGTCGAGATCTACCGGAACCAGGGCGAGAATTTCCAGGTGTCGACCGCTCCCGGACCGGACGGCATCGTGCGGCGCATCGAGGTCGAGGCCAATGATGCGCGTTCGACCGGCGACTGGGCGGTGTTCGCGCTGGCCAACACCACCGACCAGCAGCTCGACCGGCTGATCGTCGCGCCGCATTTCCGACTGGTGAATTCCGGCATCTTCTGGCCCGATCTCGGCTCGACCCGCATCGCCGCCATCACGCCCAGCGAGGGCTTCGCTCTCGACCGCCAGACCAGCCCTGATGCCGACGTATTCCGGGTGACGCTGAACCCGGGCACGGTGATCACCTTCATCGCCGAACTGGCTTCGCCGAAACTGCCGCAGGTCTATTTGTGGGATCCGGAATCCTACAAGGACTCGGTCAATTCCTACACGCTGTTTCGCGGCATCGTCATCGGCATCGCCGGCCTGCTGGCGCTGTTCCTGACCATCCTTTTCGTGGTCAAGGGAACCTCGATGTTCCCGGCGACCGCGGCGCTCGCCTGGGCGGTGCTGGCCTATATCTGCGTCGATTTCGGCTTCCTCAACAAGATCATCGAGATCTCGCCCGGCAACGAGCAGATGTGGCGAGCGGGAACGGAGGTGGCACTGGCGGGAACCTTCGTGGTGTTCCTGTTCGCCTATCTCAACCTCAACCGATGGCACGGCCATTTCAGCTATGGCGCGCTGGTCTGGATCCTTGGACTGCTGCTGATCGCCGGCGTCGCCATCGTCGATCCGGCGGTCGCCGCCGGCATCGCCAGGCTGTCCTTCGCCGCCACCGCGCTGACCGGGCTCGGCCTGATCATCTTCCTCGGCATACGCGGCTACGACCGCGCCATCATGCTGGTGCCCAGTTGGGTCATGGTGCTGTTGTGGCTGTGCGGGTCATGGATGGCGATCACCGGCATGCTCGACAACGACATCGCCCAGCCGGCATTGGGTGGCGGGCTGATCCTGATCATCCTTCTGATCGGCTTCACCGTCATGCAGCACGCCTTTGCCGGCGGCGCGCTGCACCAGGGCCTGTTCTCCGACCTCGAGCGGCAGGCGCTGGCAGTGGCCGGATCGGGCGATACGGTGTGGGACTGGGACGTGCTGCGCGACCGCGTCGTCACCAAGCCCGATGTCAGCATCCAGCTCGGCCTGGCGCCAAACAGCCTTGGCGGTGCCGCGCGCAACTGGCTGCCGGTGCTGCATGCCGACGACCGCGACACCTTCCGCACGACGCTTGACGTGGTGCTGGAACACCGGCGCGGCCGGGTGTCGCAGAACTTCCGCCTGCGTGGTGCCGACGGCCACTATCACTGGTTCTCGCTGCGCGCGCGGCCGGTGATCGGGTCGGACGGCGAAGTCATTCGCTGCGTCGGCACCATGGTCGACGTCACCGAGCAGAAGAAATCCGAGGAGCGCCTGCTGCACGACGCCGTGCACGACAATTTGACCGGGCTGCCGAACCGCGAACTGTTGATGAACCGGCTGGAAGCGGTCATCTCGATCGCCCGCACCGAAGAAAAAGTGCGCCCGACCGTCTTCGTCATCGACATCGACCGTTTCAAGCAGGTCAATGACGGGCTCGGCATCTCGGCCGGCGACACCATCCTTTTGACCATTGCGCGCCGGCTGCACCGGCTGCTCAAGCCGAAGGATTCGCTGTCGCGCTTTGCCGGCGACCAGTTCGCGCTGATGCTGTTGTCCGAGCAGGATCCGTCCCGCATCGCCGCCGTCGCCGACGCCATCAAGCATGCCATCAACAACCCGATCACCTTTGCCAAGCGCGAGATCGTGCTGACCGCATCGATCGGACTGATCACCTGGAACTCGACGCAGATGTCGGCCGAGGACATGGTCAAGGACGCCGAGCTTGCCATGCATCAGGCCAAGCGCTTCGGCGGCGACAGGATCGAGCCGTTCCGCCCGGCCTTCCGCACCGTCGGCACCGACAGGCTGCAGTTCGAATCCGACCTGCGCCGCGCCATCGAACGGCGCGAATTCACGCTCGCCTATCAGCCGATCGTGCGGCTGGAGGATGGCAGCGTCGCCGGCTTCGAGGCCTTGCTGCGCTGGGACCATCCGCGTCGCGGCATGATCCCGCCGGCAGATTTCATCCCGGTCGCTGAAAGCTGCGGGCTGATCGTGCAGCTCGGCCTGTTCGCCATGCAGCAGGCGGCCGAGGACCTTGCCGGATGGCAAAAGCAGATCGGCGACGCGCCGCTGTCGGTCTCGGTCAACCTGTCCAGCCGCCAGCTCATCCGCCGCGACCTGGTCAGCGACGTCCGCTCGGTCATCGCACGCGCCAATCTGAAGCCGCGCTGCTTCCGGCTCGAGCTCACTGAATCGCTGGTGATGGATAATCCCGAGCAGACGGCCCATGTGCTGACCAAGCTGAAACAGCTCGGCATCGGCCTGTCGCTGGACGATTTCGGCACCGGCTATTCCTCACTGGCTTATCTGACGCGTTTTCCCTTCGACACGATCAAGATCGACAAGAGCTTTGTCGACGACAACACCCCCAAACGCGCGGTGCTGCTCAAATCCATGGTCAACATGGCGCATGAACTCGGACTGTCCGTGGTCGCCGAGGGCATTTCGGACGAACGCGACGCGCTGGAACTGCGCCAGATGGGCTGCGAATATGTGCAAAGCTTCATGTTCGGCGCGCCGATGCCGGGCGACCAGGTGCTGAAGACGCTGAAGGAACAGTATCCGCTGACGCAAGCCTGAGACCTCTGTGATGAGGCTCAGGCGTGTCCGGCGGCGAGGCTGAGATGGGCGAGGTCGATGCCGATCGAGGCGAGGATGCGGTCGTATTTGCGCTCGATGTCGGTGTCGAACAGAAGCTCGGCGTTGGCCGGGCAAGTCAGCCAGCCATTCTCGGCGATTTCGGTCTCCAGCTGGCCGGCGCCCCAGCCYGAATAGCCGAGCGCCATCAGCGCGTGACGGGGCCCGCGGCCAGACGAAATGGCGCGCAATATGTCAACGGTCGCGGTCAGGCAGATGTCGTCCGAAACGGTCAGCGACGATTCCACCCGGTAGTCGCCCGAATGCAGCACGAAACCCCGGCTGCGATCGACGGGCCCGCCATTGCGCACGACGAAATCGCGAGCCTGCGCCGGCAAGCGGATCGCTTCCTGTTCGTTCATGATGCCCAGTTGCACGAGCAGATCCGGAAACAGCATCTGCTGTGTCTGGTTGATGATCAGGCCCATCGCGCCTTCATCGCTGTGCGCGCAGACGTAGATGACCGAGCGCGTGAAACGGTCGTCCTTCATGCCGGGCATGGCAATCAGGAACTGATCGTCGAGAAAACCGCGGCTGGCGGCTGTCTTCTTGTGGCGCAACAAGTCCATGACAGCAAAGGTAACGCGTTTCCAAAGCGCCGAAAAGATGCGCCGTGCGGGATTCGACCAAAGCCTATGTGACCAGGCAGAGCATTCTTCCCTCGAGGTCACGCAAATATGATACCGGCAAGGTCATGAAGACATTGCGCGGCCACGAACGGACGATCAAATCACCGCCATGCAAAGCTTGAAAATCCTGCTGCTCGCCGCTGCCACCGGATCGGCAACCGTTCTTCCCGCCGCCGCTTCATCATCGTCGTGGTACAACAGCGAAGGCGGCAAGGTCCGGCTGGTGACCAGCGGTAAGGCCGATGCCGCCGGCCGCATCCAGGGCGTTCTCGACATAGCGCTCAAGCCCGGCTGGAAGACCTACTGGCGTGATCCGGGCGACGCGGGCGTGCCGCCGCAGCTCGACATTTCAGCCAGCACGAATATCGCCGACGCCCAGCTTTCCTTCCCGGCGCCGCAGCGTCATGACGAAGGCTATGGCAAATGGGCAGGCTACGACTACCCGGTTTCGCTGCCGGTCGTCTTCACCCTGTCGGCGGCCAAAGATCCAGCCGTCATCGACGCCGACATCTTTCTCGGCATTTGCGAAACGATCTGCATTCCGGTGCAGACGCGGCTGACCGTCGACCCCGGCTCCGACCCGGACAATGCCGAAGACTCGGCGCTGGTGAAGGCGAGCTTCGCGGCGTTGCCCACACCCGCAAGGTCCGATTTCGGCATCAACGTGCTGCCGGGCGACCACGAGACGCTGGTTGTCGAGGCGAGCTTTCCCGGCGATCCGGAGGCGGCGGATTTCTTTGTCGCCGGCGAGCGAGACTACATGTTCGGCACCCCTGCCCGCAGCGAAAAGGACGGCAAGCTGATCTTCACCGTGCCGATCCTCGACCGCCCTTCGACAACGCCGACGGATGGCGGGCTTCACTATACGCTGACAAGTTCGGCCGGCGCCGTCGAAGGGCTGTTGCCGTTTCCCTAAAGCGCGCCGCATTGAATGGATCCATGCGACGCGCCTTAAGGTCTTCTCATTGTCCATGTCGTAGTCCCAAACCCGCTGCGCACTTTTGGGCGACATGGACTGATGCCGCTCCTTGACGGTTGCAGAGGGCCGTCGAGTTCGCTACGCAATCACACGACCTCCCCCATTTTCCCAGACGAGGAACTCATGACCATTTCCGTTGGCGACAAGCTGCCTGATGTGACCTTCAAGACGATGACCGCCGACGGCGCGAAGCCGATCACGTCGGCCGAGATTTTCACAGGCAAGAAGGTTGTGCTTTTCGGTGTTCCGGGCGCTTTCACGCCGACCTGCAGCAACAACCATTTGCCCGGCTATCTCGAGAACCATGACGCCATCCTGGCACGCGGCGTCGATACCATCGCCGTCGTTTCGGTCAACGACGTCCACGTCATGGGCGCCTGGGCGCGCTTCACAGGCGGGGAAGGCAAGATCCTGTTCCTCGCCGATGGCAGCGGTGACTTCGCCAAGGCGGTCGGCCTCGACAACGACCTTTCCGCAGCCGGCATGGGACTGCGCTCGAAGCGGTTTTCGATGATCGTCGATGACGGCAAGGTCACGGCGCTCAATGTCGAGACCAAGCCCGGCGTCGACGAGTCCGGCGCGGCTCATATTCTGGGACAGCTCTAGAAATATCAGCGACAGCGTTGGGCCAGGGACCGCAAAGTCCCCTCGCCGACAGCTTTGGGGGGACCGCGACCGATGTCTGACATCTTCTGGCGCAGTATCGCGATCGGCATCGGCGCCACGGCGCTGATGGACATCTGGGCGATTTTCCTGAACACGGTGTTTGCCCAGCCACGACCGAACTGGGGCCTGGTCGGCCGCTGGGTGTGGCATCTCAGGGAAGGCAAGGTCTTCCACGACGATATCGGCGATGCAAAGCCGTACGCGCAGGAAGTGGCGCTGGGCTGGGCCTTTCATTATCTTGTCGGCATCGTCTACGGCATCATCCTGGTCGCGCTGGCGGGAACGGCATGGCTGGCGGCGCCAACCTTCCTGCCGGCCTTCATCCTCGGCATCGTCACCGTCGGTGCCGGCTGGTTCCTGCTGGCGCCTGGCATGGGTGCCGGCTGGGCCGCCTCGAAACGGCCCAAACCGATGCAGATCCGCGCCCTCAACCTGGTGTCGCACACGGTGTTCGCGCTCGGGCTTTACGGCACGGCGTTGCTGATCCGCTGAAGCGAAGTTAATCGTCGCGACGCTGCACCGGTGCGTCGATCGGCTGCCATCCGTGGACAAGGCGACGTGCGCCGAGATCGTAGGCGAAGTGGTTGCCGCCGCCCGCCGGCTGATCCGCTTCGCGGCTGATCTGCCGACCGCTGAGGGCGAGCAGCAGCAGCGTTCCGACGCCGCCATGGCCCACGAAGGCAATGTCGCCCGCGTCGGCGGCGCCAAGCACGGCGTCGACCTCGCTCACGATGCGATGCTGCGCATCGATGGCCCGCTCCCATCCGCGAATGCTGTCATGCGGGTTGGCGAAGAACTGGTCCGCGACCGTTTCGAACTCCGGCGGCGGTAAAAACCCCGTCGCCGATCGGTCGTTCTCATGCATCCTTTCCCTCACCTCGATGGCAAGGCCGAGATGCGTTGCGAGGATTTCGGCGGTTTCCAGCGCCTTGCGTTCAGCCGACGACACGATGCGCCGGATTGAGCCGATCCAGGGCTGGTCGAGCATTGCAACCGCTCTCGCTCGTCCGATGTCGGACAACCCCCATTCCGGCACGGGAATGTTGGCATCGACCTGAACCTGGGGATGGGTGACATAGTGGAGGATCGGCACGATCGAGGATCCCTGCCTGAGAGTGCTGACCTGCTCCTGAGTTCAATAACTCTGGGTCGAGCGCCGCGCCTTCGCTGCTACCGGCTGTTTTGCCTGCGCAACTGGCTTCGGCGCAGCAGCGGGTTTGACCGGGCCTTTCTTGAACGGCGCCATGCCTTCACGCGCGAGTTCGTCGGCGCGCTCGTTCTCGGCATGGCCGGCGTGGCCCTTGACCCAGTTCCAGGTCACCTTGTGACGCCTGTTGGCCTCATCCAGCGCCTGCCAGAGCTCACCGTTCTTGACCGGCTTCTTGTCGGCGGTCTTCCAGCCGTTCTTCTTCCAGCCGTGGATCCATTTGGAAATGCCGTCCATGACGTATTTGCTGTCGGTGTGAAGGTCCACCGTGCAGGGTTCCTTCAACGCATTCAGCGCCGAGATGGCGGCGAGAAGCTCCATGCGATTGTTGGTGGTCTCCGCCTCGCCGCCGGAAAGCTCCTTGGTGGTGCCGTTGAAGCGCAGGATCGCGCCCCAGCCGCCAGGGCCGGGATTGCCCGAACAGGCGCCGTCGGTAAAGATCTCAATGTGTTTGCTCATGATACCCCATATCAGGCCAATCCATATTCCGAAGGAGACCTGATCGCCCGATGGAATCGCATCCTCCGGATATATTCGGTCGGATCGCGTTTCATCACCAGCCCGCCATTGGGAACGGTCAACCAGTCGTAGAGCCGGGTCAGCATGAAGCGTAGCGCCGAGCCGCGCGCCAGCATCGGCAGCGCCGCCTTTTCCTGGTCGCTCAGGGGACGCACGCTCTGATAGCCGGCCAACAATGCCTTGCCCTTGGTCAGGTTGAAGGAAAAATCCTTCTCGAAGCACCAGGCGTTGAGGCAGGTGGCGACATCGTAGGCGTAGAGGTCGTCGCAGGCGAAATAGAAGTCGATCAGGCCGGAAAGCTTCTCGCCGAGGAAGAAGACATTGTCCGGGAAAAGATCGGCATGGATGATGCCTTGGGGAAGGTCCTTCGGCCAGTTCCGCTCGAAGTCGCCAAAGTCGGCATCGACCTCGGCCGCAAGGCCCGGCTCAACCTCGTTGGCGCGGTCGCGGGCGGCGTTCCAAAGCTTGCGCCAGCCGTCGATGGCGAGCGCGTTCGGGCGCGTCATCGAGAAATCGGCTCCGGCCAGATGCAGGGCCGCCAGGGCCTTGCCGACCTCGCCGCAATGCGTCGATGTCGGCCGCCGGAGTGAAAGCCCTTCGAGGAATGTGATGATGACCGCCGGCCGGCCGGCGAGCGTGCCGATGACGCTGCCGTCATGCGCGGTCACCGGCAGCGGGCAAGAGACCCCTTTTTTGGCCAGATGACCCATCAGCCCGAGGAAAAACGGCAGATCCGCCTTGTCGACGCGCTTTTCATAGAGCGTCAGGATGTAGGAGCCGCTGGAGGTGTGCAGCAGGAAGTTCGAGTTCTCGGTGCCTTCGGCGATGCCCTTGTAAGACAGGAGATTACCGACCGGATATTGCTTCAGGAATGCGCCGAGTTCGCCTTCGGCAACGTCGGTATAGACCGCCATGTGCCTTACGCGGCTCCATTGACGAAAGCCATGTCGGCTCGCGTCAGTTCGACATCGCGCAGTACCCGCATGACCGGAAAATCCTCCGTTTCCGTGGCCGTGACGGCCAGGTCGATGGTGACGTCGAAGCGCTGGCGGAACGCGTCGATGATCTCGTCGACGATGATCTCCGGCGCCGACGCTCCAGCCGACAGGCCAAGCGTCGAGATGCCGGCGATGTCATTCCACGGAATCTCGGCGGCGCGCTGTACGAGAAGCGACATCGAGGCGCCGGCACGCTCCGCCACTTCGACTAGGCGTCGCGAATTGGAGGAATTGGGCGCGCCGACGATCAGGTAGAGATCAGCGCCGGCCGCGGTTTCCTTGACCGCCTCCTGGCGGTTGGTGGTGGCATAGCAGATCGATTCCGCCGCCGGAGCATGCAATTGCGGAAAACGATCCTGCAAGGCGCGGATGATGCCGGCGGTGTCCTCGACCGACAGTGTGGTCTGGGTAACGAAGCCGAGCGCCTGCGGATCGGCAGGCGAAAGCTTCGCGGCATCAGCCTCGGTCTCGATCAGCGTCACCGCGCCGTCCGGCAGCTGGCCCATGGTGCCGATCACCTCGGGATGTCCGGCATGGCCGATCAGCAGCACATGGCGGCCAAGCCGCTGGTGGCGCATCGCCTGCTTGTGGACCTTCGAGACCAGCGGGCAAGTGGCGTCGAGATAGAAGAGGTTGCGGGCCTGCGCGTCCGCCGGCACCGATTTTGGCACGCCGTGGGCCGAGAACACGACCGGCGACTGCCGATGTTCGGCGGGAATCTCGGAGAGTTCTTCGATGAAGACGGCGCCAAGGCTTTGCAGTCCCTCGACGACGTAACGATTGTGCACGATCTCATGACGGACATAGACCGGCGCGCCATATTTCTTCAGCGCCAGCACGACGATCTGGATGGCGCGGTCGACGCCGGCGCAAAAGCCGCGCGGCTGGCAGAGCCGGATCGTCAGGGGGGGCTTGGTGGTTGTCTGAAGCATTAAATCCTGGCCGGTTGATCAAAGCCGAAATGAGGTGCCTACCCCTGCCCTGTCAAGTGCAAGGGGACGGCGGTCGCCTTCATTCCTCTTTCAAGGGGCGGCGAAGCCGCAGAATGAGCACTGCGGCGAGTGCGGCGGCGAGGCCATACCAAGTCATCGCATATTGCAGGTGGCTGTTCGGCAGATCGATGATGGTGACGCCGCCGACCGGCAAGCCGCCCGGATTCGGCGTCTTGTCGGCGTCGATGAAGATCGGCACCAGCGTGGCGCCCGCCGGCAGCCCAGCGCTCGCTGCCATCGCGTCGCGGTCCTTCCAGTAGAAGATGTTCTTCGCCACGTCGTTGTCGGGAAGCATCATCGACGGCTTTGCCGGCAGCGGATTGCGGGCGAGGCCGGTGACCGTCACCTTGCCCGTCACCTGCCCCTTGGCGCGCTTGCCGGCATCCTTGAGATCGTAGGGTACAAAGCCGCGATTGATCAGCACGAAGCGACCGTCGTCGAGGGCCAGCGGCGTGTAGACGTTGAAGCCGGCTTCGCCTTCCCAGGTGGCGTAGAAATGCCGTTCGCCGGAATGCAGGAAGGTGCCGCTGACGGTCACCGGCGTATAGTCGACGTCGCCGGTCGAGGCGAACTCCCTTTCGACCTCGGCGAGCGGCTGCGGCGCCGAGTGCGTACGCTGGTCGATGGTCTGCAGCAGACCTTCCTTCCAGTGCAGACGCTGGACCTGCCAGGTGCCGAGCGCCAGCAGGATCAAAAACAGCACCAGGCCAAGGCCAAGCAGCAACGCCGTCCTTGGCCGCGAGCGGCCGCCAGCTCTAATGGAAGCCTCGCTCATTCGCCGCGATCCAGCCGGCCCTCGGCCGCCTTGTTGCTGTATTGCAGCGTCAGCAGCACGCCCTTGATCAGCCGAAGCGCCGTCAGGCACAGCGCAACAGCCAGCGGAATCCAGAGCAGCAGATGCAGCCAGAGCGGCGGGCTGAGCGTCACCTCCACCCAGAGCGCCAGGCCGACGATGATGAAACCGATGATCAGGATGACGAAGACCGCCGGTCCGTCGCCGGCATCGGCGTAGGAATAGTCGAGGCCGCAATTGGTGCAGCGCTTGCCAACGGTGAGGAAGCCGGAAAATAGCTGCCCCTCGCCGCAGCGAGGGCAGCGGCCGTGCAAGCCGGCCGAGATTGGATCGATCGGCGGCCAGATCGCCTTGTCGTCGCTCATTGCTTACCGCTCGATCTCGATCGGCGTCCCATCGGCCACCATTGCCCAGATTTCGTCCATGTCGGAGTCCGTAACCGCAATGCAGCCGTCGGTCCAGTCGACCAATTGAAGCAGCCAGCCCCACCAGCCGAAACCGTTTGGCTGGCCGCGGATCATGATCATGCCTCCCGCATCGACATTGCGAGTCTTCGCGGCGGCCAGATCGTCGGCATTGGGATAGGAGATATGGATCGACCTGTGGGCGATGCTGTTCGGGTTGCGCCAGTCGAGGACATAGCGCCCCTCCGGTGTGCGTTGATCGCCCTCCTGGTGCTTGTGCCCAAGCGGATCGCCGCCGAGCGCGATGCTGTAGCTTCGCAGGACCTTGCCGCCGCCAATCAACTCCAGCCGCCGGTCCGACTTGTCGACACGCACCAGATCGACTTTCTCGCCAGCAAGGGCCGGCGCTGTGGCGATCATGCACGCGTAAATGGCATAGAGAAGAGTTAGCCGCATCGGCCATCGATCGGCGATCTTTGCGCCGAAATGAAGAAGGCGGCCACGTCGCCGCGACCGCCTATATTGAGATCCCTGGAGCCTGTTCCATCCCGATGAATCGGGATGGGCTCTATCCCTTTGTTTTGCTCAGGTCGAAATCAGTGAGCTTCGATCACCGCGCCGGCCGATCCCCAGACATAGATCGCTGAGAACAGGAACAGCCAGACAACGTCGACGAAGTGCCAATACCAGGCGGCCGCCTCGAAACCGAAATGCTGCTTGGGGGTGAAATCACCCTTCATCGCCCTGAGCAGGCAGACCAAGAGGAAGATGGTGCCGATGATGACGTGGAAGCCATGGAAGCCGGTCGCCATGAAAAAGGTGGCGCCGTAAATGGAATCCTTGAAGGCGAACGGAGCATGAATGTACTCGTAGGCCTGCACCATGGTGAACAGCATGCCGAGGCCGACGGTCAGCACCAGGCCGTTGATCAGCCCCTTGCGATCGCCATGGATGAGCGAATGGTGCGCCCAGGTGACCGTGGTGCCCGACAGCAGCAGGATGATGGTGTTGTAGAGCGGCAGGTGGAAAGGATCGAGAACCTCCATGCCCTTCGGCGGCCAGACACCGCCGGTAAACGCGGTGCGGGCGTATTGCTGCACCTCGCCCGGAAACAGGCTGGCATCGAAGTAGGCCCAGAACCAGGCGACGAAGAACATCACCTCGGAGGCGATGAACATGATCATGCCATAGCGCAGATGCAGCGACACGACACGCGTGTGATGGCCCTCATGCGCTTCCTTGATCGTGTCCGACCACCAGGCGAACATGGTGTAAAGGACGATCGCAAGGCCGATGAAGAACAGCCACGGGTTGGCGATGTTGAAGCCGAAGATCGGGAAGTCGCCGGCCTTGAGATACTGCATCAGGCAGACACCGCCGATTGCGGTCACCAGCGCGCCGATGGACCCCAGGAACGGCCATGGGCTCGGGTCGACGAGATGGTAGTCATGGTGTGGTTTTGCGTGCGCGTCTGCCATATCAACCCCCGAGATTTGCTTCGGTATTCGAAATTGTCTTGCTGCTGCCTTGGACCGGCACTGATGACGCGACCGGCTTGCTCTTCTCGACCGGGAACATCGTATAGGACAGGGTGATTGTCTTCACGTCCTTCAGTTCCGGTACATTCACGATATCGGGATCCACATAGAACACGACCGGCATGTCCAGCGTCTCACCGGGCTTCAAAGTCGTATCGGTGAAGCAGAAACACTCGACCTTGTTGAAGTAGGGCCCCGCCAGTTCCGGCTGCACATTGAAGGTGGCGCGGCCGGTAACGGGGCGATCGAACTTGTTGGTGGCCTGATAGTGCGCCTGCACGGTCTCGCCGATCTTCATCGTCATCGAACGATCGACCGGCTGGAAATCCCAGGGCACGCCAGCGATGTTGGCGTCGAAACGGACAACGATGTCGCGGTCGAGCACCCGGTTCGCGTATTGTTGCGTGGCGCGCCGCGTGGTGCCGCCATAGCCCGTCGCCTGGCAGAACATCTTGTAGAGCGGCACTGCGGCATAGGCCATGCCGATCATGCCGCCGAAGAAGGCAACGCAGACAAACGCGACGACGCGGTTGGTGTTCTTCCTGCTGGCGGTCACCTGGCTCATCGTGTTCTCACATCGAGCCGGGGTGATGACCGAATTTCACGATCGTCGCGATGTAGAAAATGATCACCAGCACCGCCAGCGCCAGGCCGATGGCGACAGAACGATTGCGTCTGGCTTTCCTCTGCCTCTCGGTCAGCGTGACCAGCTCGAGCTTTTCTTCGATCATGGTCATGCTCCACCCATGGCAAGCGCGCGCTCGACGACGCTGTCGGCGAGATAGGCAGCGAAGATGGCGAAGAGATAGAGCAACGAATAGGCAAACAAGGCCTTAGCCGGCTTCATCACGCGGTCATCGTCGGTCATGCCAAGCACTTTCCACGCGTACCAGACAAAACCCAACCCAAGCAGCACGGCGGCCACGCCATAGACCGGCGTGGTGTAGCCCAGGATCCATGGCAGCACGCCGACCGGCGCCAGCAGCAGCGCATAGGCGAAGATCTGGCGGCGGGTCGAAGCCTGGCCGGCGACGTTCGGCATCATCGGAATGCCGGCGCGGGCATAGTCTTCGGACTTGAACAGCGCCAGCGCCCAGAAATGCGGCGGCGTCCACAGGAAGATGATCAGGAACAGGACAAAGCTTTCCAGGCTGACGCTTCCGGTTACCGCGGCCCAGCCGATAACAGGCGGAATGGCACCGGCGGCGCCGCCGATGACGATGTTTTGCGGCGTCCAGCGCTTGAGCCACATTGTATAGACGACGGCATAGAAGAAGATGGTGAAGGCCAAAAGCGTCGCCGACAGCCAGTTGACCAGCACGCCCAGCGTCATCACTGACAGGACTGACAGAACCAGCCCGAAACTCAGCGCTTCGCCAGGCCGGATGCGGCCTGCCGGCACCGGACGAGAGGCGGTGCGCGTCATCACCGCGTCGATGTCGGCATCGTACCACATGTTGAGCGCGCCGGAGGCCCCGGCGCCGATGGCGATCGACAGGATGGCGATCACCGCCAGCAACGGATTGATGGTCACCGGAGCCGCGACCAATCCGACGAAGGCGGTGAACACCACCAGCGACATGACGCGCGGCTTCAGCAGGGCGAAGAAATCGCCCGCCGTCGCTTCCGACATGCGGAAGCCCGCTTCGTCAATGCTGGTTTCGTCGACTAGGGCCATGCGTACTCAAATCCATCGTTCCGTTTGGCCAAAACCGCCGGCAGGCCGGCGGTTTCGATTCCATGGAGGCTGCCGCCTTACTTGATCTTCGGCAGCTGCTCCCACTGGTGGAAGGGCGGCGGCGAAGGCAGCTGCCATTCCAGTGTCGTGGCGCCTTCGCCCCACGGATTGGCACCGGCGACCCGCTTCTTCTGGAAAGCCTCGAACACGCCGTAGAGGAAGATCGCCACGCCGACGGCCGAGATATACGAGCCGTAGGACGACACCATGTTCCAGCCGGCAAACGCGTCGGGATAGTCGATGGTGCGGCGCGGCATGCCGGCAAGGCCGAGGAAATGCTGCGGGAAGAAGATCAGGTTGACGCCGACGAAGGTGACCCAGAAATGGGTGTTGGCGATGGCGAAGGAATACATGTAGCCGGTCATCTTCGGGAACCAGTAGTACCAGCCGGCGAAGATGGCGAAGACCGCGCCCAGCGACAGCACGTAGTGGAAGTGCGCGATCACGAAATAAGTGTCGTGCAGCGAGCGGTCGAGACCCGCATTGGCCAGCTGGACGCCGGTGACGCCGCCAATCGTGAACAGGAAGATGAAGCCCAGGGCCCACAGCATCGGCGGCTTCAACGAGATCGATCCGCCCCACATCGTGGCGATCCAGGAGAAGATCTTCACGCCGGTCGGCACCGCGATGACCATCGTGGCGAAGACGAAGTAGCGTTGCGTGTCGAGCGACAGGCCGGTTGTGTACATGTGGTGGGCCCAGACGATGAAGCCGACCGCGCCGATGGCGACCATCGCGTAAGCCATGCCGAGGTAGCCGAACACCGGCTTCTTCGAGAAGGTCGAGACGATGTGGCTGATGATGCCGAAGCCCGGCAGGATCAGGATGTAGACCTCAGGGTGACCGAAGAACCAGAACAGGTGCTGGAACAGGATCGGATCGCCGCCGCCGTCGGGCGCGAAGAAGGTCGTGCCGAAGTTGCGGTCGGTCAGGAGCATGGTGATGCCGCCGGCAAGCACCGGGAGTGACAACAGCAGCAGGAAAGCGGTGACCAGCACCGACCAGGCGAACAGCGGCATCTTGTGCATCGTCATGCCGGGCGCACGCATGTTGAAGATGGTGGTGATGAAGTTGATGGCGCCAAGGATCGACGAGGCACCGGCAATGTGGATCGACAGGATCGCCAGATCCATCGCCGGCCCGGGCTGGCCCGAAGTCGACAGCGGCGGATAAAGCGTCCAGCCGCCACCGACGCCAAAGGCGCCAGGCGCGCTCGGCATGAAGGCCGAGGCGATCAGAAGCAGGAAGGCCGGCGGCAGCAGCCAGAACGAGATGTTGTTCATGCGCGGGAAGGCCATGTCAGGCGCACCGATCATGATCGGCACCATCCAGTTGGCAAAACCGCCGATCAGGGCCGGCATGACCATGAAGAAGATCATGATCAGCGCGTGCGCGGTGGCGAAGGCGTTGTACATGCTCTTGCCGCCGTCGATCGCGGCGTCACCGTTCATGCCGTAGACCATTTGCGCGAGGCCGCTGAAAATCTGGATCCCCGGCTCCTGCAGCTCCATGCGGATGGCGACCGACAAGGCACCGCCGACGATGCCGGCGAAGATCGCGAAGATCAGATAGAGCGTGCCGATGTCCTTGTGGTTGGTGGAATACACCCACCGGACCCAGCCGTGATACGGCTTGTGGTCGTGGTCGTCGTGAGCTGCAGCGTCTGCCATGTTCCGCTCCGTTCCCTGATCTTTTATTGGCCGCGGCATCAGTTGCCGGCGGCCGCTACCTTGTTCTGGCCGTCGACCTCAGCCATCAGCGCCTTGTTGGCCCCGGGCAGGTTGGTCTTGGCTTCCGCCAGCCAGCTTTTGAATTGCGCATCGGAGACGACGCGGATGGCGATCGGCATGAAAGCATGATCCTTGCCGCAGAGCTGCGAGCACTGGCCATAGTAGAGGCCTTCCTTGTCGGCCTTGAACCAGGTCTCGTTGGTGCGACCGGGAACCGCGTCCATCTTGATGCCGAACGACGGCATGGCGAAGGAGTGGATCACGTCTGTTGCGGTCACCAGGACGCGGGTCATGGTGTTGACCGGCACAACCATCTCGTTGTCGACGGCGAGCAGGCGCGGATAGATCTTGCGATCTTCCTTGCCCGCAGCTGCCCGGTCGGCTTCCTGCAGGATCGCGGAGTTGAAGGAAATCGTGTTCTCGGTTTGGTATTCGTAGTCCCAGTTCCACTGGTTGCCGGTCGCCTTGACGGTCAGCTTTGCGTCTTCCGGCGGCGTGTATTGCGCCGTCAGCAGCTGGAACGAAGGAATGGCGATGCAGAGCAGGATGACGACCGGGCCGACGGTCCAGATCACCTCGATCAGCGTGTTGTGGCTGGTCTTGGAGGGAACAGGGTTCACGCTCGCGCGGAATTTGAGGATGCAATACGCAAGCAGGCACAGCACCAGTATGGTGATCGGGACGATGAACCACATCGTGTAGTTCCCGAACCACTCGATCTGCCGCATCATATCGGTCGCCGGCGCCTGGAAGCCGGTCTCCCAGTCCCTGGGCTGATCGGCATGGGCGGATGCGCCGGCGAAAAACGTGGCAGCGGCACTTGCGCCTGCTAGGAATTTTCTCATCGCCCTCATCGTCTCCCAGTTCCTCGAGGCTGTGCCCACGAGAATATCGAACAATGCCAGGACGGGAATCCCGACAGTCTCAAGGTGGTTCAAACCATACTCTTTTTCCCTCCGCAAGAAAGGAGCGGGCGAAACCGTGCGGCATTTTTGCGCGCAAGCCCGGATGTGCCTTTCAAGGCAACGGCAACGGTCCCGAATCGCATATGATCGACCATGGCCACATTCCTGCGGGCCGGGCGTGCCGACCGTCGCAATTCGGGCGAAATTGGCTAGGAAAAGCGCCGTATTGGCTGTTTCGGGACAGACCGGTTGCGGTCTCGTCCTTTACTTGGCTTTGGCGCGGCTTAAAGTGCCGTGATTCGCAATGGAGCCGTCATGAACTCTTGGCTTTCGAGACTTGCGCTTTTGGGAATCTTGGCGCTTTCGAGAATCTTGGCGCTTTCGAGAATCTTGGCAAAGGTCATCTTTCTCGCCGCGTTGTCCGCAATCGGCCCGTCCGTTATCGGCCAGCCCGTTGTCGGCTTGTCCAGCCAGGCCAATGCCGCGCAGCCGAGCGGCACCGTCCGCTCGACGCATGGCGCGTGGTCGATCATCTGCGACACGCCGGCCGGCGCCACCTCCGAGCAATGCGTGATGATGCAGAACGTCGTCGCCGAGGACCGTCCAGAGATGGGGCTGTCGGTGGTCGTGCTGCGCACAGCCGACAACAAGGCGGAGATCCTGCGCGTGCTGGCGCCGCTCGGCGTGCTTTTGCCCAACGGTCTTGGCCTCAACGTCGACGGCAAGGACATCGGCCGCGCCTATTTCGTGCGCTGCTTCCAGGATGGCTGCTATGCCGAAGTCATTCTCGAAAAGCCGCTGCTCGACACGCTGAAGACCGGCACATCGGCCACCTTCATCGTCTTCCAGACCCCGGAAGAAGGCATCGGCATCCCCGTCGACCTCAAGGGTTTCGCCGACGGTTTCGCCGCCCTGCCCTGAGACCTCGGCGCTTGCGACGGATCCAACGTCGACGTCACATTTGGTTGATGAAGTCGTCGATGTCACTGGCCATTGAACCCCAGTTCGAGAACTGTTCCTCAAGGTTGGCCGTGGTGATGCCGCCAAGAAGCTGACATCCATCCTGACGGGCTGTCGACAATCGCATTTGTCTTCACAATGCGGCCGGGCGATTGTCTCGGCGCCTCTTCGCGCCTACATCGTGGCAAAGAAGCATTCCTCCTGTGAACGGACGCGCCATGAACAGCCTGATCGGCCAATTCGACATTTCAGACGATCGCATCAAGCAGATCGTCACTGAGACCATCAATGGCGCCGACGACGGCGAACTGTTTCTCGAATACAGCGAGAGCGAAGCGCTGATGTTCGACAACGGCCGGCTGAAGACCGCCAACTTCAACACCGACCAAGGGTTTGGCCTGCGCGCCGTTGCTGGCGAAGCCAGCGGCTATGCCCATTCCAGCGACCTTTCCGAGGCCTCGCTGCTGCGCGCCGCCGACGCTGTTTCAACCGTCAAGGGCGGCTATTCCGGCACGCTGGCCGCGGCGCCGGCCCGCACCAACCGCCATCTCTATGGCGAAGAGAATCCGATCCCCTCCCCCTCCTTCGAGGTCAAGGCAAAGCTGCTGCAGGAAATCGACGCCTGGCTGCGCGCCGAGGATCCTCGCGTGCGCCAGGTTTCTGCCTCGCTGTCCTCATCCTGGCAGCATGTCGAGATCGTGCGCGCCGATGGCCAGGTTGTGCGCGACATCCGCCCGCAGGTCCGCGTCCACGTTTCTGTCGTCGTCGGCGATGGCGACCGCCAGGAGAGCGGCTCCTACGGCATGGGCGGACGCAAGGCCTTCGGCGACTTCCTTGTCGAGGACAGCTGGAAGCACGCCGCCAAGGAGGCGCTGAGGCAAGCGCTGGTCAATCTCGAGGCCATACCGGCGCCGGCTGGCACCTTCGACATCGTGCTGTCCAGCGGCTGGCCGGGCGTCATGCTGCACGAGGCCGTCGGCCATGGGCTCGAAGGTGACTTCAACCGCAAGAAGACCTCAGCCTTCGCCGGCCTGATGGGCCAGCAGGTCGCCGCCAAGGGGGTGACCGTCGTCGACGACGGCACCATGCCGGAGCGGCGCGGGTCGCTCACCGTCGACGATGAAGGAACCCCGACGGCCCGCAACGTGCTGATCGAGGACGGCAGACTGGTTGGCTACATGCAGGATCGCCAGAACGCACGGCTGATGGGCATGACTGCGACAGGCAACGGCCGGCGCGAAGGCTACGCCCACCAGCCGATGCCGCGCATGACCAACACCTTCATGACGGCGGGCGACAGGGAGCCGGGCGAAATCATCGCCTCGGTCAAGAACGGTATCTATGCCGTCTCCTTCGGCGGCGGTCAGGTCGACATCACCTCGGGCAAGTTCGTGTTCGGCTGCACCGAGGCCTACATGATCGAGAACGGCAAGGTGACGCAGCCGATCAAGGGCGCGATGCTGATCGGCAATGGGCCGGACGCCATGCACCGTGTTTCCATGATCGGCAACGACATGCAGCTCGATACCGGCATCGGCATGTGCGGCAAGGGCGGACAGGGCGTCCCGGTCGGCGTCGGCCAACCGCATCTCCGAATGAACCAGATGACGGTGGGCGGCACGCGGGTTTGAATGATCGGCATATCCCAGAAACATCGCCATCCAAGCGGTGTTTTCCGGGGTGCAGCCGACCATGCCCCAGAGCCAAGATCTTCATCCTGACAGGCGCCGGCATTTCGGCGGAATCGGGTGCCGCAATGTTGCTCGACTCTGTGGAGGTCTGGGCCAAAGACGGCCCATTCCAGCCGAATCCATGTCGGCACCTTGAAGCGAACACAATCCACGTTAAGAAATTATTAAGTCTCTAACTGCCTGGGCTGCCTTTTGCGCACGAACGCAGCACCAGCTTCCTGGTTGCGGCGGTGTTTTGGCAATGCGGCATGTCCCCGGCGTTCTCACTTCCTCTTTCCTACTTGGCTTCGTTTCATTGATTGGTGCGACATCGCTGCAGGCCAGTCCGGCGGAAGCACAGTCGACATTGTTCAAGTCGCGATCGACGCAATCTTCCCTGCAAGGGCTGCGCTCTGCCACCGTCGGTGCAAGCACCAGCGTCCCCTACGGTTGGGTCGATTTCTGCCATCGCCGACCAAAAGAGTGCAAGGTGCCCGCTCTGCCTGCCGCGAATGTCAAGCTGACCGCGCAGAACCTGCGCATCCTCAGCGGATAAATCAGAAGGCGAACAGCTTCATCAAACCGGTCAGCAATTTCGACCACTGGGGCACGATGGTGGACCATTGGGATTACCCCGTGGACGGCAAGGGCGACTGCAAGATCTACGCCCTCTACAAGCGCAAGCTTCTTCTGGAGGCGGGATTCCCCCGGCAGGCGCTGCTGATGACCGTGGTGCGCGACCTGGACAATGAAGGCCACACCATCCTGACGGTGAAAACCGACAAGGGCGATCTTGTCCTGGACAATCTGGTGGATGAGATCAGACCTTGGAATGCGACGGGCTATTACTTCCTCAAACGCCAGTCCCAACAGAACCCAAACACATGGGTGTCGATCAACCAACGGGGCGGCACGTCGAAAACCCTTACGAATGTTTCCAAGCTGGTAGACTGAGCGGCCTGCCAGACCAGAGCGCTTCAGCTTTTTGAAGGTTCGGTGCCCGGCGACCGGCGGGCAATCCCTGCCTCACTCCTGCCTACTGCTTGCATGGAGGCTCGCCCGGGTGTCCGCAGGCAGGCTTCTTGTTGCCTCGCGGCGGCTGCTGATTGGGCTGCTGTTGCGGCGGACGCCGCTCCTGGACCTGGGGCCTGGGCTGAGCATGGAACTCCGGCTTCTGCGGCTTGGAGAACACCCTCACGTTCGGCTTCTCCTGCAGCTTGAGTTGGCGCTGCGGATTCTCGTTCGGCTTGTTGACCTTGAAATTCCGCTGGACGTTGACTTGCGGGCCGGCGGAACCTCCACCGCCGTTCTGCGGCTTGCGGAACTTCTTGTTCCCGTTTCCCGGAGCCTGATCGCTCGGTCCGACAACGGCCTGGCCGGCGGACAGATCCTTGCGCGTCAACTTCTTCGGCTTGCCGCCACCCTGGTCGGAGAAGACAGCTGGATTGTTCTTCTTGATCCTCTCCTGCACGTTCGGGCGCTGCCCGGCCGGTGCACCGTTGACGGTCGGCAGCTTGTTGAGCTTGCCGTTCTTGCCCTGCCCATTGCCGGCTCCGTTCTGCCGGCCATTGCCCTGTCCGGTAACGGCAGCGCCGGCATTTCCCGTAGCCTGCTGGTTGCCGCCCGAGGTGCCTTGCTTGCCAAGCAGCTTCTTGGACTTGTTGTTGGGCAAATTTTTGTTGTTTGGCAAATTCTGGCCTTTGAGCACCGGCGGTTTGCCGTTGACGAGTGGCAGCGTCTTGCCGTTCGCTCCCGGCAGGGTGTGATCAGTTGAGAGCGTCTTCGAGACCGGCTTTGCGCCGGGAGGCTGCCGGCCTTGCGTCACACCCTGACCGAGTTTGCCCGGAGCGGCAGGGTTCTGGTTAGAGAGCACGGCCTTCTTATGCAGCAGCGGCGGCAGCGCCACCTTGGTCGCGAGCGCTGCGGCGCCCAGTCCAACAGCGGCGCCGGTCAGCTTCTGGCCGGTGGTGAGGCCGCCGCCCTGCCCTGCCTGATTGTTCTCGGTATTGATCGTCGTGTTGTTGATGACGGTCGTGTTGTGGATGTTGTTGAAGATGACGTTGTCGGGCGGCGGCGCAATGTTGTGCGGCGGGTTGACCCACACCGGCACCGGCACGAAGACCGGCACCGGCAGGACAAAGACATCGACTGCCGGCCGCGGCGGCGCCAACACGACAAAATCCGGCGGAGGCGGCGGCAGGAAGATCACCGCGACAGGCGGTGGTGGCTCGAAGTCGAAATCGGGATCGTCGAAATAGAGCACGGGCCGGTCGACATAGATGATCTCTTCCGGTGGCGGCGGCGGTATGTCGTAGTCATAGACKGCAAAATCCTCCGGCGGCTCCAGCGCTGCGTCGAAATGCTCCAGACGGCGGCGGGCATCCCAGGCATGCGGGCCGTGCGGATAGCGATCGAGGTAGGACCAGTAGGCTTCCGGGGTGTCCCGGAGCCAGGTTTCGCGCCAAGTAATTGCTTCGCGCCGAGCAGCGATGATGGCACGCACGCGCTTGGCCATTGGATCGCGCGGGTAGGCGCCGACGAAATCCTCGTAACCGCTGAGCGTGTCGCGGTCGAGGGCCGCGACATAGGCGTCGCGGGCGTCGAAGTCGCGGATCTCTCTGGTCCGGTTGGCTTGGGACTCAGCCTCCGAGACCCTGGGCGCGGGCGCGTCCGGAGCCCGGTCGAAGAAGACGAAGGGCGCCGTGATCTTTGAGGCGCTCCACGGAACTTCCGCGCCCTGGGTCACCTCGTTGACGCGCAGGCGCGTGCGATCGAAGACATCGTCAAGCGGCAGGCCGCCTTCGCGCATCATCTCCGCCAGCGCCTGGGCAAAGGCACCGTATGGACCTTTGCCTTCAGGCGCGACCGTACCCGGGGCGGCATTGAACGCAACAAGCATGTTCGGATCGGGATCGACCAGTGCGAGACCTCCGGCCAGCGGCCGGTTCGTCTGCGGGAATGCATTCGGCCGCGCCGCATCGAGCACGACGATATTGACCTTCGTCGGCAGTCCAGCCAGCGACTTGGTGACATCGGAGAGCCGCATCCCCTGAAGCGGGACGTCGGTTGGATTGGCGATCTGGGCATCGACAGGCAAGAAGTAATTCTCGCCTTCGAACTGTACGCCATGGCCGGCGAGATAGATGAAGACGACCGCGTCGGGACCGGCAGCAGAAACCTTGCCAAGGAAATCGCGCAGCGCGCCGCGCAGCGATTCCTGGTCGACGTCGCGGGCACCGACAACATCGAACCCTGCTGCCTGCAAGGTCTGGCCGATCAGCCCGGCATCATTGGCGGGCGTCGCTAGCGCACTAGACGGATAGGCCGCATTGCCGATGACGAAAGCGAGGCGTTTTTCGCCCTGCGCGAGGGCACCGGTCACCGAAGCGGCCACGAAAATGAAGAGGAGGAAGAAGCCTAGGAATTTCTGGAGCGTCCGCATTTCTGGCCACCAAGTATGGAAACGGTGATGGAGCAGGATGGTTCCTTCCTCCAGTGATTTCCAAAATAGACGGGCGCAAAGAGGCGGCTTCGCGGCGCGATTTCGGCAAACCCGCCCGACGCGGAAACCTCAAGAAAATGTGATCATTTTGGTTCGCGCTTGAGCCGAGGGAAATGCCAACAGCGCTACCGCCTTCGTTTGGGCTTCTCCAGTAGCGCCACGGCCTCGACGTGAGGCGACCACAGGAACTGGTCGATCGGCGTCACGCTTTTCAAGGTGTAGCCGCCGTCGAGCAGGATTCGCAGGTCGCGAGCCAGCGTGACCGGATTGCAGGATACGGCCGCGACAAACGGAACGTCCGAGCGTGCGATCTGCTTCGACTGGTCCTCGGCGCCGGCGCGGGGCGGGTCGAACACCAGGCCGTCGAAGCCATTCAATTCCTTGAAGGTCAGCGGCCGGCGGAACAGGTCGCGGCGCTCGCCTGTCACCCGCTTCAGGCCGGTCGCGAAGCGCGAGCCCCGGTCGAGCGCCGAAAGGGCTGGCGCATCGCCTTCGACCGCATGGACTTCCGACTTCTCTGCCAGCCGCAAGGCAAAGCTGCCGCAGCCGGCGAACAGATCGGCGACCTTCTTGGCGCGCTTCAGATGTCCGCCGACGATATCGGCCATGGTCTGTTCGGCGGCCTCGGTCGCTTGCAGGAAGGCGCCCGGCGGCACGGCGACCGCGACATTGCCGAACATGACCACAGGCTTCCTTGGCTCGATGATGATCTCGTCATCGATGGACAGCCTGGCAAATCCCTGAGCCAATACGAAGTTGGAGGCGATCCGACGCTGGTGTTCGCCCAGTTTGCCGGACTCGTAGACTGCGACGTCAAGGCCCGACCCGGTCACGGTGACCGCCAGCCGGAACGATTTGGTGGTGGCGCACACCAGTTCGGCGAGCGCCTTCAGCCGATCGAACGCGCTGACGATCTCGGGCAGCGAGATCGGGCATTCCGATATCGAGATGATTTCCGGCGACAGATGGCGATTGAAGCCGAGCAGCATGCCTGTGTCGGTGCGTCGCGCGGCGAGCACGACGCGGCGGCGCGTGTGCGGCGCGCAGGCGACCAGTTCGCCGATGTCGCAATCGATGCCCTTGCCCTTCAGCGCGTGCACCACCTTTTCGCGTTTCCATTGGCGATAGGCTGCGGCTTCGAAATGCTGGAGCGCGCAACCGCCGCATTCGGTGAAATGGCGGCAGGCGGGATCGATGCGCAGCGGCGAAGCCTCTAGCACCGCCATCAGCGTGGCACGGTCTTTTTCGCGCGCGGCGGTGACGACCTCCCCGGGTAGTGTGAAGGGAATGAACAGATCGCCGCTCTCGGTCTCGGCGATGCCGTCGCCCTGGGCGCCAAGTTTCCTGATGCTGAATCGCGCGCTCATCGATCCTTGATCCCACCGAGCAGGAATTCGCGATTACCGTCGCCGCCTTCGATCGGCGACAAATGCAGGCCCAGCGAACGCCAGCCTGGAACAGCGTCCAGCCAATCCTGCAGCAGGCCGGCGACACGGGCGGCGTCGTAGGGATCCTTCAACAGGCCGCCCTTGCCGATTGCTTCGCGGCCGGCCTCGAATTGCGGCTTGACCAGAAACATGGCACCGGCACCAGCCTTCGCAAGGCCAAGCGCCGGCGGCAGCGCCAGTTTCAGCGAAATGAAACTGACGTCGGAAACGACGAAATCCGGGATCCGGCCGGCCAGATCATCGGCTGTGAGATCGCGCGCGTTCAGGCCCTCGATGACAGTTACGCGCGGATCGCCGCCGATATCGGCATGCATCTGGCCATGCCCGACATCGATGGCGGTGACGTGGGCCGCGCCGCGCTCGAGCAGCACCTGGGTGAAGCCGCCGGTCGAGGCGCCGATGTCGAGCGCCTCGCGGCCGGCGGGATCGAGGCCGAAATGGTCGAGCCCACCGATCAGTTTCAGCGCCGCACGCGACACATAGCCCTGCGCCGGATCATCGATGGCGATCAGGCATTGCGGCGAAACGTTCTGGCCGGGCTTGCGGGCTATGACGCCGTCCACCATCACCGTGCCACGCTCGACCGCGTCGCGGGCGCGCGAACGGCTGGCAAAAAGGCCCCGCTGGACGAGCAGGTCGTCGAGCCGCTGGCGGGGGCTGGCTGGCAGAGGCGAGTTCATTGGCCTTCATGGCGAAAGCCGGTCGCGAAGGCAAGGATATTGGGGCGGGACAAGGAACATCGTTCGAAAGCATGCGAACACTTCAAGCCGCTGCGCCGCTTGCGAGCATCGCATCGGCCCGGCACAATACCAAGCAGGAGCGCCGTACTGTCCGAACGAGGAAGGACGAATGCTGACAGGAACCTGCCACTGTGGTGCGACCCACTGGACCCTGGAGGGTGATCCCGGTCCGGTCACCGCGTGCAGTTGCACGCTTTGCCGTCGCTATGGCGCGCTCTGGGCTTACGACTATGTCGACGAACGCATCCGCGTCGCGGGACCGATGAAAAGCTACACGCGCCCCGGAAAGGACACGCCCTCGCTTGAGATCCTGTTCTGTCCCACTTGCGCTTGCGTGCTCGCCTGGCGTGGCTTGGGCTCCAGCGCCACTGGCCGCACTCGAATCGCCGTCAATGTAAGGCTTGCGCCGCCGGAGGCCGTCGCCGACTTGCCGATCGACCATTTCGATGGCCTCGACACTTACGACGACCTGCCGCGCGATGGCCGCTGCGTGCGCGACATGTGGTTCTAAAGCGCGCCGCGCTTGGACGGCGGCATGCTCTAGAAAATGGTTCGCGAAACCCGGCGATCGACGGCTGGAGACAAACCGTCATCCCGATTTCCCGAAGCCTGCTCGCCCGGATGCTCGGTCGCAGGCGCCTGCGCTGGCACAGGGTCCGGCAGGACAACCAGTTGCGGCACCTGCTTGTAGGAAAAGCCGCCGCGAATATCGCCCATCTTGCCGGCGATGATGCCCATGGCCGCCTTTTCGAGACTGCGATCATAGCGCGTTTCGGCGGCGGCCGGCGCGACGATGACCGCTGAAAGCGCCACGCCGCACAGAAGCGTTCTCATTGTTTTTGTCTCCCTGCCTGGTCACGATCTAGCAGGGCGCCGTTGAAAAACGGCCAAGAGACACGGTAAGCAAAGCGCCAAACGGCAGCGTTAACAATGCGTTAAAGCATCAAGCCGGCAAACTGATTCAAGCCCTTGAGATATTGATTCAGGCGCGCTGGGCGCGGGCTGTATGGCCAAGCGCGACGAACACCGTGCGCACGATGCCGGCGGCATCAAGCCCGGCATCGGCATACATCTTTTCCGGCTTGGCGTGGTCGGTGAACGCGTCGGGCAGCACCAGCGGGCGTACCTTCAGGCCACTTTCAAGCAAGCCCTCATGGGCGAGGAACTGCAACACATGGCTGGCGAAGCCGCCGACGGCGCCCTCTTCCACCGTCACCAGAACCTCGTGCGAGCGGGCCAGCCGGCGGATCAGATCCTCATCGAGCGGCTTGGCGAAACGGGCATCGGCGACCGTGGTGGAAAGCCCGGCCGCGCCAAGCTCCTCGGCGGCGATCAGGCAATCCTGCAGCCGCGTGCCGAAGGACAGGAGTGCCACCTTGGTGCCTTCCCTGACGATACGGCCCTTGCCGATTTCGAGCACCGCGCCGCGCTCCGGCATGTCGACGCCGACGCCGTTGCCACGCGGATAGCGGAAGGCGATCGGGCCGTCATCATAGCTTGCCGCGGTGCGCACCATGTGGCGCAGTTCCGCCTCGTCTGCTGCTGCCATCACCACGAAACCGGGCAAGGTTGCCAGGAAGGTGGTGTCAAAGGCGCCGCAATGGGTGGCGCCATCGGCGCCGACGAAGCCGGCGCGGTCGATGGGAAAGCGCACCGGTAGTTTCTGGATCGCGACGTCGTGGACGACCTGGTCGTAGGCGCGCTGCAGGAAGGTCGAATAGATCGCGGCGAACGGCTTGTAACCTTCGGTGGCGAGGCCGGCGGCGAAGGTCACCGCGTGCTGTTCGGCGATGCCGACATCGAAGATCCGCGAGGGAAATGCTTCACCGAACAGGTCGAGGCCGGTGCCGCTCGGCATGGCTGCGGTGACGGCGACGATGCGGTCGTCCTCGCGGCCTTCCCTAACCAGGCTTTCGGCGAAGACCTTGGTGTAGGCCGGCGCGTTGGCCGGCGCCTTCGCCTGCGCTCCGGTGATGACATCGAACTTGTTGACGCCGTGATACTTGTCTGCGGCGGCTTCAGCCGGCGCGTAGCCCTTGCCCTTCTGGGTGACGACATGGATCAGCACCGGGCCTTCGCCATTGTCGCGGACGTTCTTCAGGACCGGGATCAGATGCTCGAGGTTGTGACCGTCGATCGGGCCGATGTGATAGAAGCCGAGTTCCTCGAAGAGCGTGCCGCCGGTGACGTAGCCGCGTGCATGCTCGACCGCCCGGGTGATCGCACGGTCGGCGCGCTTGCCGAGATAAGAGGTCAGTTTCTTACCGAAGTCGCGCAGGCCGACATAGGTCTTGCCCGAGGCCAGACGCGCCAGATAGGCGCTCATCGCGCCGGTCGGCGGCGCAATCGACATGTCGTTGTCGTTGAGGATGACGATCAGCCGGGCATCGAGCGCGCCGGCATTGTTCATCGCCTCGTATGCCATGCCGGCCGACATGGCACCATCGCCGATGACGGCGATGACGTTGTTGCGGCCGCCGGAGAGATCGCGGGCGGCGGCCATGCCGAGGCCGGCCGATATCGATGTCGAGGAGTGAGCGGCACCGAAGGGATCGTATTCGCTCTCGGCGCGGCGGGTGAAGCCGGACAGGCCCCCTTCCTGGCGCAAGGTGCGGATACGGTCGCGACGGCCGGTCAGGATCTTGTGCGGATAGGCCTGGTGGCCGACATCCCAGATCAGCCGGTCATCCGGGGTGTTGAAGACATAATGCAGCGCGACTGTCAGCTCGACCACGCCAAGGCCGGCGCCAAGATGGCCGCCGGTGTGGGACACCGCGTCGATCAGTTCGGCACGAAGCTCGGATGCCAGTTGCGGCAATTCGCTCTCGGCAAGCGTGCGCAGGTCGGCCGGGATGCGGACCTTGTCGAGAAGGGGCGTATGCGGCGTTGCGTTCAAGGGTAGGCCTACTCAGGCTTTCTGTTCATGGGCGAGATAGGCCGCCGGCCGGCGAAAGTAAATGCGTGTCAGTGACGCGGATCAGGCTTTAGGTCTTTGCCTTATGTATGTCGTTCTCCCAAAACCGGGTCACTTTTGGGCGACATGCATCAGCTTTCCGGCAGCGGGATGAATTCTTCCTCATCGCCAGGAACGATATCGAAGCGGCCCGTCTTCCATTCTTGCTTGGCCTGTTCGATGCGCTCCTTGGAGGACGAGACGAAATTCCACCAGATGTAACGCTTCGAGCCGAGCGAGGCGCCGCCGAACAGCATGAAATGGGCGCCGCCTTCCGACGATACGACGATCTCGTCGCCTGGCCGGAACACCAGCAGTCGCTCGGCTGGAAAAACATCGCCTGAAATCGAAACGTCGCCCTCCAGCGTGTAGATGGCGCGCTCTTCCGCATCGGCCGGGATTTTCACGCTGGCGCCCGGCGCCAGCCTGAGGTCGGCATAAAGCGTCTCGGAGTGAGCCCTCACCGGCGACCGCAGTCCCTGGAAGTCGCCGATGACGACGCGCCCGGTGACGCCTTCGGCATCGATCTCGGGGAGGCGCAAGGCAGCGGTGTTCTCGAAAACCGGTGCCACTTCCTCCTTGCCGTCCGGCAGTGCCAGCCATGTCTGCAGGCCGGAGACCGACATCGGCGCGCCACGCAATTCCTCCGGCGTGCGCTCGGAATGGACGATGCCGCGGCCAGCGGTCATCAAATTCACGTCGCCGGGCTGGATGACCATTTCGGTGCCGAGTGAATCGCGATGCCTGATCTTGCCGTCGAACAGATAGGTCACCGTCGACAGCCCGATATGCGGATGCGGACGGACATCGAGCGCCTGGCCCGCGCGCAGGATCGCCGGGCCCATGCGGTCGAAGAAGATGAAAGGCCCGACGAGCCGTCTTTTGGCGGTCGGCAATGCGCGGCGTACCTGGAAACCACCGATGTCCTTGGCGTTCGGAATGACCATCAGCTCGATCTGGTCGCTGGCAAAGGCGTCGCCGACTTCAGGGTCTTTCCCGGGGAAGAAGCTCATGGACTCTCCTTGTCAGCGGCCGTGCCTGCTTGTCGCATCAGGCAAAACGGATCGCTGATTTCGCGCGCGCCTTGGCGGCCACCTCTTCGCGATTGCGAGGATGCTGATGGGTTTCGAGGGAATCGAGAAGCTCACGCGCCGATGCCGCGATGGCTTCGACCGCATGATCGAAGGCGTGCTGGTTCTGCTTCGAAGGTCGCGTCGTTCCGCTCAATTTGCGGACAAACTGAAGTGCGGCGTCGCGCACCTCGTCATTGGTTGCCGGCGGATCAAAATTGAACAGGGTCTTGATGTTTCTGCACATCGTTTCCGAACCTCCTCTTGTCCTGAAGCCGTTTCAATCGGGACGGCTGCTATCCTCGACTATGATCATGTCCAAAAGCCGGTGAGGCAAGACCATCGTTCGGGAAGCATGACTCAGTCGGCGTCGAGCGGCTCGGTTCCAACCGGCTTGCCGTCGCGCGACAGCCTGATCTTCTCGACCTTGTCCTCGGCGGCCTTCAGCAGCCGGTCGCAATGCGCCTTCAGCGCCTCGCCGCGCTCATAGATCCTGATCGACTGGTCGAGCGGCACGTCGCCACGCTCCAGATCATCGACGATCTTTTCCAGCGCGTCGAGTGCCTGCTCGAAGCTCATCGCCTTGACGTCTTCGTTGGTCTCTCCAGCCATCATTCACCCTTTCATCAGTCGCCCGACATGGGCGGCGACCGAAAATGCCAGTCCCTGCAGATCGTAGCCACCCTCGAGCAGGCTGACGAGCCGGTTGCCGCTGTGGCGTGTGGCGCGCTGCATCAGCTGGCCGGTCGCCCAGTCGAAATCATCCTCGGTCAGATTGATCTCGGCCAGCGGATCGCGATGGTGCGCGTCGAACCCCGCCGAAATGATGATCAGGTCGGGCGCGAAATTGTCGAGCGCCGGCAGGATACGCGACAGCAAGGCATCGCGAAAAACCTCGCTGCCGGTCTGCGGCGCCAGCGGCGCGTTGACGATGTTGCCGGCGCCGGTCTCGCTCTTCGCCCCGGTGCCGGGATAAAGCGGCATCTGGTGCGTCGAGCAATAGAGCACCGACGGATCGTCCCAGAAAATGTCCTGCGTGCCGTTGCCGTGATGGACGTCCCAGTCGACGACCGCAACGCGCTCGACGCCATGTTTCTTCTGCGCATAGCGCGCGGCGATCGCCGCCGTGTTGAAGAGGCAGAAGCCCATGGCCGTGGTTTTTTCGGCATGGTGGCCGGGCGGCCGCGCGGCGACGAAGACGTTGTCGGCGCGGCCGGCAAAGACATCGTCTACGGCGGCGTTGGCGGCGCCGATCGCGGTTATCGCCGCTTGCCAGCTCTTCGGGCTGACTGACGTGTCGGCGTCGATGCGGGCGATGCCCTCGTCGGGAATGGCGGCGCGGACGCGGGCGACGAAATCGGCGGGATGCGCGTAGAGAATGGTGGCCTCGTCGCCTTCCGGCGCCTTGATGCGATCGAGCGCGACAAAAGCTTCATCGTCAAGCACCCGCTCGATGGCGCGCAAGCGATCCGGCCGCTCAGGGTGACCGGGGGGCGTGATGTGCTCAAGGAAGATCGGATGGGTATAGAGACGTGTGGTCATCTTCCCTATCTAGTGCCCCGACGTCGCGATGGCCATGCGTTGTGGCCTGATGGCTGGGGAAAATCACACATGCGTCCATTGGTGTCGCTGCAGGCATTGGCGTCGTCAGCGCTTCGGCGTAAGGTCGCCGCCACTGCCTGGTGCCCGCCGCAAGCGGGAGAATCGGGAACACGGTTGAACTCCGTGGCGTGCCCAACGCTGTAAGGGGGACCGCGCCGGTAAATGCCACTGTCGATGACGGGAAGGCACCGGACGCGGGTTGATCCCAAGCCAGAAGACCGGCCTGGCAGGCATCGTCATCCGCATGGTCAGGCGGAAGACATCCACAGCAATCGCAAGGGGACACGCGATGCCAACACACATGACCGCCTCTGTTGGCGACGGATTTGACCAGAGTGCGCGCGATGCGGTCTATCGCGCCATGTTCACGCGGCGCGACGTGCGCGGCCATTTCCTGCCAGCCCCGCTCGACGATGAGGTGCTGGCGCGGCTGCTGCTTGCCGCGCACCATGCGCCGTCGGTCGGCTTCATGCAGCCTTGGAATTTCATCGTCATTCGCGATGCCGAGCGACGGGAAAAAGTGCGTGACCTGTTCCTGGCGGCGCGAGAGCAGGAACTGCCGGCCATCGCGGAAGAACGACAGGCGCTCTACCGCAAGCTCAAGCTGGAAGGCATCTGCGAAAGCGCGCTCAACATCTGCATCACCTGCGACCGGCAGCGTTCGAAGGGTTCGCCGCTGGGGCGCTGGCACAATCCGGAGATGGACCTCTACAGCACGGTTTGCGCGGTGCAGAACTTCTGGCTGGCGGCGCGCGCCGAGGGTGTCGGGGTCGGCTGGGTCAGCATCATCGAGGCGCAGGCATTGAAAAGCCTGCTGTCAATTCCCGAGCATGTTACGCCGGTCGCCTATCTCTGCGTCGGCCGTGTTTCCGAGTTCGCGCCAAAGCCGGACCTCGAAGCGCATGGCTGGGGCCGCCGCTTGCCGCTGCCGGAACTGATCATGAGCGAGACCTTTTGCGGGCAAGGTGAAGCGTTGCTCAAATCGACCGTGGCGCGCCTCAACGGGGTCGATGCCGCGCCGGCGACCACTGCCGATCAGCGCGTCGCGCCGGCCGTGCCCCAGCGCGAACCGCCGAAGGAGGCCAGCGCCTTGTCCTTGAGTTCCCTGAACTTCGACGACGCTTCGGCTAGCCGGGCGTCCCAGGCGGGATCGGGCACCTGGCCCTCAATGGTCCTGAAATAGACCTGCATCAGGCAGGCGATGGCGAAGGGTTCGATGAACGCCGCCTTGAAGGCCCAGGCGAAGACGATGGCGAGCACGAAAGCCCAGCCGGCAAGCTGCCCGGGCATGAGGAAAAGAATGGCGCCGGCAGGCGCCAGCATCAGCAGGAAGATAACGAACGAGACGCCCCACATGATGACCGCCAGCCAAACGGCGTTCTTGACCATGATCTTGCCGTTCTGGGCATAGAGCACGACGCCTTGGCGGGCAGTCTCGAACGGCGAGGCTGAATTGATGCGGATGTTGTAGCCAAGGATGATCTCGTCGACAAAGGTCAGCGACAGGCGGATCACCGTGTTGATGAAGCTGACTAGGCCGCCCAGGCCCGGGATCGGCAGGAAAGCGGCGATGCCGCCGAGCAGCCCGGTGATGGCGCGAATGGCGCCCTTGACCAGCTGGTCGACGACGAAAAGGATGTTGGCCTCGGCAAAACGCTGGGTCACGATGTCCTTGGCATAGGCAATCTGGTTCTGGCCGTCGGGAATGTCGCGGCCGTCGACCAGGTGGACCATGACCGCGACATGGCCGGCCTTGACGACATAAAGGATGTATTCGCGGATCCAGTAGACGGCGATCGAGACGATGCCGAAGCCGACCACGCCGCCCCACAGGGCAAAGGACAGCGGCCCGTCCGGGTCGGTGGAGATATGGCCAACGCCGTAGCCAACGGAGGCGCCCGTGCCGGTCGCGACGATATAGGCCAGCGTGATGCCGAAATAGACGATCATGCGAAAGACAATGAAGGGCCAGGTCCGCATCATGATGGACACCGACCTGCCGATATTGAAATCCCACATGCCCCCGAATCTCCGCTCAGAGATGGCGCGAGAGGATGCGCTGAAACCGGCTGTTGTCAATCGTGGGCAGTGGCGCGCCAGACCAGCAATGGGGATTTCAGTTCGGCTGGGAATCCTGCTTCTTGAGCAAGCCTTCGAGCAACTGCTTAAAGGCCGCCACCACCTTCTTCGACGTCGCTTCGGGGTCGCTCGAATTGGCGATCCGCTGCGCTGCCTGGCTGCTCGCCCCGTTGATCAGCCGCGAGGCAGTCTCGGGGTCGAGGCTGGGAACGACCACGCCCTCCTCCTGCAGTCTGGTCAGATGATCGGTCATTGAACCGACACATGCATTGGCATTCGGCCATTGTGCAGGATCCCCCAGCACGGCCGGGCCATCCCGGAACATGATGCGCTGGATTTCCGGCTCCAACGCCATTTCGATATAGGTCGTGCATTCGTCGACGAAATGCTGCCAGCGGGTCGGTGCTTTCGACGCCACTTCGTTCACGCGCGCCGCCATCTCCCCGTCGATTTCGGCGATAACCGCCTGCAGCAAGCCCTTCTTGTCGCCGAAGTGATGATAGAGTGCGCCGCGCGTCAGTCCGGCCGATGCGGTGAAATCATCCATCGACGCCTGGGCATAGCCGATCGTGCCGAAGGCGTGGCGGGCCGCCGCGATCAGCTTGGCGCGCGTCTCGGCGATCATCTCCTTGCGAGGTTTGTGCATGGCTTCTGGACCTACTAACATACGCCTCGTATGCCAATTGACATACGCGGCGTATGATCTATCTAACACTCATACGCATCGTATGTAATTGTCGAATCCGTCTTTGTCGAGGAACCGGACCATGCAAAATCCCTATTCGGAGATCTTTCGCGCCCCTGGCKCCAAGGGCTTTGCAGCAGCGGGCTTCATGGCGCGGCTGCCAATCGCGATGGCGCCAATCGGCATCGTGGCGATGCTGTCGCAGACGCGTGGCGAATACTGGCTGGCCGGCGCGGTCTCGGCGACATTCGCGCTGGCCAACGCTTTCGTGGCGCCGCAAATATCAAGGCTTGTCGATCGCCTTGGCCAGACGCGGATCGTCGTGCCCACCACGATCATCTCGGTGCTCGCTTTCGCCGTCCTGATTGCGGCGGCCAACCAGGACTGGCCGGTATGGATGCTGTTCGTGTCGGCGCTGCTGGCGGCGGCGATGCCCAGCATCCCGGCAATGGTGCGCGCTCGCTGGACCGAGATTTTTCGCGGACGGCCCGAGATGAACACCGCATTCGCCTTCGAGTCGGCTGCGGATGAACTGGTCTACATTGCCGGCGCATCGCTGTCGGTCGGCCTGAGTGCCGCCCTGTTCCCGGAAGCAGGGATGCTGGTGAGCACGCTGTTTCTCGCCTTCGGCTCGACGGCGTTTATCCTGCAGCGCTCGACCGAGCCGCAAGTGCGGCCGGTGGAACATGGGTCGCGCGGCTCGGCAATCCGCCTGCGGCCGGTGCAGATCATCACCTTTGCCCTGATCTTCATCGGCGCGACCTTCGCGACGACGGAAGTGAGCACCGTGGCGATCACCAAGGAACTTGGCCAGCCAGGCGCCGCAAGCCTCGTCATTGGTGTCTACGCGCTGGGATCGTTCGTGCTCGGCATCATCGTCGGCGCGCTCAACCTGAAAGCACCGCTGCAACGCCAGCTTGCCATCGCAATCGCCATCATCGCGCTGAGCACCTTGCTGCCGCTCACCGCCGGCACGGTGCCGCTGCTGGCGTTGACCGTCTTCGTCAGCGGCGTGGCGATCTCGCCGACCTTCATCACGGCGTTCGGCCTGATCGAACGGCATGTGCCGGAGGCGATGCTGACCGAGGGCATCACCTGGGTGACCACCGGGATCGGCATCGGCATGGCGCTGGGCTCGTTCGCCGCCGGCTCGGTGGTGGATGCGTTCGGCGCCCAGAACGGGTTCTGGGTGTCGGTTGCGGCGGGCACGATCGCACTGGTCACCGTGTTGCTTGGTCAGCGCAGCCTGGCCACGCCTGAATGCGGCCTGGATGGCTGCGAAGCAGCCGTCGTTCCCGCCGGATGATCCCCGAAGCGCCCGGTTTCGAACGGACCGGGCTCTATCCCCAGCGGTTGCCCTTCAGAGAATCTCGGTCTTGGCGATGTGGATGCCAAAGCCCTCGAGACCTACGTAGTGGCGTTCGCGCGAGGCGATCAGATTGATCGAGGAAATGCCGAGATCCTTGAGGATCTGCGCACCGAGGCCGATTTCACGCCATTCATTCTCACGGCGGCGCGCCTCTTCGTGATCCTCGCGGTCGCCGCTCGCCGGCCGCTTGCGCTCCTGGTGGGCAACGCCGACCGAGCCCTCGCGCAGGTAGACGATGACGCCACGCCTGCGCTCGCCCATCGCCTTCATGATGCCGTCGAGCCGGTGGCTGGTGCCGAACACGTCGGTCACCACATCCTCGGAATGCAGGCGCACCGGCACCTCCTCGCCGTCGCGGATGTCGCCGAAGACAATGGCGACGTGATGCATGGGGTCCCAGGGCAGCGTGTAGGTGAAGACCTGCGCCTTGCCGCCGAGCGTGTCGATTTCCGAGCAAGCCACGCGTTCGACCAGCGTTTCCTTGCGTTGCCGGTAGGCAATGAGGTCGGCGACCGAAACCTGTTTGAGACCATGCTCTTCAGCAAAGGCCGAAACCTGCGGGCCACGCTTGACGGTGCCGTCGTCATTGACCAGTTCCGAAATGACGCCGACCGGTGCCAGGCCGGCGAGCTTGCACAGATCGACCGCGGCTTCGGTATGACCCGAGCGCATCAGCACGCCGCCTTCGCGCGCGATCAGCGGGAAAATGTGGCCGGGGCGGACGAAATCCGAGCCGCCGACATTGCCGTTGGCGAGATTGCGCACGGTGAGCGTGCGGTCCTCGGCCGAAATGCCTGTTGTCGTGCCGTGCTTGAAATCGACGCTGACGGTGAAGGCGGTGGTGTGGGCGGAATCATTGTCGGCCACCATCGGCGCCAGGTTGAGCCGCTTGGCCTCCTCGCGCGGCATCGGCGTGCAGACGATGCCGGAGGTGTGACGGATGATGAACGCCATCTTCTCCGGCGTGCAATGGACGGCGGCGACGATCAGGTCACCCTCGTTCTCACGTCCATCATCGTCCATGACAACAACGATCTCGCCGCGCTCGAAAGCGCGCAGGGCTTCGACGATTTTCTTCTGGTCGTAAGGCATAGGCGCTCGTTTCACTCGCAGGGAAATAAGGGAGTAGGGCAGTACGGGAGTAGGGAAAAGGAAAAAATGGCTGTCTCGGGTGGGTAGCGTAACATATTCCCCTACCGCCCTACTCCCCTACTCCCTTACCTGTCTGTCCCCGATGACGCAGATAATGATCGGCAATGGCGCAGGCAACCATCGCCTCGCCGATCGGCACGGCGCGGATGCCGACACAGGGATCGTGACGCCCCTTGGTCATGATCTCGACGTCGTTGCCGTCCTTGTCGATCGACTTTCGCGGCGTCAGGATCGACGAGGTCGGCTTGACGGCGAAACGGGCGATGATCGCCTGGCCGGTCGAGATGCCGCCGAGGATACCGCCGGCATTGTTGGACAGGAACACAGGCTTGCCGTCATTGCCCATCCGCATCTCGTCGGCATTCTGCTCGCCGGTGATGCGGGCGGCCTCGAAACCGTTGCCGATCTCGACGCCCTTGACCGCGTTGATCGACATCAGGCCGGAGGCAATGTCCTGATCGAGCTTGGCGTATATCGGCGCGCCGAGGCCGGCGGGAACGCCGTCAGCAACGATCTCGATCACCGCGCCGACCGAGGACCCTGCCTTGCGGATGCCATCGAGATACTGGGTAAAGACGGGAACGGACGCCGGATCGGGAGTGAAGAACGGATTTTCCGCGTCACCGATGAAGTTCCAGTTCCAGTTGGCGCGGTCGATGGACTTTTCGCCCATCGACACCAGCGCGCCGCGCACCACCATGCCGGGCACCACCTTGCGGGCGAGTGCGCCTGCTGCGACGCGTGCCGCAGTCTCGCGGGCCGAGGAGCGGCCGCCGCCGCGATAATCGCGCAGGCCGTATTTGACGTCATAGGTGTAGTCGGCATGGCCCGGCCTGTATTGGCGGGCGATCTCGCCATAGTCCTTCGAGCGCTGGTCGACGTTCTCGATCAGCATCGAGACCGGCGTGCCGGTGGTGATCATCGTCTCGCCGTCCTCGTCGAAGATGAAGCCCGACAGCACTTTCACTTCGTCGGGTTCGCGGCGCTGGGTGACGAAGCGTGACTGGCCAGGCCGGCGCTTGTCGAGCTCGGCCTGGATGTCTCGCAGAGTGAAGCGGATGCCGGGCGGACAGCCGTCGACCACACAGCCGAGTGCGGCGCCGTGGCTTTCGCCCCAGGTGGTGACGCGGAAAAGGTGGCCGAACGTGTTGTGAGACATGAAATGACCCTGCCCGGCATCGGAGCCAGCTTAGCACATGACCCGAAAAACGAAGCCGTTCTCGCAAGGGATCATACGCAAATCAAAAAGTGCCACAGCGTCCTCCGCGCACCCAGGAGGACGCTCGGCGCCGTGGCCTGCCTTCTATTGGCGTTTTTCACAGTGGTCAAACTGTGATCTGGCGGATTTAGTTTTGACACATTCGGTTGGTTTCTGCTCTCTTCCATTCGCCTGCCGCCGCCCACGCCGGTGCAATGATAACGAGGAACGATTATGCGTACCCTGATTGGCGCCGTAGCCGCTACGCTGCTGCTTTCCACCGCCGCTTTCGCCGGCCAGACCGAAGGCCTGATCAAGAAGATCGACAAGGACACGGCGACGCTGACGCTGGATGACGGCAAGTCCTACAAGCTGAATGCCGAGACAGATCTCGACTCGCTGAAGCCGGGCATGGATGTCGTCATCGCTTACGATGAGACCAATGGCGAAAACATCGTCACCGACATGCAATTGCCCGACACCGAATAAGCGCCTTCCGGCCCCGCACGGCGCGCTTGCCAACGCCGTCCGTTGGTAGCAATCTCAGCTCGCAGATCCAGCCATCAAGTGGAAGATGCGAGCGGGGACCGAACAATGTGCAGCGACTGCGAAGGCGAAGGGGTCGACCGGAGGGATTTCCTCAAGGTCGGCGCGGCGGGGCTCGTTGCGATCGGTCTCGGTGGAGCTTCGTGGTCCGCGCGTGCGGCAGAGAGTGCTGCGCCGGCATTGTCCCCTGATGCAGCGCTCGCCGCGCTGAAATCCGGCAACGAGCGCTATGTCAGCCACCCGGAACTGTGCTCGATCGACCTTGCCGCGCAGCGGAAGGCTGTCGCCGGGCATCAGGCGCCTTGGGCTACCATCATCAGTTGCGCCGACAGTCGCGTTCCGCCCGAGTTGATCTTCGGCGGCCAAGGCGTTGGAGAGCTATTCGTCGCCCGGAATGCCGGCAACCTCGCCGACACTGCGACGCTCGGCACGGTCGAATACGGCGCGGCGGTGCTCGGCTCGCCATTGATCGTTGTCCTCGCGCACACAAGCTGCGGTGCCGTTAAGGCGGCTTGCGACGTGGTCACCAAGAACGCGACCTATCCGGGCGCGATCGGCCCGATGATCGAACCGATCCTGCCTGCGGCGATCGCGGCGCGGAGCGAGGCAGGCGATTTCGTCGACAACACCGCCAAGGAGAGCGCGCGCAGGACTGTGCGGCGCCTGGCTGCTTCAAGCAAGCTCCTGGCCGATCTCACCGGGGCCGGGAAGCTGAAGATCGTCGCGGCAATCTATAATCTTGAAACGGGTGTGGTGACCTACATCGAATGACACGTTCATCGGAACGACCGGGTCAAATGTTGGGAGCCTTCCAAACCCTGGGATGAACAAGCGTCCTGGCTAGGACTGCGACAGCCACTCAAGGCGGTCACCCTGCAGCCTGAGCACGCGGTCCTGTGGTATCTCCAGGTTGGCTGCCTCGTCCTCCGCCACCCCAAGCACGAAGCGAAACAGAGCCCGCATGACCCCGCCGTGCGTCACGCAGATCGTCTGGCGTTGGATCGCGTCGAACCAGGGCTTCACCCGTTCGAGCAGCATCTGGTAACTCTCCGCGCCCTCGCCGGGCGGCTGGAAGTTCCATTTGTCCAGCGCGCGTGTACGGCGCGCGCCAGGATACCGCGTCTTGAGCTCGGCATAGGTAAAACCCTGCCAATCGCCGAAATTCACTTCCACCAGGCGAGGATCGGTTCGATAGGCATTCGGATCGAGCTTCATCGCGGCGCGGATGCGCTGCATCGTTTCGCGCGTCCGCTTCATTGGGCTGGCAACGAAATCGAAATCCGCGGGATTTTGCACCACCTCGGCCAACCGATGACCGTTTCCGGTCGCCTGCTCGCGGCCAAGCGCATTGAGGTCGGTGTCGGCCTGCCCCTGAAGCCGGGATTCGGCGTTCCACGCGGTCTGGCCGTGGCGCACGATATAAACCAGCGGGTACATCAGGTCTTCCGGTACGGGATCGGGACGGACGACGGTGGTGGATGTTAGTCCTTGACCGTCGAAATATCCGGCGCGTCGACCGCCTTCATGCCAACGACGTGGTAGCCTGAATCGACGTGATGCACTTCACCCGTGACGCCGCGCGACAGATCGGACAGGAAATAGACGCCGGAATCGCCGACTTCCTCCTGCGTCACCGTCTGCTTCAGCGGCGAATTGTATTCGTTCCACTTCAGGATGTAGCGGAAGTCGCCGATGCCTGATGCGGCAAGCGTCTTAATCGGGCCGGCCGAAATGGCGTTGACGCGGATCTTCTTGGCGCCGAGGTCGACCGCGAGATAACGCACGCTGGCCTCAAGCGCCGCCTTGGCGACACCCATGACGTTGTAGTGCGGCATGACCTTTTCGGCGCCGTAATAGGTCAGCGTCAGCAGCGAGCCACCATTGCTCATCAACGCCTCGGCGCGCTTGGCGATGGTGGTGAAGGAATAAACCGAAATGTCCATGGTGCGCAGGAAATTGTCGCGCGTCGTCTCGACGTAGCGGCCGGTCAACTCGTCCTTGTCGGAAAAAGCGATGGCGTGGACGAGGAAATCAAGCTTGCCCCAATGCCTGGCGACACTGGCGAAAACCTCGTCCAGGCTGGCCGGATCGGTGACGTCGCAATGGCCGGCGACAAAGGCGCCGAGTTCCGCCGCCAGCGGCTCGACACGCTTCTTGAACGCCTCGCCCTGGTAGGTGAGCGCGATCTCGGCGCCATGGTCGACACTGGCCTTGGCGATGCCATAGGCGATCGATCTGTTGTTGGCGACGCCAAGAATAAGGCCGCGCTTGCCGGCCATAAGGCCCTGTCCACCCGCCATGTCAGCGCTCTCCGCAAGATTTTTCAGCTTTGTGGAGTGCCCTATCGCACAGGCACACTGCCCCTTCAAGCGTTCAAACCGGACAGTTCGGGGGACAAAAGCCGCCAATCAGCCATTTTGGCTGCGCAGCAGCGCTTCGAGCGCGCTATCGCCGCCTTCCGGCAGCATGATCCGCACATGGGCGTAGAGATCGCCATGGCCGCCGGCTTTCTCCGGCAGGCCCCTGCCCTTCAGCCGCAGCACCTTGTCCGAGTTCGACCAGGCGGGAACGTTGACCGCGAGCTTGCCGGTCGGCGTCTCGACCGGCACCTTGGCGCCGAGCACCGCATCCGCCAGCGTCACCGGCAGATCGGCATGCAGGTCGCGGCCCTCGATGCGGTAGCGCGGATGCCGGCGCAGATGGACCTTGACCAGCGCATCGCCCGGCTGGCCCGGCCCTTGCTCGCCCTGCCCCTTTAGCCGGATGGTCTGGCCATCCTCGACATAGGCCGGCAGCTTGACTGCCACCTTGCGGCCGTCGGGGAACATCGCCGTCACCTTTTCGGCGGTTGCCGCCTCCTCGATGGTGACGTCGAGTGTCACATTCAGGTCGGCAGCGGTCGCCGGCTGGCGGCGGTCGCCCGCGCCGGGGCCGCGCGCGCCCGAAAAGGCGTCGCCGAAAATCTGGCTGAAAATATCGCTGTTACCGTCGAACGGATCACCGCCAGGACGGCCGGAGCGGAATTCGAAGCGCGAGCCGCCGGCTCCTTGCTGCCGGCGAAACCCGCCAAAGGGATCACCGCCACCAGCGGCGCCCTCAAAGCCCTGGAAACGCGGCTTGCCGTCGGCATCGATCTCGCCGCGATCGAACGCGGCCCGATTCTTCTCGTCGCCGACGATCTCGTAGGCCTGGTTGGCCGCGGCAAAACGGTCCTTCGCCTTGGGATCATTCGGATTCTGGTCCGGATGATGCTTCTTGGCGAGCTTCCGGTACGCCGATTTTATGTCCTTGGCCGATGCGTTCTTGGCAACGCCCAGCACCTCATAGGGGTCGCGCATGCTTACTGCCCTGGAAAAGGAGTGAGTCTCTGGTTGCCCCCTATATGCGCTCGCATAGGAAGAAATTCCAGTGGCCGAGCACCATATCAAAAACGGAAAATCAGAGCGCCTTGAAGTCCTGCATGTGCCAGCCGCCGGCGCTGGCCAGGCAAAGTTCGCCTTCGAACATGGCAACGCCATCAAAGCTCTCGCGCGAGGCCCTGAAACGGCGGCATGTCTGGCCCTTGTCCTTCAATTCCGCCAGTTCGGTGATGGAGCCTCGCGACCCGGTGCCTGCATTCGCCCACGGCACGGCCTGTCCGCCGAGCTGCTCGATATCGGCCGAGGACACTGCATTGCCGATCGTCGTCTGGTCGGAGTCGCGATCCGAACTCACCGGCGCGGAGGGGACGGACGTGCTGCTGGTCAGGATCGAGCGGTCGACTTCTGCTTTTTCCAGGCTGAAGCCACCAGCGCCGCAGGCGGCAAGCGGCAGAGCGATCATCATGATCGCGGCTTTGGCGCTGGCTGAAGCAATTAGGCCGCTTTGCCTGCTGTCAAAAGCTTGCGCGATACGCGACAATCTGCAACCTCCCCCGCCTCGTAACGATTTGAGAAAAACTATGAGTGACACAGAGTTAACAAGCAGTGACTTTACCGAGGCGGCGGAGCCGTTTCGGCTCTTTGCCGCATGGCTGGAGGACGCCACCAAGAGCGAAATGAACGACCCAAACGGCGTGGCGCTGGCGACCGTCGATGCCGACGGCATGCCGGATGTGCGAATGGTTCTGCTCAAGGGGTTCGATGAAGGCGGGTTTGTGTTCTACACGAATTTCGAGAGCGCCAAAGGCCAGGAGATTCTTGGCAGCATGAAGGCGGCGATGTGCTTCCATTGGAAATCGCTGCGCCGCCAGGTGCGCATTCGCGGTCCGGTGGAGATCGTCAGCGACGCCGAAGCCGACGCCTACTACGCGACGCGACCGCGTGGCAGCCGCATCGGCGCCTGGGCCTCGAAACAGTCGCGGCCGCTGGAAAGCCGCTTTGCTCTGGAAAAGGCGGTGGCCGAATACACGGCGCGCTATCCGATCGGCGAAATTCCACGGCCAAAGCATTGGTCGGGCTTCCGCATCGTGCCCACAACCATCGAGTTCTGGCATGACCGGCCGTTCCGGCTGCATGACCGGGTGGTCTTTTCCAGAGACGCCAATGGCGATTGGGACAAGACGAGGCTTTATCCCTAAAAGCTCAGCCTTTCTTCCTGGTCATGAACGCCGTGAGCGCAGCGCGCGCCTCGTCCGATTTCAGCCGCGCGCGAAAATGTTCGCTTTCCTCGCCTATGCGGGCGAGGAGGTCGTCGCGCGAGCCGCGCATCAGGTCGCGCGCGATCTTCAAGGCCTGCGGTGGCTTGGCCGCGATCTGGCCGGCCGCCGTCAGCACCGAGGCCTCCAGCGCGTCTTCCTCGACCACATCGTAGATCAGGCCGGCGGTTTTCGCCCGTTCGGCCGAAAAACCCTCGCCGAGGCCGAGCAGTGCGAAAGCAGCCTGCTGCCCCAGGATGCGCGGCGCCAACAGGCTGGAGCCCGCCTCGGGCACCAGTCCGAGATCGACAAAAGGCGTCCTGAACACGGTGCGCGGCGTGGCGAAGGTCAAGTCGCAATGCAGGTTGAGCGTCGTGCCGATGCCCACCGCGATGCCGTCGACGCCGGAGACAATGGGTTTCTCGACCTTGGCCAGCGCCATCAGGAAGTCCCAGACCTCGGTGCCGCCGTCGCCACCGGTGGCGACGACCATGAAATCGGCAAGGTCGTTGCCGGAGGAGAAGGCGCCGGGCACGCCCAGGAAGACATGGACGCGGATCGCCGGGTCGGCATCACCTTCGGCCAGAGCAGCCGACATTTTCGCATACATGGCGCGCGTCAAGGCGTTCTTCTTGTCCGGGCGGTTCATGCGGATGATCTGGATGGCGCCCTGGCGCTCGACGAGGATATGGTCTGTCACGGGTTTTTCCTTGTGAACGTCAGGCAGAGATGAGCGCCTTGCCGGCAGCGGCGAGGCTTTCGGCGCCATCGACAACGCGGTCCTTCAGGGCACTGACCTCACCGAGCAGGTTTTCGGCGAAGAAGCGGCAAAGCGCGATACGGCCCTGATCGGCAAGCGCGCCCTGCGCCAGATAGGCCCCGCCGGCAGCCAGCGAGATCAGCTTGAGATAGGGCGTAGCACCCGCCAGCGCCTCGTCCGACCGGCCATCGACGGACCGTTCTTGCAGGAAGCGGGTCGCTTCGCTGAGCTCACCGAGGGCCTTGTCGAGAGCATCGGCGGTGCGGCCGAAACCCTCAAGATTCGATGTCCGCACGGCATTGGCGACCGCCGCCAGTTCGTCGATGAAGCCATGCACGTGTTGGCCGCCGCCGAGCGGCAGCTTGCGCGTGACCAGATCGATCGCCTGGATGCCGTTGGTGCCCTCATAGATCGGTGCGATGCGCGCATCACGATAGAATGCCGCCGCGCCGGTCTCCTCGATGAAGCCCATTCCGCCATGCACCTGGAGGCCGAGCGAGGCAACCTCTACGCCGACATCCGTCGAAAAAGCCTTGGCGAGCGGCGTCAACAGATTGGCACGGTCGCGCCAATGCGCCGCCTCATCGCCGGCCGATACGCGCGTCAGGTCGATGGCATGGGCGCAGCAGTAGCTGATGGCACGGGCCGTCTGCGTCAGCGCCTTCATGGTCAGGAGAGTGCGCTGCACATCGGGATGATGGACGATCGGCGCCATGCCGGCGCCGGCGTAGCTTGCCGCCTTGCCTTGCCGGCGCTCATTGGCATAAGCGATCGCCTTCTGCGTGGCGGCTTCCGCGACCGCGACACCCTGCATGCCGACGGAAAGGCGGGCGTTGTTCATCATGGTGAACATGCAGGCCAGGCCCTTGTTCTCCTCGCCGATCAGCCAGCCGATGGCGCCAGGCGCAGCGCCCCCGAAGCCATCGCCATAGATCATGGTGCAGGTCGGCGAGGCGTGGATGCCGAGCTTGTGCTCCAGGCCGGAGCAGAAGACGTCGTTGCGCGCGCCCAGCGATCCATCGTCGCCGACCAGGAATTTCGGCACCAGGAACAGCGATATGCCGCGCGTGCCGGCCGGCGCATCGGGCAGCCGTGCCAAAACCAGATGGATGATGTTGTCGGTAAAGTCGTGCTCGCCATAGGTGATGAAGATTTTCTGGCCGAAGATGCGGTAGGTGCCGTCACCCACCGGCTCGGCGCGGGCGCGCAAGGCAGCGAGATCCGAGCCGGCCTGCGGCTCGGTCAGGTTCATCGTGCCCATCCATTCGCCGGAGACGAGCTTTTCAAGATATTTCGACTTGAGTGCCTCAGAGGCGTGCTTGTCGAGCGCCTCGACAGCGCCCATGGACAGCGTCGGGCCGATGCCGAAGGCCATGGCGGCTGAGTTCCACATTTCGAGCGCTGCGACGCCAAGCATGGTCGGCAACGCCTGGCCGCCATACTCCTCGGGCCCGGACAGCGCATTCCAGCCGCCGTCGATCCAACGGCGATAGAGTTCCTTCCAGCCGCGCGGCGTGGTGACGATAGCGTCCTTCAGCACCGCACCTTGCTCATCGCCGATCTTGTAGAGCGGCGCGACTTCGTCGGTGGCGAAGCGGCCGGCCTCGCCAAGAACGGCATCGACCAGATCCTCGCCGAGATCGCCGAACATGCCGGCATCAAGGGCGGACTTGAGACCAGCCACGTGCTTGAGCGTGAAAGCGATATCCTCGACCGGTGCCCGATACATGCCGCTCCCTCCTCCTGATATAGGCCCACCGATCCTAGGACCCGCACTGCCGCAAAACCATCCACCTTTCAGCGGCGGCCTCCCATCTTCTTTTTACGTAAACGTCAAACTTTGTCACGTGGATTTTGCAATCGCGCCGACACGTATTAGATTCTATCGACGCCGGATCAAGTCGACCGGCGACAGACCGAACCAACAGACCGGAACCACCCATGCTTGCCAGACCTGATGCCTATCGATGCATCGAATGCGGCCTGCCCTATCGCGCGGCAGGGTTCTCGTACCATCAGGGCAGATTGGAAAACGGCGCCGCCTACTGGTCGGATCGCGGCATATTATGCTCGCCGCAATGCTCCCTCGCCCACCACCGCAAACGCGCCGCCGAGGGCACTCTGCCGCAAGAGCCGGCGCCAGACCCGTTTGAATTTCAGCCACTCATCAGGCGATAGCTTTGCCGGCGCCAGCCCTGCGGAAGCACTTCCTTAACCATGACGGTCCAGGATTTGTCTTTGGTTAACGGGGATTCCCTGTTTGAAAACGCCGGCGCATCTTCTACGCCGCTCAGCGATCGCTCTCGCGGCGATGATGGCGCTGATTTCAGCGGCAAAAGCCTCGGATTTTTCCGAGCCGTGGAAGAACGCCGACCGTGCCCTGGTCGTCGACGCCTACGAGTACAATTCCATCGACTGGGCCCAACTTGCCACCGACAAGCGGATCGTCGGCTTCATCAACAAGGCATCCGACGGCATGCCGCCACCCTATTTCTGTTTCGGCGACGACACCGAGGTGAAGCTCTGCAAGGCGCTGTGGAAACGCCACGCGGTGACGCGCGAACTGTTCCAGACACGCAAGGTGGTCGCCAAGGCGCTCGGCCTGAAATGGGGAGCCTATCACCTCGCCCGCCCCGGCAATCCGGTCGAACAGGCCAATAATTTCCTCGATTTCGCCGAACCCGCGCCTGACGACCTGCTGGCTCTCGACATCGAGGGCAATGATCCTTCGCAGTGGATGTCGCTCGAAGATGCCGAGGAGTTCGTGCGCCAGGTGCATCGGCGCATCGGCCGCTTCCCGGTGCTCTACTCCAATGGCAAGACGGCCCAGTACATTGCCGACAACAGCTACAGGTACCGGCTCTTGTCGCGGCTGCCGCTCTGGTATGCCCGCTACAAGCCCGACATCGACGTGCATTTTCCGATGGGCAACTGGCAGGGCTACGCGCTGTGGCAGTTCTCGGCGCAAGCCAATTGCGGCCGGCTCCGCTGCCCTTACAGGGTCGCCGGCACGCCCAAGGACATCGACGTCAATGTCGCGCCGACGGACGCCGCCACGCTGCGCGCGCAATGGCCTTTCGGTGGTCTCATCGATGTGCCGCCTGACTATCTCGCCTCGATACCGTTGCCGGTGTCACGCGAAGCCGGCCTCGCCGGCAATGTCACGATCACCTACGCCTCGGTGGCGGCGCCGCCGACCTTCGAGGATATGGTCGCGGCGCTGGGCACGCGCTGGACGAAGTTCCGCGACGGCTTCCGCATGCCTGTCGTGAAGACCGTGCCGCGGCGGCCGACTTTCGGCATTGTCCAATATGTCGCCTGGAAGCGGACCGAACAGCGTTCGCCGTTGCAACTCGACGCCGCCTTTGCCGCCGCCGATCCGCTCAGCACCGCTTCGACCGAGATCGATCGCGGTTTGCGATAAGCTACCGTCGCAGAATTTTAGTCTGCCTGCTCGCGTGCCACGGCCTGCCAGCCAATGTCGCGGCGACAGAATCCATCCGGCCAATCGATCCGGTCGAGCGCGGCGTAGGCGCGTTTCTGCGCCTCGCCGACCGTTGCGCCTGATGCCGTGACGTTGAGGACGCGGCCGCCATTGGCAACCAGCGCGCCGCCGTTTATGGCCGTGCCGGCGTGGAATATCTGGACGCCTTCGGCCGCCGCGTCTTCGACGCTGCGGATGACCGATCCCTTTTCCGGCGTGCCTGGATAGCCCCTGGCCGCCATCACCACGGTGAGTGCGGCCTCGTCGCGCCAGCGCACCGAGGTGTGTGCAAGCTGGCCGTCGGTTGCCGCGTTGAGCAGGACCAGCAGATCGTCCTTCAGCCGCATCATCAGCACCTGGCATTCCGGGTCACCGAAACGGGTGTTGTATTCGATCAGCTTTGGCCCCTTGTCAGTGATCATCAGCCCGGCGAAGAGAATGCCGGCGAAAGGCGCGCCCAGTTCAGCCATGCCGCGCATGGTTGGCTCGATGATCTCGCGCATGGTGCGTTCGATCATCTGCGGCGTCATCACCGGGGCCGGTGAATAGGCGCCCATGCCGCCGGTGTTGGGGCCGACATCGCCGTCGCCGACGCGCTTATGGTCCTGCGCGGTGCCGAAGGGCAGCGCTGTGGTGCCGTCGCAGAGGCAGAAGAAACTTGCCTCCTCGCCAGTCATGAATTCCTCGACCACCACTTCCGCGCCTGCGGCGCCGAAGGACCCCTCGAAACAGGCATCGAGCGCCGCCAGTGCTTCGTCCAGCGTCATGGCGACGGTAACGCCCTTGCCTGCCGCAAGGCCATCGGCCTTGATGACGATCGGTGCGCCGGTCTTTTCGACATGGGCCTTGGCGGACGCCAGATCGCCAAAACGGCCATAGGCGGCGGTGGGGATGTCGTATCTGGCGCAGAGATCCTTGGTGAACCCCTTCGAGCCCTCCAGCCGAGCGGCAGCCCTGGAAGGTCCGAAGACGCGAATGCCTTGCGCACGCAGATCGTCGGCGATGCCGGCGACCAACGGCCCTTCCGGGCCAACCACGACGAGGTCGATCTTCTTGTCCTTGCAGAAGGCGGCAACGGCTTCGTGATCGGAAATGTCCAGCTTCACCAACTCGGCCTCGCCGCCGATGCCCGGATTGCCGGGAGCCGCATAGAGCTTTGTCAACAACGGCGACGCGGCGATCTTCCAGGCGAGCGCATGTTCGCGGCCGCCGGAGCCGAGAAGAAGAACGTTCATGGCCACCTCGTGATGCCTATTAACCTGCAGAGCACCCGCTATTGCTCTCTGCACGATGGGTCAAGGCATCAGGGTGCTTTGATCGGATTTGCGCACGGGAACGTTACCCCTGCCGAAAATCGGCGGCCCACACCGCCGACGATTTTCTGGCTGCCGCTCAGCCCTGGAAGATGACCGGGAACCAGTCCTCGCGCAGCCTCTGTCCCGGCTGCATGCCATGGCCGTGGTAGGGGGGCGAGGTGCGTCCCGGCCGCTCGACATAACGCGCATCGTCGCCGACCCAGCGCAGCGACAGCGCCCGGCGCCGTGCCGAGGTCATGTTGCCACGCGCGCCATGCGCGGTCCTGAAGTCGAACAGGATGGCGTCGCCCGGCTCCATTTCCCATTCGAGCACCTTCATCGACGGGTCCTTGTCCGGGTCCGGCACCGGCCGATAGTCGCCCTCGCCGGCATAGAAATTGCTGTCGTCGAGCCAGCGCACCGGCAGGATCATCTTGTCCCATTTGTGCGAGCCGGCGATCAGGCGCAGCGTCGCCTCCTTCACCGGATCGATGGGGATCCAGAAGCTCACCGTCTGCTGGCCATCAACGAAGTAGTAGGGGATGTCCTGGTGCCAGGGCGTCGGCTTCTGCGTGCCGGGTTCCTTGACCAGAACGTGATCGTGGAAGAACTGCGCGGTGCGCGACTGCATTACCGCCGCTGCCAGTTCGGCGGCGGGCGAGTTCCGCACCACGCTGACGAATTCGGGAATGCGCTCCCAGTTGCAATAGTCATCAAAGAAACTGCCGCGGCCATTGGCGATATCGGACGCGGTGGCGCTGCGGTTCTGCATGTTGCGCTCGACCCCGGCGGCAATTGTGTCGACCCAACCCTTGAAAGCACCGCGGATGCAAACGGCACCGTCGCGCTGGTAGTCGGCGATCGTCTTTGCGTCGATGACCTGGGTGTCGATTGTCTGGGTCTCAGTCTTGGAAGACATGGCTTTCTCCTCTTGGAATGACCGACTATCGCAATCCGCTTTCATTCAGTAAAATAATAGCTTCTCATTCTGCACATAGGATTACCCTATGAATGTGACCCTCACGCAGCTGCGTTATCTGGTTGCCGTTGCGCGTCATGGCAGCGTCACCGGCGCCGCGAAAATGCTGAACGTCTCGCAGCCTTCGGTTTCGGTGGCCATTGACGCTGTCGAAAAGAATTTCGGCCAGAAGCTGTTCGTCCGCCAGCGAGGCAGCGGCGTGTCGCCGACGTCGTTCGGCCGCGCTGTCGTGGCGAAGGCAAGACAGGTTCTCACCGAAACGGACGAACTCGTCGGCCTGGGTTCAAGCAAATCGGCCGTCGGCGGTGAACTGGTGCTGGGATGTTTCGAGGACCTGGCGCCTTTCTTTGCGCCGGCCCTGATCCGCGCCTTCTCCGAACGCTATCCGGCCGTGAAAATTGTCGTTCGCGACGAGACATTCGAAACGCTCGGGCGGCGGCTCGGTGACGCCGCCATCGATCTCGGCCTTACCTACGACCTCAGCCTGCCGACACATTTCGCCCGCATCCTGCTGCGCGAACTTCGGCCGCATGCGCTGTTGCCGGCAGGCCATGCCCTGGCGGATCGTTCCGAGGTCAGCCTTGCGGATCTGGCTGCCTATCCGCTGATCACGACAGACCAGCCGCACAGTTGGCAGCACATGCTCGACCTGTTCCGCAGCCGTGGCCTCTCCCCGGTCGCGGACACAACGACGGGTTCGTTCGAACTCCAGCGCAGCATAGTCGCCAATGGCTTCGGCGTCGCCGTCAGCTACACCCGCCCGCATGGCGACCGCAGCTATGACGGCCTGCCGCTCCTCTGCAAACGGTTGTCCGATCCGCTGCCCATGCAGCGGATCCTGCTCACCTATGACACGCACCAGCGCGTCTCCAATGCGGCGCTGGCGTTCATCGAGGTCGCGAAGGATTGGTTCGCCTCTCATGACATCTTCGCGTCCGCAAGCGAGACTGCTTGACGGCCTTCCAGTCTGCTGCCAATCCAGCAGCATGGAACCGATCCAGTCGAAAGCGGCCCAGGGCCGTGTCGCCGATGCACCGAACGGCCATTGGGTCTATCGCGTGCTGCCGCGCTCGATATGGCCCTATGCGCAGCTTGCCCGGTGGGACAGGCCGATCGGCTGGCAATTGCTTTTGTGGCCGTGCTGGTGGTCGGCAGCACTTGCGGCGAGCGCCTATCCGCGTCCCGGCGATCCGCTGCTCTCGCTGCTGCCGGCGCCATTGTATCTCGTGCTTTTCCTGATCGGCGCCATCGCCATGCGCGGCGCCGGCTGCACCTACAACGACCTCGTCGACGAGGACATCGACAACAAGGTCGAGCGGACGCGGTCACGGCCGCTGCCGTCGGGCAAGACCACGCGCCGGCGGGCATGGGTGTTTCTTGTCCTGCAGGCGCTGGTTGGCCTGGTGGTGCTCATACAGTTCAACAGTTTCGCCATTCTGCTCGGCATCTGCTCGCTGGCCATCGTCGCCGTCTATCCGTTCATGAAGCGGATAACCAACTGGCCGCAACTGGTTCTCGGCCTTGCTTTTTCCTGGGGTGCCCTGATGGGATGGGCGGTCGAGTTCGGCGACCTCGATGGGCCCGCCATCATGCTCTATATCGGCTCTATCCTGTGGGTGATCGGCTACGACACGATCTATGCGCATCAGGACAAGGAAGATGACGCCATTGTCGGCGTGCGCTCGACGGCACGCCTGTTCGGCGACAACACCAAGTCATGGCTTGTCGGGCTCTATGGCGGCACGCTTGTGTGCTTCGCCATCGCCTTCGCGTCGGCACAGGCTCCGGTGGTTGCGCTGGCCGGGCTGATCGCCGCCGGCGCCCATATGGCGCGGCAGATCGCCGTGCTGGATATCGACAATCCGGACCAATGCCTGCGGCTGTTCCGTTCGAACAACCAGGTCGGCTGGCTGATCTTCCTTGGCCTGATCGGCGGCGCGGTGTGGGTGGCACTGAAGCCGCTGGTGTAGCGGCTTTTTCCTTCTCCCCTTGTGGAGAAGGAAGGACGCGCCAAGCTCTTCCTATTCGCGCGAAATGATCTCCTGGCCGTCGATGACCAGCCTGAGACCGAGATCGCCGGCCCTGCGGCGGGCGAGGAAGCGCGGGCGGCGCATGTGCGAAACGCGGCCCTTGCGACGATCCTGCGGCGGCAGCGTCTTGATGGCGGCGCCGAGCGATTCTTCCAGGGTACGGGCGACGCCGTCCGATTCGATCAAGAGCATCGGCAGACGGTAGGCGTCGGCCCAGGCGCGCCAGTCGGCGGCGACGTCTTCGAGATCATCGGCCACCAGCAGCGGCACCGACAGCATCGGATCGTTATGCAGGAGTTCCAGCGTCACCGTAACATTGCCGTCCGGATCCTCCATCGCACGGGCGGCGACGCCGCGAAACGCATTGGCTGGCAGCGCGATGATCGCCGGCAAACCGCTCATCTCGAGCATGCGGCGGATCACTGCGCCCCGCTTGTCGATGGTAAAGGTCACGTCGCCGTAGTCGTCGCGTGTGGCGTAGCTGACCACTTGCGGCAGGCGGAATGGGTCGAGACGCATGTTGCGTCCGGCCCAGACTGGCTTCAGTCCGGTGTTCATAGAGTGCCTTCCTGTCTGTCTCCTGAGAGCCGGTGTCCGGTTCTCTCCGGGCCGGTTTTTCCAGCCTCGTTTGTGAGCAGACAGTAGCGCGGGCACCTTACCGCCCCGCTTAAGAAAGTCGGTTAAATTTTGCTGATCTGCGGGATGGTTATCGGAATGCCACCAGCCACAAGATGCCGAAAGGATCAGATAACCTTACCGGGATTCATGATGCCGGCTGGGTCGAAGGCAGCCTTCACCCGGCGCATCAGCTCGATCGCCATCGGTGGCGCTGTGGCGATCAGTTCGTCCCGCTTCAACTGGCCGATGCCATGCTCGGCCGAGATCGAGCCATGCAGGCTGCGCACCACGTCATGCACGGCCGTGTTCATCGGATGATAGAGAGCGAGAAACGCCTCGTCGTCGCCGTCGACGGGCCGCGAGATGTTATAGTGCAGATTGCCGTCACCCATATGGCCGAAGCAGACCACGCGGGCGCCGGCACTCACCGACGCCACCGCCCCGGCGGCCTCCTCGATGAAGCGCGGGATCGAAGCGATCGGCACGGAAATGTCGTGCTTGATCGAAGCGCCCTCCGGCTTCTGCGCCTCGGGCAGCAGCTCGCGGAAGTTCCAGAAGGCATCGCCCTGCCCAAGACTTGCGGCAATGACTGCGTCGCCGACGAACTCCTGTTCGAGACCAGTCGAGAGCACCTCCTCGATCAATGCCCGCGAATCCTCCGATGAGCGGCCGGACGAAATCTGCATCAGCACATACCACGGCCAATCTTCGATCAGCGGCCGCACCACGCTCTGGGTATGCGCCAGGGTGAAGTCGTACGGGCGCTTGCCGATCAGTTCGAAGGCGGTGAGCGCTGCTCCGGCGCGGTCCATCGCCAGGCTGAACAGGGAGAGCGCTGCTTGCGGCGATGACAGGCCGACGAAAGCCACCTCGCGCCCTTTCGGTTTCGGGAACAGCTTGAGCACGGCGGCTGTGATGACGCCTAGCGTGCCCTCGGCGCCGACGAACAGGTTCTTCAGGTCGTAGCCGGTATTATCCTTTTTCAGCTTGCGCAAATCATCGAACACCTCGCCCGTCGGCAGCACCACTTCAACCCCAAGGCAGAGTTCGCGCGCATTGCCATAGGCAAGCACGCCGGTGCCGCCGGCATTGGACGACAGGTTGCCGCCGATCTGGCAGGAGCCCTGCGCAGCCAGCGACAGCGGAAACAGCCGGTCGACGCCATCGGCCGCTTCCTGCAGCGTCTGCAGGATGACGCCGGCTTCGACCGTCACCGTGTTGGACAAGACATCGATCTCGCGGATGCGGTTCAGCCGCGACAGCGACAGCACGATCTCGCGGCCGGATCTGTCCGGCACCTGGGCGCCGACCAGTCCGGTGTTGCCGCTTTGCGGGACGACTGGCGTTCCCGTCTCGGTCGCCAGCCGCATGATCTGGCTGACTTCCTCGACGCTGCCCGGCCGCAGCACCAGCGACGTCGCGCCATGCCAGAGCCCGCGCCGCTCGGTGAGGTAAGGCGCGATGTCCTGCTCGTCGCGCAACGCGTATTTGTCACCGACGATCGCCGCGAAGCGATCGATGAGAGCGGGATCGAGTTTCTCTGATATTTCGGTCATGGGGAAAACTACGTTGCTGCCAAGATGTTGTCACGAGGGGCGGCGGCGCGCGAGAGCCGATCGTTGATCGCCTCGCCAAGCCCGTCGAAGGGAACCGGCTCGACGGCGATAATCCGTGCGCCGCTGCTGTCGAGTGCCTGCATATAAGCGAAAAGATTGCTCGCCGCTTCGCGCAGGTCGCCTGTCTCGGACAGGTTGACGAACGCGGCGGCGTGTCGCCAGCCTTCGGCTCGCCGGCTGCCGAAGCCGAGCAGGGCTTCGCCCTCACCGACTGTTCCGGCGTTGAGCCGCATCGCGGCGTCAGGCGCATAGTGCGAGGCAAGCATACCCGGCGCCTCGACGCCGGCGGCGCCGCCGCGCAAGAGCTCCATGCCGATGGCCGCCTCGATGTCTTCGGCGGCAATGCCGCCGGGCCGGAGCAGCCGCAATCTTTCCCCTTCGGCCTTGACGATGGTCGACTCCAGCCCGACCGGCGTCGCTCCGCCATCGACCACCAGCTTTATGCGTGCGCCGAGATCCGCCGCCACCGCTTGCGCCGTGGTAGCGCTGATCTTGCCGGATGAATTGGCGCTGGGCGCGGCAAGCGGGCGGCCGAGGCGGGCGATGAGGTCGCCGCCAAAGCCTCTTGGCATGCGCAAGGCAATCGTATCGAGCCCGGCCGTGACCAGCGGGTGGATGCCATTGCCGGGTCGCTGCGGCAGCACCAGCGTCAGCGGACCCGGCCAGAACGCAAGCGCCAGTTTCTTCGACAGCGGATCAAACAGCGCAATGCGCTCGGCCATCGCCAAGTCGGCGACATGGGCAATCAGCGGGTTGAAGCGGGGCCGCCCCTTGGCTTCAAAAATGCGCGCCACGCCGACGCCGTTGGTGGCGTCGCCGGCAAGCCCGTAGACGGTTTCGGTCGGGATGGCGACGACATCGCCGTCCCGGAGCAGGGCCAGCGCCCGCTCCAGCGCCTCGCTGACGGCAAGTATTTCAGCCACTCTCATCACCTCGCAGATGCCGGCTGCGTAGTACGATGGCGGCTGTTGGGCAAGTCGGCTGTTGCGACAAGTCGCTGTCGGGCAATCTGGGCATTGGCGATTTATCAATCGCTAAAATGCTACGTTCCCGCGAAAGCCGGCATCAATTCCGGCCCGCTACTGTGCGGCTTCTGGGCAAAGGGGAGCGATCATCGTGTCTGTGCGTATGCTGCTGGGTATTGTCGTTGTGGTGACGGCTGGCGGGGCACAGGCCTCGTCGCTGGTTTTCCCCGGCGTGCCCTCCTCGACGCCATCCATCATCAAGCTCGATGCCGCCAAACCGCTGAAGACCGCCGAAACCGCCAAGGCCAGCAATGTGCAATCGATGGTGGGGCTCGGCGAAGCGCAGCCCGACGTCACTTATGAAAAGGTGTCGGCGATCACCGACAAGCCGGAGGCCAGGCGTGGGTTTGAGCAGAACCCGATGGTCATTCGCGGCGGCGTCGTTGGTCCCGCCTTCTCGGCGCCGGCGCCAAGCGCCGCCTCGGCGAAAGCCACCGCACCAGAGGCGGGCACCACGCCGGCGACGGGCACCACGCCGGCGACGGGCACCACGCCGGCGACAGGTACTGCGCCGGCGACAGGTACTGCGCCGGCAACGGCTACAGCCTCCGCCGCGCCTGCGGGAGATGCCGGCACAAACTCGGCCTCGCCACCGAAAGCACCCGCACGAGCAACAACCCAGCCCGTTCGCGGGGTCAGCAAAGCCAATTAGAGGCTGGACTGCGACTTGACTGGGGTCTGGCGCCCGGCGCACCATTGGCAGGCAAACCCGTCCTGGTTCTTCGCCGCTGGGTGCCACTGTCCGAATTTCGTCAAGCGGCCATGGTAGACGGGTTTTTGTCATTTGGGGTAAGGGGGGCTGATCATGAGAAAATTCAAAACCGTCACTGCGGCCGGGCTTCTGCTGGCGTCCTTGTTTGGCGCCGGCGCGGCCCAAGCCGATGACATGCTGGGATCCTATGTCGCGCGCATTTCCGATCGGGATCATCGGGCGAGTGACGGCTATGCACTGGAGACTGCGGCGCAGATCGTACGGCAGGACCGCGCCAACTGGCACAAATTCCACCGTCGCGACCGCGATGACGAGGGTGATGGCTGGTTCAGGACCAACGACCAGCGCGCCGATTTGCAGCGCATGCTGGAGCGCTCCGGCGCGATGAGCTCCTCGACCAAGCGCGCCATCGTCAATGGCGAGCCGCTGATCCAGGTCGACGTCTACGAAAACAGCGTGCGCGTCAGCATTCTGGAAGACTGACCCGTCAGCTTCCGGGAAGCCTGACCCAGTCAGCTTCCGGGAAGACTGACAGGTTGGCATCTGACAGAAAGGGCGGCGCGTCAGCGCCGCCCTGTTATCAATCGATAGATCGGCAGCCTAAAATCAGGCGGCTTCTTCCTTGTCGTCGTCTTCTTCGGACTCGTCGTCTTCGGATTCTTCTTCTTCGGATTTCTCGTCGTCGCCTTCAGCCTTCACGCTGTCATCGGCGTCGTCTTCGTCCTCATCGTCTTCTTCATCTTCGTCGTCATCCGAGAGCGTGGCGGCTTCGTCTTCGTCAGACTCTTCGCCTTCTTCATCGTCGCCGTCTTCGTCATCATCCGACAGATCGGCCGCTTCGACCGTGCCGGCGGCAGCGTGATCGAGGGCGGTTTCGGAAGCGGATTCAAGCGCCTCGGCGGGAGCCGGGGTTTCTTCTGTCACTTCGATTTCGTGATCGGAATTCATGGAAGCCTCCGTGGGTTGGGGAACATGTCCCTTTTGCCACGGAGAGATCATCGTCATATGACTGTAAGCCGGCTCGAAGGGCCTATCTTCAGAATTTTCAGGCCTCAACCCGCGATCTTCGAGAAGTCCGCGACCTGACCGGTAGCCGCCCGGATGCGGGCGAGGAGCGCCAGTCGGTTGGCGCGCACGGCCTCGTCCTCATCATTCACGAGAACATGCTCAAAGAATGAATCAACGGGTTCGCGCAACACGCTAAGCGCCAGCAAAGCGCCGGAAAAGTCTTCGTTTTGAATCGCTTCGCCGGCTTGCTTCTCAGCCTGATTCACCGCCGCAAACAGCGATTTCTCGGCGTCCTCGCGAAACAGCGCCGGCTCAACAGTCTTGGCGACCACCGTTTTCTTCTTCTCCTCGGCGGCCAGGATGTTGGCCGCGCGCTTGGTGCCGGCGAGCAGATTCCTGCCGTCCTCGGTGTCGAGGAAAGAACCAAGCGCCTCGACACGGCGCACGATCTGCAGCAGGTCGTCCGACTGCGGTGTGATGACCGCGTCGATCAGATCATGCCGCGCACCCTGGTCGCGGAGGTAGACTTTGAGGCGATCATGGAAGAAGGCGAGGAGGTCGGAAACCCTCCCCACGATGGGTGCCAGCGCCAGTCGAATATCATTTTCGATCAATATTCTAACCACCCCGAGCGCTGCCCGACGCAACGCATAGGGGTCCTTCGATCCCGTCGGCTTTTCGTCGATGGCCCAGAAGCCGATAAGCGTATCCAGCTTGTCGGCTAGCGCGACAGCGACCGATACCGGATCGCTCGGCACACGGTCGGAAGGACCTTGCGGCTTGTAGTGTTCTTCCGCCGCCGCGGCGACCGAAGCATGCTCGCCCTGCAGCAGCGCGTATTTGCGGCCCATGGCGCCTTGCAGTTCGGGAAATTCTCCGACGACTTCGGTGGTGAGATCGGCCTTCGCCAGGACAGCGGCGCGGCGCGCCAGCACAAAATCGGCGCCGACGATCGGCGCCAATTCCTCGGCAAGCCGGGCAATCCGCTCCACCCGCTCACCTTGCGTGCCGAGCTTGGCGTGGAAGGTGACGCCGAGATGATCGAGGCGCGCCATGCGCTGGTCGAGCGGCTTCTTCAGATCGAGCCCGAATTTTTCCGCCGATGCCGCGAGCTGATAGAGGTCCGGCAAATCGCCCTGGTCGGTCGTCCAGAAATAGAGCGCATCGGACAGCCGGGCGCGCACCACCTTGCCGTTGCCGTGGGCGATCTCCTTGCCGCCATCCTTGGCCTCGATGTTGGCGGTGAGGATGAAGCGATTGGAAAGACCCTCGGCAGCACCCTGCGGCCGCGTGACAAAGCATTTCTGGTTGGCGCGGATGGTCAACCGGATCACTTCGGCCGGAATGGCCAGGAAAGCCTCCTCGAACTCGCCCATCAGCACGACCGGCCATTCGACCAGCCCGGAGACTTCCTCCAGCAGCCCTTCGTCCTCGACAAGATCGAGCCCGTTGGCGAAGGCGAGATTGCGCGCGTCGGCAAGGATGATCTCCTTGCGCCGGTCGGCGTCGAGCACGACCTTGGCCGCCTCCAGCTTTGAGACATAGTCGTCGAAGCGGCGCACCGTAATGCCGCCAGGCGCGTGGAAGCGGTGGCCATAGGTGATGTTGCCCGAGCGGATGCCGTCGATCTCGAAATCGACCACCACCGGTTCCTCGGTCTCCGGGCCGAAGGTGCACAGGATCGATTGCAGCGGCCGCACCCAGCGCAGCGAACCGGGCTTGGCCGAGGCCGGCCCCCAGCGCATCGATTTCGGCCAGGCGAAGCCGCGGATGATGCCCGGCACCAACTCGGCGATGATCTCTTCCGATGCCCTGCCCGGCTTCGAGATGTGGGCGACGTAGAAATCGCCTTTCTTAGGATCGGAATGGACATGCGCCTCGGCGATCGACGAAAGCCCGGCCTTGCGCAGGAAACCTTGCACCGCCTGTTCGGGCGCCGTCGTAGACGGTCCCTTGATCTCCTCGCTTATATCCTTCGAGCGCGCGGTCAGGCCCCTGATATCGACCGCCAGACGCCGCGGGGTCCAGTACTCGCGCGCCGCCTCATAGGTCAGGCCCGCCTCGACCAGACCGTCGGTCAACATCTTCCTGAGATCACCCGCCGCCTTACGCTGCATGCGCGCGGGGATTTCCTCTGAGCGAAGTTCGAGAAGCAGGTCAGGCATGGATGAGGCTCACGCGGCAAGATGGTCCGCGCGGGGCATAGCAACTCGGCTGGCCGCTGTCACCCTTTCCGGAAATTTTGGCCGCCCTGTCGGGACGAGGCGACCCCGCCCGTCCTTGGATCAAAGATTTCCATGAACCGAACGCAGCGCTGAAGCGACCCACGCTCAGGTAGGGAACTATTGGCTGAACGACCATGAAAACGGCATCCAGACTTCTGCAGATTGTAGCACTCACCGCCTGCTTCACCGCGCAGGCTCACGGTGCCTTCTCGATGCCGGGCGTTCGGCAGGCATTGCGCACGATCGACGGTGCCACTGGTCAGAACGTGCTGCCGATCAACGCTTGCCTCGAGGTGATGAAGCGTGCCTGAACTCAGGCCGCCAGTCCACCGGCCTGCGTCTTCAAAAACGCCTCGCCGCAGGCCTTCGCCAGATTGCGCACCCGCAAGATGTAGCTCTGCCGTTCCGTGACCGAAATCACGCCACGCGCGTCGAGCAGGTTGAAGACATGGCTGGCCTTGATGCACTGGTCGTAGGCCGGGAAAACCATGCGGTGCATCGGCAGATTGTCGTTCGACGCCGGTGCACCGGCATCGAGCAGCGCCTTGCATTCGGCCTCGGCGTCCTCGAAATGGCGCAGCAGCATCGCCGTGTTGGCGTATTCGAAATTGTGGCGCGAATACTCCTGCTCGGCCTGCAGGAAGACATCGCCGTAGGTGACCTTGTCGGCCCCTCCGCGGCCGTTGAAGTTGAGGTCGTAGACATTGTCGACGCCCTGCACATACATGGCCAAGCGCTCCAGCCCATAGGTCAGTTCGCCCGCCACTGGGGCGCACTCAATGCCGCAGACCTGCTGGAAATAGGTGAACTGCGACACTTCCATACCGTCGCACCAGCACTCCCAGCCCAGCCCCCAGGCGCCCAGCGTCGGGCTTTCCCAATCGTCCTCGACGAAGCGGATGTCGTGTAGCAGCGGATCGACGCCGATCGCCGCCAGCGAGCCGAGATAGAGCTCTTGCAGGTTCGGCGGATTCGGCTTCAGGATCACCTGGTACTGGTAGTAATGCTGCAGCCGGTTCGGGTTCTCGCCATAGCGGCCATCCTTGGGGCGGCGCGACGGCTGGACATAGGCGGCGTTCCAGCGTTTTGGCCCGAGCGCGCGCAGCGTCGTCGCCGGATGAAAGGTGCCGGCGCCGACCTCCATGTCGTAGGGCTGCAGGATGACGCAACCATAGTTCGCCCAGTAATTGTGCAAGGTCAGGATCAGCCCCTGGAACGAGCGGCTGGGATGCATATGGGCGGGGATTTCAATCGTCGGAATCGTCACGGGGGCCTCGGCAGCAAAGGCTAGCTTGCCGGCACGTCCTAGAGACACGGCGGCGTAGCGTCAAGCAAGGCGCACCTGTGCGGACCTAGCGAGCCCGCCGATGATGTTGAAAGCTTTGCGAGCGACTGGCCCATTGCCGGCCATGGGCGCCTGCGGTCTGCTCATGCCGCAAAGTGTCAGGACAACAGGTTCAATCATGCCCAGTTCCACCATCATCCGTCCCATCGCCCGGCAGGATTTCGACCAATGGATGCCGCTGTGGGACGGTTACAATGCATTTTACGGCCGCTCGGGCGAGACGGCGCTGGCAAGCGAGATCACCGCGATGACATGGTCGCGCTTCTTCGATGCCTATGAGCCGATGCATGCGCTGGTTGCCGAGAGCGAGGGACAGCTTTTCGGCCTCGTGCATTACCTCTTTCACCGCAGCACCACGGCGATCTCGCCGAATTGCTACCTGCAGGACCTTTTCACCACAGAGGCCTCGCGCGGCAAAGGCATCGGCCTGGCCCTGATAGAGGGCGTCTACGAGCGTGCCCAGGCCGCCGGTTCGGGGCGGGTGTACTGGCTGACGCATGAGACCAATCACACGGCGATGAAGCTCTATGACAAGGTCGGCGAGCGCTCCGGGTACTGGTGCGTGTTGAGTTTTAGGACGGATGGACGTCCAAACGAAAACGGGGCTCCGAAAGAGCCCCGTTTGCATTTCAAGAAACCGATTTCACCCCTTCGGGGCTGGCACCGGCTCGGGCTTGACCTTCGGGGTTTCCTGCGCGGTGTTGGACTCGATGGGCGGCAGGCCCTTCATCAGCTTCTGCTGCAAGGTGGCCAGTACATCGGGGTCCGGCTTCAAGTCGCGCGCCTGGTTCCACTGGAAGGTGGCTTCCAGCTTGCGGCCGACACGCCAGTAGGCGTCGCCGAGATGATCGTTGAGAACCGGATCTTCCGGCTTCAGCGACACCGCGCGTTCCATCTCGCGCACCGCGTCATCGAACCGGCCGAGGCGGAAATAGGCCCAGCCCAGGGAATCGACGATGTAACCGTCGCTCGGCCTGAGATCGACGGCCTTCTGGATCATCGCCAGGCCTTCCTTGAGGTTCGTATTCATGTCGACCCAGGAATAGCCGAGATAGTTCAGCACCTGCGGCTGGTCGGGGAACAGTTCCAGCGCCTTGCGGAAGCTCGGTTCGGCCTTGGGCCATTCCTTTAGCCGCTCATAGGCGATGCCGCGTTGGTAGAAGATGTTCCAGTTGGCGGCAGTCGGCGTCTTCAGCACCGTGACTGCCTTGTCGTAGAGATTGGCCGCCGAGCGGAAATCATCCTTCGACGAGTAGACGCCGCCGAGCGCCAGATAGGCGCGCATGTCGTCGGGATGCGCGTCGACGAAAGCCTTCAGATGGGTGATCGCCTCGTCCTGGCGATTGAGATCGGCAAGGTTGAGGCCGAGTTGCAGGTCCGAAAGCTCTTTCAACGGCGAAGAGTCGGGGATGCGCCGATAGAGCGCGATGGCGCCCTCGCCGTCCTTCAACTGCTCGGAAACGGCCGCGAGTTGCACCAGGGCTGCGTCGCTGTCAGGCTTCAGGGCCAAGGCATACTGCAGGTAAAGACGGACGAATGGCTCGCCACCGCCGCGATTGAGCGCCGTGGCGAGATTAAGCAGGATCTCCGACGCGCCGTCCGATGGGCCGGCAGCGAAAGGCGCAATCTTGTCACCCTTGCTGATCTTGTCGCGCAAGGCGACGATTTCCAGCTTGCCCGGCGCAAACGCCTCGGCCTGATCGAGCACCGACAGTGCCTTGTCCTTGTCGCCCTTGCGGGCCAGGAACGACGCGTAGGCCTGGGCGTTGCGCATCCAGGTTTCGGGAGCCGCACCACCGGCGGCCGTATCCTGCATCGTCGCGGCGTAGATCGCCTCGGCCTTTTCGGGCATGCCCGACGCGTCGGCGATCAGCGCGCGATGGAAGGACTTGAACAGGCCGAACCAGTCCGGCCCCTGCAACTTGTCGATGGACGCCATCGCATCGCTGGCTTGGCCGGCGCCTTGTTGGGCCCAGCCGGACATGACGCCGGATATCAGTCGGTCGAGATCGGATTCCAGCGACAGCTTGAGCCAGTACTGTGCTTTGGCGAAATCCTTCTTGTGGAAGGAATCGACCGCGAGCGCCAGGCGCGAGAAGCGCTCGACATCGGGAACTTCCTTGAGCTTGTCGGCATAGACCAGGGATTCGTCGAAGCGCCCTTGAGCGATCAGCGACAGCATCAGGCTCTGCTGCAGGCCGGTGTCGCTCGGATTGAAGGCCAATGCCTGCTTGTAATAGGCGATGGCGCTGTCGAGGTCGTTGTCGCCTTCGGCGATCCTGGCGGCCAGATAGGCACCCGAGAACGACGTGATCTTGACCGGTTCGGCGGTTTGCTTGGCATAGGCCGGCAAAGCCGAGATCGCCATGCCTGTCACAATTGCCAGCCTTGTCAGCCAGCGCGCACGTCCTTGCTGCATCGTATCCCTTTCAGCCAGGCGCCATCTCCGCGTCAGCGGGATTGGCGTAGACTCGATCTTTCCGGGCAAAGCATGGCCTTTTTGGGGTCACGCTTCAATCCGCCTCGAATTCACAATCCGGGCACCCGATTAACAAACCATGGCGACCAGGGACAGTTTTCCGTTTTCGAGTTCCGGTCATGGCCCCGCGCGGAGCCGATCATATCACATCTTCGGTCCGCTGGGACTCCGATATCAGCGCTTGCCCGGCAAGGCAGGCCGCTGCACCTGCGTGTCGCGATAACCGAAGGCGTTCACGGCATGGAGGATGTTGAAGGCGAGGATTGAGAGCGCCGCTTCGACTTCACCGCCTAAGCCCCCTGGTGAGGAACCTTCCACCGCCCGACATGCGCTTGATCGTCCCGAAGAGGTGCTCAACGGTACATCGTCGGATCGTCATCAAGCCGGGGTCGGCGTAAGTTCTCGCCTCCATTCAGCCCCGCGAGAAGCGGAGCGTACGCGGCGAGCCTGCGGGATACGAACTCGGTAAAGAGCCGCACGCGCTTCGTCTTGCGTGTCTCCCCCTGCGTGAGAAGCCAGAGCGTTCCGTACATGTGCAGGTCGGTACCCGGCACCCTCACCAGTAGGGGGTCGGCATCGCCAACGAAGCACGGCAGTGTCGTCATCCCGAGCCCTTGCCGTGCAGCAACGATC